>JANLPT010000160.1:0-35680 GCA_031367405.1 Bryobacteraceae bacterium
TTTGGTTCCGGGGGGAAGATCCGCCCGAGGAAGTGAGCAATCCTGGACACAGCCGCGATGGGTGGGCCGAACTTCTTGAGAGCCTGGCTTTGACCGCTACACCGGCGGTGCCGAGTCCTGCCCGCGCCGACGCCCTACTGACCCCATTGGCGGGATAAATCCGCAGCCTCTTTAACCAGACAAGTGGCTAGGGACCCCGCGCCGACGGCTGGACTTGATCAGGTCCGAACTGGACACTAGGGCCACGACCGGGTGAATATGTTCTTATGGCAAGTCTATGAGATACGAGCGATGACGGACAGAAGATACTTTTCAGGCGGTCGAAGTACTTAGGGCTGCGACCGCCTGAAAAGGATGGCGGGGCGTTTCGTCGTCAATAGGGCGTCAATCTTCGGTTGGGGCCATGCCACCGGAGCCGGAGTGAGGACACCGTAATTAGCTTAGGCGGGCGAGGCTATAGGTTCTCGAGGCGGGCTTCGGCGTCGCCGAAACGATCTAGCTTTACTCCCATGCGGTCCATTAGGGAAAGGTATAGACTGCACAGCTTACGATTCTCGTTGCCCGCTTTTAAGTAGCTGAGGGACCTTCCCGTTTTGAGGGTGCCGCCCAAGCCGCCGGCCAGGACGATGGGCAGGCGGGAGTTATCGTGCCGCCGGCCGATCCATAGATTGTTGATCCACATCAGGCAGGAGTGATCGAGGACCGTGCCATCGCCTTCCGGCATCGCGTCGAGCTTGCCGGCGAGATAGGCGAGTTGGCTCAAGTGAAAGCGCGCGATGCGCTCGTAACCATCGGAGTTGTTGTTGTGCGAAGCGGCGTGATGGCCGTCCTTCACTTCTAAGAACGGATAGTACAGAGCCGAGAGATCGCGCGCCAGAAGCAGGGTGGCGACGCGGGTTTTGTCGGTCTGGAAAGCGATGGCGACGATGTCGCACATAAGGCGGGCGTGCTCGCGGAGATCTTCCGGGAGGCCGTTGGCGGGACGATCCATGGTCCAGGCGGGGCGGTTGCTGCCCTTGGCGGCGTCTTCGGCGGTGTCCTTGTTCTTGCGGGTGCTCTCGATGCGGCGTTCCACCTCGCGGACACTGTTGAGGTACTCGTCGAGCTTCGATTTGTCGGTGGAGCTGATCTTGCGGCCGAGGGCGCCGGCCCGGTCCTTCACGCGGTCGAGGATGCTCAAATTGCGCAGGCTGCCGCGGTTCTCGA
Source organism: Bryobacteraceae bacterium (assembly GCA_031367405.1). Classification (GTDB taxonomy): domain Bacteria; phylum Acidobacteriota; class Terriglobia; order Bryobacterales; family Bryobacteraceae; genus JALHNI01. The sequence continues at coordinate 1,207 of JANLPT010000160.1, forward strand.
AGAGGCTGTCCCAGGCGAGCGAGGGGTAGACTTCATTGGGTACGGGCGAGTCAGAACTCTGCCAGGAAATGTGCGAGCTGTAAGCCATCGAGAAGTTGCTCTCGTGATAGCCGGTCATCGGCTGCTCGCAGGCGAGCACCAGGCTCTGCTGCGCCGTATCTTGCCCGACGCGGTTGGCGATCATCTGGTCGATGGTAGTGCCGGCATGAATGATCGGACCCTTATGAATCGTCGCACCGGAGAGCAGGCTGCCGGTTTGCCCGGGATGAATGCCCTGGCCGGTGGCCATCTTCAGGTAGAGTCCGTCGATGACGTTGATCTTGCTCTTGATGGGCTCGAGAACGGAGAGCGTCTTGCTGAGCTTCATGTCGACGCCGTTGCCTTCGGCGCTCCAATGGTCTTCGTTGATGCCATTGCCCATGAACAGCACGCCAAAGCGCTTGGGGAACTCGGCGGGCGTGGTGGTGGCGGCCTGGAGGGACTCGAACCATGGCAACGCCATCGTGACTCCCACGCCGCGCAGCACTGCGCGTCTCGGGATGGGGTTCGACTTCGGTTTTTCACTCACGGGCATCTTCAAAACCTCTACCTCTCGATTCACGATCGTACCTGCGCCTGCCGGTAAACCGAACTCTTTTATTGTAGTTTCATCGGAGAGCTTCAAGGAGAGACGAGGATTCCACGGCAAAGGTTATCTAAGGCGTCGATAATTCCTTGGCCAATACTGGCAGCAGCGAGGCGGGGTCGAGCGCGCCTTGGTACTTCTTACCATTGATAAACAGGGTGGGAGTGCCTTCGACGCCGATGCGCTGGCCTTCGGCCAAGTCGCGGTCGACGGCTTGGGCGGTGGCGGGTGCGTCGAGGGCGGCGGTGAATTTGGGGATGTCGAGGCCGAACTCTTTGGCCCAGGCGAGGATGTTGGCGCGGTTGATTTGGCGGCTTTGCGCGTACATGCGGTCATGCAGGGGCCAGAACTTGCCCTGGGCGTGCGCGGCCAAGCTGGCTTGGGCGGCGACGCGGGCCTGGCTATGGCTATCGAGAGGAAACTGTTTGTAGACAAACCGGACGTCGTGGGGATAGGCCTTCAAGGCGGCTTCGAGCTGGCTGACGGCGCGGACGCAGAAGGGGCATTGGAAGTCAGAGAATTCGACCAGCGTGATGCGCGCCGTGGAGGGACCTTTGGCGGGTGCGCCGTCGGTGGCGATGACGACAGGATCGAGCAGCAGGCGGTTGCGACTCGCCGCCGCTTTGACGAGCGGGGAGGCGGCGAGCGCGGCTTTGATGTCCTGGCCGGCTTTGGCGGCTTCGACGGCGATGCGAGCCAGGGCCGTACTCTGGCTGCAGGGAGGATCCTCGACGCGGCAGCGGGCAACTTCCATCTGGCAGCCGCAGGCGCAGCCGAATTCGCGCAGGACGGTGAGAACGTGGGCCTTTTGTGTGGCGGTGAGTCCGGTGAAATTGACGCCCGGAAGGTCAGTGACGGTGCGCCATTGCTGCTGGCCGGTTAGGGTGAGGGCGAGGCAGAGGAAGGCAATCAGCTTCATATTCACAGTATGTCCTACGGCTTAGGAAGCGGGGGCTTAGCCGCCTCACGATGGTCAAGATAACGTTGCCGGCATTCCACAATCGTCTTGCGTGCCTCCATGGGGCCGCCCCAGCCGTCCAACTGCATCACCGCGCCTTGCAGCTCTTTGTAGATCGAGAAAAAATGTTCGAGCTCCCGCAAGACGTGCGAACCCACTTGATCCATCGTATGGATCTGGTCGTAGCGCGGATTCTTGGTTGGCACGGCCAGCACCTTTTCGTCGCCTTCGTGCTCGTCGCGCAGCCGCAGAATGCCGACGGGCCGCACTTCGATCAGGCAGCCGGTGAAACTGGGATCCTGCAGCAGACACAATACGTCGAGCGGATCGTTGTCCTCGGCCAGCGTCCCCGGGATGAAGCCATAATCGCCGGGATAGTGCATGGGTGAATACAACGCCCGATCCAGTCGAAACATCTCCAGATCGCCGTCATACTCATACTTGTTGCTGGAGCCCATGGGAATCTCCACAATCATCCGGCAAATCTCGGGGCATTGCGCGCCGGGGTCTAAATCATACAATTTCATAGCTCTAATTCCAGCCTAGCAACCTTCCTGGGCCCAATTCGCTGTGCGGTGGCGAAAGCTGTCATGTGAATTTCATGACGATTCGCTAGCATAGGGGAAGTTCCATGCTTCTCACGCCCGTTCGAATCCTGTTGACGCTCTCCTTCTTCACTTTCGTCACCTACGCCCAATCCGTGGCGGGCTTAGGTGGCATCACGGGCACGGTGAGCGACGCGAGCGGTGCTCGCATTCCTGACGCCGAAGTGGTCGTCTCTAACTTGGAACGGGGCGTCAGCCGCAGATTAACCACGAATCACGCGGGCATCTTCACCGCCGGATCGCTGGTGCCCGCTTCGGGCTATCAGGTGACGATCAACCGGCCCGGCTTTGGCCGTTCGGAAGCCAAGAACATCACCGTGCAGGTGGGGCAGCTGGTGGATATGCAGTTCGCGCTTACCGTCAGCATGGATGCGACGACGGTGGAAGTGACGACCCAAGGGCCCGTCGTCGATTCGTCGAAGACCGGCGTGAGCCAAGTGGTGGATGCCGACCAGATTCTCAACTTGCCGATCAACGGCCGCCGCGTGGACTCGTTCGTGTTGCTGACGCCGGGTGTCACCAACGACGGCAGCTTCGGCGGGATCACTTTCCGCGGGATCCCCGGGGGCAACGCCTTTCTGCAAGATGGCAACGACAGCACGAATCAGTATTACAACGAGAATGGCGGGCGGACGCGCATTTCGACCAACCTGTCGCAAGACACGGTGCAGGAGTTTCAGGTGATTACGGGCGGATCGGCCGAGTTTGGGCGCGCCTCGGGCGGGGTGGTGAACACGGTTACGAAGTCCGGGGGCAATAGCACTCACGGCACGGCTTACTGGTTCTTCCGCAATCAGAACTTCAATGCGCGCGACCGTTATGCGGCTTTCCGTACCGACGAACGGCGCGACCAGTTCGGTGGCTCGATCGGCGGGCCGATCAAGAAAGACAAGCTTTTCTATTTTTTCAATACGGAAATCACGCGCCGCGACTTTCCCCTGCTGTCGAGCCACACGTTTCAGCCTTTGTTCAGCAGCAATGGCGTGTACAATGCGGTCTGCACGGCCACCGCCGCGCAGTGCGCGAACGCCAAACGCTTTATTGACCGTTTCAATGTGGTGATCCCGCGCGCCGCCAACCAGGAGCTGTTTTTTCTCAAGACCGATTACCGGTTGAACGATCGCCACACGTTGAGCACCAGCTTCAACTATCTGCGCTGGATTGCACCGAACGGCATCCAAAGCGGCGCAGTGCTGAACAATGGCGGGGCGATTGGCAACAACGGGCTCTCGACGGTGCGGACGCGCAATGGCCGGGTGGCTCTGACGTCCTTGCCTACCAACACCATGGTGAATGAGTTCCGCTTTGGCTGGTTTAAGGATCGGCTTTTCGATGACTTCAACGCCGACTACTTGCCGTATACCGGCTTCTCCGGCACGCTGACGATCAATGGCGTTTCGAACCTGGGGGCCGGTAACTATTTGCCGCGGGTGCAGCCGACGGAGGATCGCTTCCAGTTTTCCGACAACCTGTCGGTAACCTGGGGCCGTCATCTGATTAAAGTTGGCGCGGATCTTGCACAAACTCGCGACGTGCAGGACCAGTTACTCAATGCCCGAGGCACCTACACCTATGCGAGTGTCACTAACTTCGCCCTCGACCTTTCAGACAACCCGACCGGTGCCAAGCGCTGGCAGAGTTACAACCAGAACTTTGGCGCAGCGCTTTCTAAAGTCTGGATCCGCGACTATAACTTTTTCGTCCAGGATCAGTTTCGTGCCACCAAGCGTCTCACCTTGAACTATGGCTTGCGTTATGAACTGGCCACCTTCACGCAGCCGGCGGACTTTATCAAGGAATATCCGCGCACGGGCCACATCCCGGAGCCGAAGAAGAACTTCGCTCCCCGAGCGGGACTCTCCTACGCCCTCGTACCTGACAAGACGATTCTGCGGGCCAGTTGGGGCATGTTTTACGCGCGTTTCCCGGGGGCCTTGATCACGAATCTCGACATCGCCAACGTGCAGCAGCAGAGCTTCAATTTGCAGGGGAATAATGCTGCCGCGCTGGCCGCTGGTCCGGTGTTTCCGAACGTGCTCGGCTCCGGTGCCGGGCTCACTGCGGGCAGCCGCAGCATCACTTACGCCGGTGAAAATTTCCGGACCCCTTATACGATGCAGGGCGACCTGGGCGTCGAGCAATCCTTGGGCCGGCGGACGAGCCTGACCATGAGTTGGGCTTTCAATCGCGGCGTGCGCATGTTGAGCATTCGCGACGCCAATGTGGGGCCCACGGGCGATCCAGTCACCTATCGCGTCAATGATGCGGCGGGCAATCAGGTGGGTTCGTTCACCACGCCGGTGTATCGCCTGGCCAATCGCGTGGACCCTCGTTATCAGCGGGTGAATGTCGTCGAAGGCGCGAGCAACATCTGGTACAACGCTTTGCTGGTGCAGGTGGCCAACCGTAAACTCGAGCTGGGACCGCTGGTGGCTGGCGGCAGCCTGAGCTATACCTGGGCGCACACCATTGACGAGAACCTGGGTAATGGCGGATCGAACTTGTTTTTCAGCGGCGGACCGACTTCGTTCGTGAATGGCGATTATCGCGGTGAGAAGGGCTCTTCGGGGCTCGACCAGCGGCATCGTCTCGTCGTCGCCCAGACCTTGGCCTATAAACCCTGGAGCCGTAACAGCGCGTTTGCCAAGTACGTGGTGAACGACTGGCAATTAGCGATGCTGGGGACGTTCGCCAGCGCCTTCGGCACCACGCCCACGGTGAATGGCGCGGGCATCGTCATTCCCGGACTGCCCGCCGCCTTCACCAGCTCGCTCAACGGCTTGGGCGGCGACAACCGCGTGCCATTTATCCCGCGAAATTTCCTGGACGTCGACCAGGCGCGCCGCGTGGATGCGCGGTTGTCGAAGACCTTCGCCATCACCGAGCGCTACAAAATGGCTTTCAATTTTGAAGGCTTCAATATCTTCAATACCCCCAGCGATACGGCCCGGCGCGCCCAGTTGTTCAATGTCACGGGCGGTACGACGCTTGGTCCGGTGGCTAACTATGGGGAAGGGACGGCGAGCGCCGGCTTTCCGGATGGCACCAACGTCCGGCGTTTGCAGCTGAGCTTGCGGTTCACGTTCTAAGGCCGCAAGGCCGCCGGATCATCGGCGCTTCGTCCTACGATTCGAGCTACGCGAGCTTCAACTCCGTAATCACCTTCCGCATATAGGCAAACGACTTCTGCATTCCGGCTAGAGGGTCCTTGCCATTGATCTCGTACTCGAGCGAGCAATAGCCCTGGTACTTCTGTTTCGCGAGTTGCTTGAAGATCGCCGGAATCGGCAGGACGCCGTCGCCGACGTCCACCTGGCTGCCCCGGGCGGTATTGAGGTCGGCATTGTGCGGGTCTTTCAAATCCTTGAAGTGCATCTCGTGCAGCCGCGGGCCGGCTTTGGCGATCCACTCGACATTGTCGGCGCCGGTGCGCGCCGTGTGGCCGATGTCGATGCAGAGGCCCATGCGGGGGTCCATGCCTTCCACCGCCTCCAGCACGCTCTGGGGCGTTGGCATGTGCTTATCTTCCGGGCCATGGTTGTGGATCGCGATCTTGATGTTGAATTCCTTTACCAGCTTCTCGATGGCCGGCAACTGTTCGTGGGTGGGGGCGCAGATAATCGTCGGGAAGCCACAGGCTTTGGCATATTCAAAAGCCCGCCGGAGATCTTCTGGTTTCTGCATGCTCACGTTGCCGCAGCCGATCAGCTGAATGCCGCCATCGTGGAATTCCTTGGCACCCGCTTTCCAGCTCTCCTCGGTGCCATCCTTGATGGCCAGGTGCATATCTTTCACGTCGGCGAACTTGATGTTCAATTGCTGAATCATCTTGATGGCTTCCGGGCGCGGGAAGCTGCGCAAAGAAAAGGTGGCCACTGATAGCTTGATGGGGCCGGAGTCCCCAGTCAACGCACTCAGGGTGACGGGCAGGGCGGCTGCGGTGGCAGCTAGAAACTCTCGTCGATTCAGGGTCATTTTCCAATCCTTATTGGTGCGGTAAAAAACTCAGACGGACTCTGACAGCATACCGCCGTCGAGGATCCCGGCGTCAGCGAGAGGGAAGGGACAAGTTACTTTGAATGCCCTGGGGGAGCCCGACGCGACAAAGCGGGGCATCCGAGGGCTCATCCGATGGCTTAAAAGCTGAAGCGGAGGGCGAGTTGCATCACGCGGGGACGATCCGCGCTCAGCAGTCGCGCAAAGTTTGGACTTACCGCGCTCATATCCGGCGGGAAGAACTTGGCGGTGTTGAAGGCATTGAAGGCCTCGGCCCGGAATTGGAGCGTCATCCCTTCGCGGAACGTGAAGTTCTTGAACGCCGATAAGTCGGTATTCCACCACGACGGTGCCGTGACGATGTCGCGGCCCGACGTACCGAACTTCAGGGGCAAGGTTGGCGAAAAGGCGTTCGGGTTGAACCAATACAAGCCCTTGTTGTTGTCGCCAAAGCCATTTTGCGGGTTAACGCCGTTAAAGCTCGATAGCGGTTTGAGCCCGGTCGCATCGGCGCGCTGAGTAACATAGGAAATGCCCGTCAAGTTAGTGGAAGTTACACTGCGATGGACGCCGGTTTGCCAAGACGAGATCGTATTCAACTGCCAGCCGCCGACGACGGTATTGCCCACCTTGCCGATGTCGTTCAAGAAGCGCTTGCCTTTGCCGAACGGCAATTCGTACACGAGACTAGTTACCCAGCGATTGCGGATATCGAAGTCAGAAGGACCTTTGTCCAATTGGAAATTGGCTGGATTCAGGTTCGGCGAACCGAACGCGCCCGCCGAGTCAGTGTCGATCGACTTGGCGTAGGTATGGGCCATCAGGATCTGAAAGCCGCTGCTGAACCGGCGCTCGAGTTTCAGGTTTAAGCCATTGAAATTCGACTTACCCGATTGCGAGGAATACAACATCTGCCCCAAGCGAGGATAGCGCGTCGCCACACCTGGCGTCACGTCGTAAAGTACGCCGGGCGTCACGTTGGCATAGCCGTTGTAACGCTTCGACAGCCGCCGGCCGCTGGAACCCACATAAGCCGCTTCCAGCAGCCAATTCTTGATGCTCTTCTGGAGCGAGAAGGTCCACATATAAACGCGCGGCTTGCGCCCGTCAATTTCCTGCACAAACAGGTTGGTCCCGATCGGGGTTTGATAATTGGCGTCCACGGGCGGGATGGTGACCACGGGTAGCGTATTGACGCCGAATTGATACTCGGGAAGGCCGCGACCCGTCAGGTTGATGTTTTGTTGGGTAAAGATCGGGGGGCCGTTGGTAATGAACTGGGTCTCGTTCATCTGCGTCTGGTCATAATAAACTCCCGTACCGGCGCGGATGGTCCAAGTGTTGGCCCACTTCGGGTTGTAGGCGAAGCCCAGCCGCGGCGCGAAGCCTTTGTTATCGGGCTTGATGACGGAATCGCGAATCTGGCCGAGCGACGGGAAGAGTTGCTTGCCTTGATTCCAGTCCCATCCGTAGATATGATTCAGCTCTTGCTTGATCGGCGCCGGCGGCGCTACATTTTCATAACGCAAGCCATAGTTGAGCGTGAACTCCCGCGTGATCTTCCAATCGTCCTGAATAAAGAGGTTATGCGTCATGAACTGGAAGTGCGTGGCGGATGTGCCCACGGCACCGCTCATATTGGTGGGATAGCCGAGTAAGAAGTCGGCCACGCCGTTTCCGGTATTCGCCAGCGGATTGCCCGTGGTGGGATTGAGGCTGGCCGTGTAACTGGCGTTAAACGTGAAGCTGCCGCGAGGCCCGTTGTCGCTATCGAGTAGGAAACGTGTTTGGCGGATGTCATACCCGGTCTTAATGGAGTGGCCGCCCTTGATCCAGGTTAGGTTATCGGTGAGTTGGTAGTTGTGAAGGACGTTACCTTGGGTGAGCCCGTTGCTGCCGATGCCGCTGTAACCCTGCCAAGCCACGCCAGGCACGCCCCAGTTGAGTGGGGCGGTGGAGACGCCGGTAATGCCGATCTCTTTCGCCAGATTCTTATCGACCGTAACTTGCCGTCCGAATAAGGTCATGTAAGCGTAGGAGGCCCGGGCGACGTTGACGATGGAAGGGGTGATGGTGGACGTTACTTGAACTACACCCGAGACGCCTTTGGTATCGACGAGCGAACCGGCGAGTGGAGCCAGGGCGGCCGGAGAGAGTGGCGCTTTCTGTTGGCTATAGCGGCCAAATAACGAATGCTTCTCGTTAATCAGCCAGTCGCCGCGCAGATTGAATTGGTCATCGTCCAGCCGTTGCACCGGGGTGCCCACTAAGTTAGCGCCGTTAACGGTCGCGGCATTGGTGACGGGGATGTAAGGGAAGAAATTTTTCGAAACTGCATTGATGCGATTGGCCGGCACCCGATTGCCGGGGAACAGTTGGCGCGAGTTAGTGGCGGCGTTAAAGGTAAGTGGATCGTTGATGGGAGCCGTCAGCCCGCTGAAGTCGCCGCTCAACTGAGTCTGCGTGGGGAAAATACCGCGCTGGATGATGCCCAATCGCTGTTTGAAGCTCTCGAAATTACCGTAGAAGAAGATCTTATTCTTCTTGAGGTAGCCGCCCCCGGCCGCGCCGAACTGATTGCGTTTGAAGGGCTCGACACCCGCCGAAAAGAAGTTGCGCGCGTCCATCTTGTCGTTGCGCAGGAACTCAAACACCGAGCCGTGGAAACGATTCTCTCCGCCCCGGCTCGCCACATTGATGATGCCCGGCGAGTTACCGAACTCAGCTTGAAAGAAATTCCGTTGGATCTTAAACTCCTGCACTACGTCAAGCGACGGAGTAATTGAGCTGTCGCCAATGCGCGGGTTGCGCATCTCGACCCCGTCGAATAAGTAACTGGTGGCACTCTCGCGCTGCCCGCCCACCAGCAGGCTGCGGTCACTGCGGGAGGTGGTGGAGGCGATGAAGCTGGAGGGGCCCGTGCCCGAGGGCAACTGCGGAATTACGCCGGGCGACAGCGCCCCGAGCGTGATGTAGTTCCGGCCATTCAAGGGCAGATCGGCAATCGCCTTGCGGTTGATCACTTGTCCCAAAGAGGCGGTCTCTTGTTCCAACAGCGGGGTCGAACTGGCCTCCACGGTGACTTGATCGTTCACCTGGCCGAGCTTCAGGTTGATGTTGACGATCTCGCGTCCGTCAATGTTGAGCGCGATGTTGTCGACCACGGCGGTTTGAAAGCCGGCGGAAGTGATGGTCAACCGGTAGGTGCCGGGAGCTAATTGCGGGACTACGAATTCGCCGGTGTCGTTCGTATTCGTGACGCGCTGTTGCCCGGTGGCGAGCGTGGTGGCGGTTACCTTGGCGTTCGGAACGGCTGAACCGGTTTCATCTTTCACTAAGCCGGCCAGGGTGGATGTGTTCACTTGAGCTGCGATGGGCAGGCTGGCGAATAGGAGAGCCGCGAGGGCGGTGGCGAGAACGGTGGACTTCATGGTGCACTCCAAAGATTACGGGGGCCTCACATCGCAAACGATGTCGACCCCTCTACAGTGTTTGCATGGTATCACTGCTGGCAAGTGCCCTGACTGGCGTGAACTGGCTGTTATTGGCCTGGGGACGCCGGAGGAAGAATGCTCCCGTTGTGGCGATGGCCTTGACCTAGCAATAACTTCGCGAACACCAGCCAACAACCACTGCCACCAACGGCGAACGTACAACCCAACGCGCTCCCGGATCACCTCCGGGCGCGCGTCTTGCTCGAAATTCTTCCAGGCCGAGGGCGCGACACCCGGCACGACCTGGGCCGTAATCCAATATCCAAGAAATGTAAATCCACGTTCAATGCGGGCCGATGGAGGTCTTATCGGGATGCTGTTCGACGCGCGACTCGCGGAGCGTTTCATTGATCACGACAATGGCCCGGTGCAAGGCCCAGCGTGTGGGCGGAAGCACCACCCAGTCGTCCATAAAGCGAGCGTAGGTAAGCCCGGTCGCCGCCATACGGCGGTCCGGCGGCTCCAGGTAAATCGCGGCGACCTTGCAGGAGTTTCGATGCGGCGCTGGCCAACTTTCGGATCGCCGACGGTCCGGACGCCAGTTCTGATCGCATGCCTTAGAAATGCAACCAACTACGCTGCGCAGGAATCTGAATCCGCTGGCGGCAATCCGCCCCAGATCACGACATCCGGGCAAAGGTCGACTCCTCCCGGCCAAACCAACGTTCCATCCTCGGCCCGTACCTGACAGAACTGCGCTGCGTCGTTTCGAATCGAACCAAAGACCGGCCCGTTCAGAAGCGGGCCAAGGTCTCGCCTCAGCACTTCGCCGGTGGTCAAAGTGATTTCCACTTGGAATGCGCCTAGCGGTTTCACACTCGAGATCCGAACTAACGCCATGGTTATACTCCTAACTCTCTTAGTCGAGGGGCTCTATCGGGGCCGGGGGAACCCCCCGCCGTGCACTTTCCCAGTTCGCCCGAAGTTCCACCCGGTGCAGTGCCGTCCACTCCAAGACCAATGCCAGCGCCCGCCGCGGTAGTTCGCCCCGAAGCACGGCAAGCGAGTCGATCTCGACGAGGGCTTCGTGTTCTCCGTAAACGGCGTGAAAATGCGCCGGGTCATGGTCGTTGTAATAGAACCGTATTACAATTCCGAAGAATCGAGAGACTTCCGGCATCTTCACCCTGATTGTATCCGAAGGCGAGTGCTATGCCGCAATGATCGAACGGCGCAGCGTAGAGTTGTTCCCTCGCGTGCCTCGATCGAGCGTATCGCCGTACCATGTTGTCTTGACAGCACTGGAAAAGTGGAAATGAGTGGAAATCGTGCCCGGCTCTGGAAATGACGTTCTTGAGCTGCGCCGTAAGGCGTGGTCTAGATGAATGGCTGCCACTCGCGTCGGCGAGCACAGAAACCGGCTTATCGTCCGGCGAACCCTTTCTTTCCTCTTGGAATAGGCCTCCAGCCTGTTCGAGACCCTTGAAACGGGGGTGCCCACCCTGAATCGGCATCCTCAATCGGGGCGCACACCCGGGGCCCCATTTTCACAGGAAAAGCCCGCCCAACGTCTTTGCCGTTGCTTCATTTCTCTGCGGTTTCCGTCTCGGAGACAGCCAATCTGGCAGGTAGACAAGTTGTCTTTTGTCCGCGAACCGGCCTGGCGGAAAGTGAGATTGGACCGCAAGCCAACAAGCTGACAGCTTTACTCCTACGGCACTTTGCCAGAGGCTGCAGATTCCTTGCGGGCTTCCACAAGTGGGCGGAGGTCAGAGTCGGCGTTCTTCCAAAGGTCGAGGAACCCCTTATACTCCGCGGCATCGCCGGTGACCCGGGCGAGGCCGAGATGCGCCAACGGATATAGCACCGACGCCGGATCTTCGCCCCGATGGTCCAGGACCTTGCGGTATTCGGCGGCCGCCGCGGTGGCGGACTTCTGCAGCCGATAGGCCTCGCCCCGGAGGTAAGCCGGCCAGAATGGAGCAGCATTGGAATGCTCGTAGCGCGAGGCGGGTTGCAGCCGGTCAATTGCCTGCGCTGCGTTGCCTCGACTGAGATCGAGCGCGGCGCGAACCACCGGCAGCCACAGTTGGCGGATCAGCGTATTCTTGGGATATTCCTTTGCGAGTTCATCGGTGAGAGACAGCACAGACGCGGATTCGCCGCACAATGCCAGAGAGAGGGCGGTCCTCGGCAGTGTGTCGCGGTTGCGCTCCATTGCGAGTGATTTGGCTGCCAGAGCTCTCACCGGGGCGCACTCGCCCAAGACTGCGGATCGAAGCCCAAGCTCCGCTACATAACGGGCCGCAACTTCATTCGTGCCGTTCACTAACGCAAGATCAGTAGCGCGGTGAGAAAAATCCTGTGTTCGACGCCACTGCCCATGAGATGCGGCCGCACCGGCCTGCCAATCCAGCGCCCGGTACTCATCAGGCCGGTCTGCGGCCCAATCGATCTGCTTCTGCATTCCGGGCGCATCGTTGTCGATGAATGCAATCGAATAGAGCCACTGGTGAAGGTAGGTGTTGTCCAGCTTGAGTTGGACCGCATCGGCCCCGGCTGCTGTGGCCTCGGCGAACCGGCCCAGCACGCATAGGCCTTCGACTAGATTTCCGCGTGCAATGGAAAAACTCGGACTGAGCCGAATGCTCTCCTTGACTTCTGGAAGTACCTTTTCGAGTTGCCCCGCAGCACTGTAGACGACTCCCAAGTTGGACGCTGCCCGCGCGTCCCTCGGGTAGAGTTGCCGATGTAGATTCAAAACCTCAATCTGCTTATCAATTTCTCCCGTCACCAGGAAATAATAGAATAAGGAAATACGAAGTTTTTCCAGTTCGCTCACTCGGTCGCGCAAAGCAAACGCTTTGCCAGCGGCCACCCCAGCCAATTTTGGCTGAGCCGTATTGCTGTACTGGATCGCTAGCCCGCCCCACGCGTAGGCGAACTTTGGGTCCAGTTCCGTCGCCTCACGATACATCGGGATGGATTCGAGGTATCGGCCCTTTTGAGTAAGTTCGTACGCGAGAGCATAGGCCTTAAGCGCCTCCAGCGAGGACGTAGTCAACTCGAGTTGCGAGTCGAATTTCTGAATCGATGGCAGCGACTCCCCAAGCTTTCTGCGGAGGCTGGTTGAGGCTTGGCCGAGCACCTTGAGTACTTGCTCCTTGCGCTCCGCCTCCGCCTGTTCCAGAGCCACTACTTCGCCACTGTGTCCGTTGGTGACTTGCAGTGTGATCGCATAATGGCTGCCCAGCGCCGCGATGGAACCCGTGATCACCGCCTTCAAGCCCTGACGCTCGCAGATCTCGCGCCCCAGATCGACCGTCACTTTCTCATCGCCTGTCTTGCCCATCAGCCGCAGTGTCTGCCGTGTGCGGCTGTCCGGGAAGAGATCCAGAAACGGCGATTGCCCTAGCTGCACCGCCAGCCCTTGCCGCAGTGTGCCATCGAAAACCGGGTCCGCAGTGCTATTGACGAAGTCACCCAGCAGGACGGTGTCTCGGTTCGTGATTATGGGAGCTCGGTACCTCAGTTGCCACCAGATTGAGCCGCCCGCGACCAACGCCAGGGTGGCGACGGCCGTCATTCCGAACCTCCGCAGCCCACGCCTTTCGCCCGGTTTTCCCGCCAACGCAATCGGGGATGCTGAGACTATTCCCGCGCCCAGCCGGGTCAGGTCCGCCCGCAACTCCGCCATTGACTGATACCGCAGGTCGCGGTTCTTTTCCAGCGCTTTGACGATGATGCGCTCCAACTCCGGCGGCCGGTTTGGGTTTAGTTGCCGCAGAGGAACCGGTGTTTGGGTGAACACTGCCTCCAGGATCGCTCCTGGGCTGGCACCGGAGAACGGCGGCATACCGGCGGCCATCTCGTAGAGCACGACTCCCAAGGCCCAGATGTCCGTCCGTAAATCTACCAGATCGCCGCGCGCCTGTTCGGGCGACATGTATGCCAGCGTTCCCATCGTGGTCCCGATGCCGGTCAGTTCGGTGCACAGCGATACTGTTTCCCCGTCCGGACCTGGCGGTGCCATCTTCGGAGGTTCATGTTTGGCTAGCCCGAAATCGAGAACCTTGGCCTGGCCGTGCTCCGTCACGATGATGTTGGATGGCTTAACGTCCCGATGGATGATGCCGAGCGAATGCGCCGAATGGAGAGCGCTCGCGATCTGCGCCCCGAGCTCGATCACCGATTCCGTACCCATCGGCCCCCGGTCGATTTGTTCACGGAGGGTTTCTCCGCGCAACAACTCCATCACCAGAAACGGGAGTCCCTCCGACTCCCCGACGTCGAAGATAGCACAGATGTTTGGATGGTTAAGAGCCGAGGCTGCACGCGACTCGCGGTTGAATCGGTCGCGCGCCGTTTGATTCGGCAAAGCATCGGGCAGTACTTTGATGGCAACATCCCGACCGAGGCGAATGTCGCGAGCCTTGTATACTTCGCCCATCCCACCCGCTCCGATTGCCGAGAGGATTTCATATGGGCCGAGTTTGTCGCCGGGGGAGAGAGCCATTTGATTGAGTCTGTCTAGTTTAGCGGAAAAGAACGTAGATTGCGCCTGTTGTGAGGCGCATCCGGAAACGATCCATTTGTAACTGTGTAAGCGCATCACAGACGAATGGCTGCCACTCGCCTCCGGCGGGTACAGAAACCGGCTCATCGTTCGGCGAACCCAAATCTCGTAACCTTGCGGATGAACGGCTGGCCTTCATCGTCTGGCCGGTGGAGATACGACGCCAAAGCGTTGCTCCGAGTTGCCGGTCCTGTCCACGGCGGGATCGGGGCGCGAATGGGTTGGCCAGCGTGGATGGTTTCGACGGGCTTGCCTTCGCGAACGGCGAGTTGCCCGTTGACTAAGACATAGCGGACCCCGGTCGAGTATTGGGCGGGCTTCTCAAAGGTGGATTGGTCGCGGATTTGGGTGGGTCGAAGAGGGTGAGGTCGGCGTCGGCGCCTATCTTGATGCGGCCTTTGTTGCGCATCGATGGCACGCGGGCTTCGAGGCGTTGGGCGGGCATGAGGGTCATCTTGCGGATGGCGTCCATCAGGCTCAATGACTTTTCTTCGCGGACATATTTGGCGAGGACCCGCGAGAATGTACCCGCCGAGCGAGGGTGGCCGCCTTGGCCGTCGAAGCCGTCGGAGGCAATCATCGTCAGCGGGCTCAAGATGGCTTGGCGGACTCGCTCGTCGGTGTTCGAGTGGGTGATCACGATGCCGCCCTGCTGGCGGTACTTGAGGAACGTGTCGCGCGTGAGGCGTTCGCCGGTTTTGGCCCATTGCAGGTTGCGGTAGTCGGAGGGGAGCTTGTCCATCCAGGAATCGAACAGGGCGGATTCGATGCGCGTGGCTCCGGCGGTGCAGGGGTAGGCCTCGGTGGTGACGTCGATGCCACGTTGGCGGGCGTCGGTGATGATCTCGAGTAAACGGGCCACCGCCTTCTGGGCGCTCGAATTGATGTGGACGACGTGGAGCTTGGCACGATCGAGCGTAGTGCCATACCGTGCTGCCTTGCCAGTGAACCGGCAACCTCCCAGTTCCCATGGGGCAAGCGCTCTGCCACGCCAAATGAGTTGCACGCACCCGATTTTGGCTGCGACAGACAAACCCGGCTCAGCCCGCGAAGATTCCCCCCGGCAATCCCATGCGCCGCCCATTACACTAACATCAGATACTGTGCGCCTTATTGCCTTCGCCATCCTCGCCGTGCCGCTCGCCGCGCAGTTTCTGCTCGAGCCAGGGACCCAGCCTGGCCGTATCATGCCCAGCCGATTCGTCCAAGTGTGGGACGACCGCAAAGCGCCCATCCTGCGTTGCCAGGTGGATCACCTTGCGCCTCGCCTCAGCTTCAGCTTCAAGTATTGGTCCGGCTTCGAAGTGACGCTGCCCGCCACCGAAGTCGTCGGACCCACCGGCAACCGGCTCGTCACCGTCTTCCGCGTCCGCCCCCGCATTCCGGAAGCGAAGTGGACCTATTTCTTCCAGGAGTCCACCTTGCCTGAGGTCCCACCGGGCAAGAAGGTCGACCTTTGGTATGGCGGTGGCTTCTTTGCGGGAGTTGGCAAATATGAGGTCGATTGGATGCTCGTCGAGCGGGACGGAAAAGTTTGCCGTAAATCCTGGACCTTCTCCGCCAACCCGGCGCGCAACGTCGAAATGGCGACGCCGCCCAACACTGTCTCGAGCGTGCGGCTCGAGAATTGGACCGGCTTTAAGGCTACGCCCGATGCCAAGGGCGAAGTGCCCAAGGGCGAAGTAACTGTCCTGCTGAATGCCGCCCCGGTCGCCCGCCGCCGCTACGTCACTAAGCTTTCTGCGTGGGACCGGACGATTCTGCTCACAACGCTCAAATCCGTGCTTGACCAGGTCCGCGTCACGCGCGCGCGGGTGGTGGTCTTCGACATCGATGGCCGCCGGGAACTCTTCCGCTCCGCCGACTTCCGCCCTCGCGACTACCGCCGTCTCTACGGCATTTTGGAGCGCGCCGACTTCGGCACCATCGACTACAATACGCTCGCCACCGGCCCCCCGGCCGGCGAATATCTTTTCAGCATGGTCGAGAAGGAAATCAGCGCCGCCCCCGGGCAACCCGTCATCTTTCTGGGACCCGAGATGCGCCCTTCCAATGCCCGCCTCCCGGAGCGGCAAGCCGAAGTGAAAGTCGACGCCGGCAAGATGTTCTACCTCTGCTTCCCGCTCACCGTCAGCGACCCAGAGGACTTGATTGCCAAGATCGTCAAAGGCAAGGGCAAGAGCTTCCGGCTCTTTTATCCGCAAGACCTCGCCTCGGCCATACGTCAGATGAATCAGCGTCTCGGCGAGCCATAAATTGCCTCAAGCGAGAGATCGCGTCCGAACGCCGAAGAGCCAACTCGTGTTTTGACCGCTTGACTTGTTTTTCCCGGCTTGTCGCCGGATCCCCCGCCCGGTCGGTCGAGGTTCTGTTTGGCCCGTAAAGTGCCTGTTCAACAGAACCCCAACCGTCAGAAGGGGATCTCGCAGACTTGCCAGAAGTGCCGCGACCGGTTGAATTGTTGCTTTCCGGCTTGCCGCAGGACCCGCTCACTTCGTTCGCGGCTGGTAGGCACAGTAACGTTTCCAAGCGGTCAGAGTACTAGCCCACTTTGCGGTTCACTATGGTTACCCTCATCGGACCCGGTTGGCTCCTTTCATCCAACTAGATTCTGCCCATGCCGGGCACACCACCGGTGCGCGTGGCACCACTGCGTTGCACCACTGCGTTTGGTGAGTCTAGGAGACGCGTGTTGCTACCCATTCGAAGTCTTCCCCGCCTTGAAGGCCTTCGATCTTGAAGATGATTTTGTCCTTATTGACGACGTGGCCTTTGTACTTAGAGGTCATTTCGTTGCCGTTGAACTCGATGTGCATGGTGAAGGTGAGCGTATCGCCCTCAGCGTGTCCGTTATCGATGGTGGACTTGCCGACGATGGAACTGACGCTTTCTCCGGTGAGCTTGGTGCCGACGACTTTGAACTTGAAGGTGCGGGTCATGGGACCGTTGGGGCCTTCAGCAGTGGCGGTCCAGTCGCCGGTAACATCCGAAGCAAACGCGGCGACGGCCAGGGCGAGCATAGCGAAGATGACACGGGGCATGGCCACAGTGTATCGGAGCCCGCGACGAAGAACCAGCCCGAACTTCTAGTACTTTTTGCCATGTGGGACTACAATATGGCCATGCCCTTCCGATTCGCCGGCATCCAGTGCTTGATGATGATCGGCTTGCTCGCGCAGCCGGGCGGAGGATCGCCGGGTTTGCGGCAAGCATCGCAACTGGATGTGGAAGGCAAGTATGCTGAAGCGCGCGAGCTTTTCCAGAAGGAGATCGATACGGCGGCGAATCCGCGGGCCAAGGCCAACGCGCAGCGCGCGATGGCGATGTCCTACGCGTTCGAGGGGAATTGCCAGAAGACCGGCGAGTTCGAGCGGATGGCGATGGATTATTGGGAGACTCAGGAGACGGCCGAGCCCAAGAACGCGTTCTACCAACAGGGCGAAATGGCGAACGAAGCGGCGCGGGTGTGCATCGATGCGGGTGACGTGAATGCGGCGGAGCGCTGGTACAAACTCGGGACCGCGTTGGGCTTGAAAGAGCCGGAGATTGCGGCGGATCGTACGGCGTTATGGAATTTCCGCTTGGCGCATGCGCAGGCACGAATCGCGGCGCGGCGCGGGAAGCGCGACGAGGCGGTGCGGTATGTGGCGGACGCGAAGACGGCGCTCGAAAGTATGACGGATTTGCGGAAGGCGCAGGAGGTCTACTTTCCTTACTTGACCGGCTATGTCGCGTTGTATTTGGGCGACTACAAGGCGGCATTGGCGGATTTTCTGAAGGCGAATCAGAATGACGCTTTTATCCAATGCCTGATCGCGCAGACGTACGAGAAGTTGGGGGACAAGGAGAAGGCATTGGAATATTGGCGGATGGCGGGCAAGGCGAAATCGCACAATCCGCCGGGGGCGTATGCGATTCCGTTGGCGCGGAGGAAGTTGGGGTAGGCGAGTTACGCGTTCTTTGATTTGAACCAGTCGTTGATCAGGTTCTCGAGGATTGAGAGGGGGAGAGTGCCGCTCGAGAGCACGACGTTGTGGAACTCTTTGAGCGCGAACTTGGCACCTAGCGCGGTGCGGCTACGTTCGCGGAGTTCGAGGATTTTCAGTTGGCCGATTTTGTAGGAACAGGCCTGGCCCGGCATGACGACGTACCGGTCCACTTCGCTGCGGGGGATGCCGTAGGCGATGGCTTGTTCACGGGTCCAGCCTTTGGTGTGGAGGCCGGTGTCGGTGACGAGGCGGCGGGCCCGGAAGAGCTCGGCGTTCAAGCGGCCGAGGTCGCTGACGGGGTCGCCCTGGTACCAGCCGAGGTCAGAGGCGAGGCGTTCGGCGTAGAGGCCCCAGCCTTCGGTAAAAGCAGAAAATCCGCCGAATCCGTTCTGGCGGAAGCGCGGAAGCGACTGGTTTTCTACGGTGAGCGCCAACTGAAAGTGATGTCCGGGGATGGCCTCATGGTAGGCGAGGGTGCGCATACCGACTTTGGTGAAGAAGGGTCCGGGCAGGGGAACGCGGAAGATGCCGGGACGCGAGCCATCGGCGGGGGGCGTCTGGTAGTTGGCGGCGGAGTTCGATTCCTGATACTCGGGAATGCGCTGGACGATGCAGGGAGCTTGGGGGCGCTGGCTAAAGTCAGTGGCAGAGCGCTCGTTGGCGACCCGAATGATTTCGGTGTAGTCGGCGAGGATTTGGTCTCGAACGTTGGGGGAGTTGGGGTAGACGTGGTCAGCGGTGAGTTTCTTGTAACGCTCGGCGACGCTGCCGGCGGTGTATCCGAGCGGCTTCAGCAGACTCTCCATTTCGTCTTCGATCCGCTGCACTTCGGAGAGGCCCTTTTGATGGATCTGTTCCGCAGTCAGGTTGGTGGTGGTGTAGCGGTGCAGATAGAACGCATAGGCTTCGAGACCTTTGGGTAAGCGGCGCAAACCGGCATCCGGCGTGGCGCGGGCGGCAATGGTGGAAAGGTTATCGAGAGCGCGGCGATAGGTGGGGTAGAGCGAGCCGTTCAGGAGCTTGTCCGCGGCGGCAACGAGGGTAGGCGCATCGGCGACGTTGGCCTTTTGGAGTCGCTGGGCAAAGGAGGTGACAATGATGTTCTCCGCCGATGGGGGTGTGATAAAGCGCTGCATCTGGGCCACGGTTTCGGCGAGGATGAACGACGGAGGGCGGATGCCACGCGAGGCGCGCTCGCGCATAGTTTCGCTTTCCTGGTCGAGTAAAGGCCCAAAGGCCTCCAGGCGGGCGAGCCAATTGTTAGCATCGCGGCGGTTCCGGAGGGGGTGGGTATCGGTGAGCAGGCTGGTGATGGCGGTCTGGGGGCCGCGAAATTGGTTGATCGGAAAAGCGAGCTGAAGGAACGGTGCCTCGGCCACGATATCGTTGAGCGTCCACTGCATGATTTCGGCGGAGAGCCGCTGGATGGGCGTCAGTTGTTGGCGGTCGAACTTTTTGAGGGCGGCCAAGCCCGCTTTGGCGCGGGCAATCTGCGCGGGCCCGGCTTCGGCGGAAGGTGGCGACAGTTTTGCGTCAAGGACGTCTTGCTCGGCGGGTGGGAAGAATCTGGTGGCGGTGGCCCGCTCGGGGGAAGCACGCATCCAGCCGGCGGTGAACGAATCGAAGAACTCATCGATGTTGGCAGCCGCGAGGAGAGGAGCAGTCACAGAGGCACTGGCGGAGAGGGCGAGGAGTTCACGGCGAGTCATGGCCGGATTTTAGCACGAGCATATGTTGCGGCGGCAAGGCCGGCGGCCAGGCAAAGCCAGGCGAACCAGTCGCCATAGCGGGCGTAGGGAGTGAGGGCTTTTTCGTAGGCAAAGTTCAGAACGGTGGCGGAGGCTTGGTAAGGGGCGGCTTCGGCGGCGATGCGTCCGGTGGGTGAGATCGACATGGTGTAGCCGTCGTTGGTGACGCGCAGGAGCCAGCGGCCGTTCTCGACGGCGCGCATGCGGGCTAAGGATACATGTTGCTGGCGGGCGGAGGAACGGGCAAAGTAGCCGTCGTTGGTGAGGTTAACGAGCACTTCGGCACCTTGTGCAGTGAATTGGCGAACGTAGTGGGGGAAGGCCGATTCATAACAGATGAACGTGCCCCATTGGCCATTCACAACCACCTGGCCGCCGGGAGTGAAGGTGCCCGCCTCGGTGGAGATCTTCTCAACCAAGCCAGCGAAGGGCCAGGGGACGTATTCCCCAAAAGGGACAAGATTCACCTTGTCATATCGTTTCATCGGCACGCCGGACGGACTAATGAACTGGGCTGAGTTGCGGGGTGCGCCGGGCGTGGCGAAGGCCACCGTGCCGATGATGAGGGGCGTTTGGGAGTGGTGGGCGAGGCGGTTAGCGGCACGGCGGAAGGCGAGGTCAGTGTCGTAGTAGATGCCGACGGGGACTTCGGGCCACAAGATGGCCTGGGATTGGCCTTTCTTTAAGCCTTGGGCCGTGAGGTCGAACAGGGGGAAATAGGGGTCGCGAGGCGGGTCGGCTTCGTTGAAATTGGGTTGGACGGCGATGGCTTGTTGGTTGGCAGGATGCTCCGGCAAGGCGGGCAGGGCGAGCGGCAGAATCCAGAGCGCGAGCCAGGCGAGGGCGCGGCGGTCCTGGGTGGCTGCGAGCAGTGAGGCGGCGGTCAGGGCAAAGAGGAACGAGATGCCGTAGACTCCGGTGACGGGCGCGAGACGGAGGAGGTAGGGGGCATCGATGCCGGCGTTGCCGAGGGTGAGCCAGGCGAAGCCGAAGTCACCGTGGGTGCGTTCGAGGCCGGTCCAGAGGGCGGCGATGGCGGGGGGCGCCCAGATGTTCTTGAACAGGAGGGGCTGGGCGAGCCAGGCGAAGACGGCGGTGTGGAGGCCTTTGGCAAGGCTGAAGAGGATCAGCATGAGCCAGGCGAGCGAGGGGTCCATGCCGCCGTGACGGGCGAGGGTGCCTTGGATCCAATAGCAGAGTCCGGTCCATTGGAGGACGCCGGAGAGGTAGCCGGTTCGGAAGGCGGGGGCCCTTCCGGGAGCCTTTTCGAGGGCCCAGAGGAGCGGGAGGAGGGCGAGGGGGGCGGCGTAGGGGAAGGTCGAGTGGATGGCGACGAGGAGCACGGAGGAGAGGAACGCAGCGATCAAGGGGTGGTTGGGCCTGATTACCCGCAAATGCATAAATTCCTTCCCCCCACGATCCCCTCGCTTTCGGGTGCCTGGGGTCGGTGGTGCTGCGACCCCAGGGTTGAAAACAAAAGGGTTCTGGCTGCTGCGGGGGTAGGCACTTTTACTTGGATGCCTCGGCGCTGACCATGTCGGCCATGTAGGAGCTGCGGACCAGCGGGCCGGCAAAGACCATCTTAAAGCCAAGGCCTAAGCCGTGGTCGCGGAAGGCGTCGAACTCGGCGGGGGTGACGTACCTCTTGACAGCCAGATTGCGGCGTGCCGGCTGCAGATACTGCCCGATCGTCGCGATGTCGGCATCGCCCTGATCGCGAAGATCCCGCAGCAGTTCGTGGACCTCATCCGGAGTTTCGCCCAGCCCGACCATCAAGCCGGACTTCGTCAGACCATCGGGCCGGTACTGCTTGGCGAAGCGCAGCACCTTCAGCGACTGCCCATAATTGGCCTGGGGCCGGACGCGGCGATAAAGTCGCGACACCGTTTCCATGTTGTGGTTGTATACATGGGGCCCGGCATCGAGCACGCGGGCCACCGCGTCGAGGTCGCCATTGAAGTCGGGGGTGAGCACCTCCACGCGGGCATCGGGGAGGGCGCGTCTGACCGCCCGCACAGTAGCGGCCCAATGATGGGAGCCGCCATCGGGCAGTTCATCGCGATTCACGGAAGTAATCACGACATAGCGGCAGTTTAAGGCCGCGGCCATACGGGCGACGTTTTCGGGCTCTTGCGCATCGAGCTCAAACTCGACTTTGCGGGGGTTGCCCTTCGGCACCGAGCAAAAGCCACAGCCCCGCGTGCAGAGATTGCCCAAAATCATGAACGTGGCCGCGCCGCGATTGAAGCACTCGTGGATATTGGGGCAGCGGGCGGACTCGCAGACGGTATGCAAATTCAACCGGCGCAGGTCAGCCTTCAGGTTCGTGACCGATTCAAAATGGGTTTGGCCGTGGCGCAGCCATTCGGGCAAACGAGGACGAGCTTCAGCGATTTGGACGAGGCCGGGCAAACGACTATTGTACGGCTACATCTTGCGGGGGAAGGGTTTGAAGCCCGCAGCCTTCAGCTCGTCCATGGCCTTCGATTGCTCACCGCCGGCTTTCACTGGGCCGACGAGCACGCGGTACATGTCCTTCTTGCCTTCCACCGGAGAAATCAGGGTCCGGAAGCCCTTCTTAATCAACAGCTCCGAAATTATTTCCCCTTCCGGCTTGCCGCCAGCCGTAACTTGGAGGTAAGTGCCACCGGCCGGCTTGCTGTCTACTTCTACCCGCTTCGCTTCCTTCTTGGCCTCGGCCTTTCGTTCGGCCTTCTCCGCCTTGGTTTCTTTTTTTACCTCGGCTTTTTTCGGCTCGGGCTCAGGCTCTTTTTTGGCGGGCGGCTCTTGAGATTTTGTCTTCAGGGGCTCGGGCTTGATGGGGTCGGGTTTAGTGACTTCCGCTTGAATCGGCGATTTAATTTCTACCGGACGCGCGCTTGCGGTCAAGCCACTCGCTGCGGAGGGCTTGGCATCCACCACGATCGGCTTGTCAGAAGGACCATTGTCGATCTTGTGCGCTTCCGCCGCCGGGTTAACACTCCGGCCCATGATAAAGCCCATGGCGAAAAACACCGCCAGCAGCGTCACGACAATAAAAAACACGCTGAGGAGCTGTTTATTGCCCAAAATCAATTCAAATTCACCGTCTTCGTTACGAGGCATAGTAGTCCTGACACGTATAGGTTACTAGAGTTGAGGGGCAACTGCCAGAGATCGGTTCTAAAACATTTTCCGCAAAGATTGGATTGACGCGATGACAAGTTCCGGTTCATCCAGTTGAATCCAATGCCCCGCATGTTTGGCGACGAGATGTTGTCCTCGCGGCGAAAGGCTCGCGAGTGCCTCGTGGGCGGCCAAACGGTCGGGTTCCAGGGTGGCCGCCGAGAGCAGGATCAGCGGGATCTCGAGCGGACGCAGGGCGTTGGCGGTTTGGACCGAGCTTAAAGGCAACTGGCGCAGATGGTCGGCCATACTGGCGAAGTTCTTGGGCAGGCACCAATGTGAGCGGACGATCGGCCAAACCTCGGGCGGCAGTTTACGCACTTCACCGACCAGCCGTTCAAGGACTGAGGAGCCGGGTCCGGCTGCGGCGCGATTCACGCCCCCCACCAGACGGCCGCCCCATCGGCCGCCCCCCAGCAGCAGCGTTCTTAAGACGGTGCGGACAAAGCCCCAACGCGCCAGGAAGGCACCGCGCCCCGCCAGAAACACGCCATAGTCCAGCATGCGTTTGCGGTGCAAGTCCGGCAGAAACCATTCGGCGGGATGCAGCGGATCGACGAGAAGCAGGCCCGCCACGCGATCCGGGTGATCGCAGGCGGCCAGCAGAGTCGACATGCCGCCGAAAGAATGCCCGACTAGAATCACGGGGTCGCGGTGGCCGGCTTCGTCGAGCATGGCAAACAACTCATGATTCACTTGCTTGGCGGTGCGAGACGTGGTGGCGGCATCGCTCCAGCCCAGGCCGGCGCGATCATAGACCGCGATGCGCGTTTCCGCCTCGATCGCGCGTTGGATCAGTTGCCAGCTCAAAGAAGATGCGCCAATCCCGGCCTCGCACACAATGAGCGGGGTGGAGGTGATGGGTCCGGTGAGATGCAGGTGCTGCTTGTGTCCGCCAACTTGCACCATCGTCCCGGGAGGGGCGAAACGCCAACGGTCGAGTGCCGAGCCAGCAGTCTGGATGAGGCGGCCCAGGATGGGTAGCAGCAGCAAAACGGCGATGGGCCACAACCAGAAAAGCATGCGCAAGCCTCTATTTTAGTGGATCGAGAGAAGACGGTGGGGACTCAGCCATCGCCCGCTTCCTCCGTTCGCAGTTCGACTGGCGACGGCCTACGGCAATGGCTTGAAGTGCGAGTTCTCGATTAAGCCGAAGCGGTTGCCGAACGGATCCTGGATGGTGGCTTTGCGGATGCCGGCGCCCACATCTTCAATGCCCGTCAAATCAGAAGCGCCGTGGCTCATCATCGTGGCGAGGGCGGCGGGCAAATCGGCAACCCCCCAGTAGACGTAAGTGGTGCCGGGGTGGTCGGAAGCCGATGCGTCGGGGACGAGCCCAAACTCATAGCCGCCCAGGTTAAAGCCGACATAAAAAGGCTCATCGAAATAGGGCGCGACGCCGAGACTGCGTGCGTACCAATCACGCACGGCGGCCAGGTTATGGGGCCTCACATGCAATTGAGCGGTCCTGAGGCCTAGAATCATGCGCATTGCGGCAACGCGAACTCGCCGCGCGCCTCCTCCATTCGAATCGCCAACTCAAGTAGTAACTCTTCTTCCCAGGGGCGGCCGATCAGCTGGATGCCGATGGGCAGCCCTTCGGCGGAGACCGTCCAGGGGATCACGACGGCGGGCAGGCCCAGCAGATTGGCCGGAAACAGCGGCATCATGGCTTGGAAGAGTCCGATCTCTTTGCCGTCGGCCGGGTAGCGGCGCTCGCGATGCTTAAACGCGGTGGTGCCGGCCACCGGCCACAGCAGCACGCGGAAATCGCGCATTTGCCTCAGCAAATCGCCGCGCATCGCATCGCGAGCCGCGAGATTTTCGACCACTTGGCGAGCCGTAGGAGCGGGGCGTCCGTCCAATTGATTCAGCAGTTCGAGCCCGGTCCAGTGCGCTTCGGACTCGCGGCCTTTCATTGTCTCGCGCATAAATTCGGCGGGGAGTTCGCTGAAGAAGAATGCCCATAAATTGGGCGCTTTTTCGAGGCCCATGGGCGACCAGTGCTCCACGGCGAGGTGCAGTTCCTTTTCGCAGAGGTGGGCGCAGGATTTGACGGCGGCGGCGATCTCAGCGCTCACCGGCACCGACCCAAAGCGATCGGCCCAACCGATTTTGAGGCCCGCGAAGTTGGCGGCGTGCTTATCGAAATGCCCAAAGCAAGGCACCGAAAACGGATCCTGGTCGTCGTAGCCGGACACGACTTCAAAGAGTAAGCGGAGGTCACGAGCGTTGCGCGCCATGGGCCCGGCCACGCCAAGCAAACCGCCGGGGTGCGCGATGCGGGGCTCGTGTCCGGTGGCGGGCACCCGGCCCGGCGTGGGTTTCAGCGCCGCAATGCCGCACGCGTGGGCGGGCCAGCGGACCGAGCCGCCGCCGTCCGAGCCCATGCCACCCGCCGAGCAAAAGCTCGCGATCGCCGCCGACTCGCCGCCGCTCGATCCGCCGGGCGTATACTCCAAATTCCAAGGATTATTGGTGCGCCCAACGATGTGGTTATCGGTTTCGTAATTGGCCAGAAATTCGGGCGTATTGGTCTTGCCGATGACAATGGCCCCGGCGGCTTCGAGCCGCGCGACACAGGTGGCGCTGGTGGCCGCCCCATGCTCCAGTCGAAATCGGCTGCCACAGTAAGTGGGCCGGCCGGCGATATCGAAGCTGTCTTTGATGGAGACGGGGATGCCCGCCAGCGGTCCGGTAAGTGCTTCGAGCGCGCGTTCGCGGGCACGCTCGGCGTAGACGGCCACGAAGGCATTGATCTTCGGATTAATCGCCTCAATGTGGGCGAGATAATCGTCAACGGCTTCGAGCGGGGACACGCGGCCACTGCTCAATTCTTCGCGGAGGGCTGAGAGTGTTAACCGATGCAGCATGCAGAAACTCCAGTCTACGAGATATAGACTAGGAGAGTGACAATTTTAAGCCCGACGGTGCCTTCGCCCCTTGTTAAGTCTGACGAACCCCGACCGGTCAGGGAGGGGGATGCTGCATTGCGCCCATAGCCTTCACGAGTAATTGGTCACGAGACTAGAGGCTGCATACGGCATCTGACAATGAACCGGCTAGCTTACACTGTGGGCGAGGAATCAGTTTGGGGCAGATGGAAGCGGAGAACATTTGACGGCTTTAACGTTTGCTGAGGCGCGCGCGTGCGTCCTCGAAAACATCTTCGTGCGGGTGCCGGAAACCGAGGTCGTCGACCTGCTGGCGGCCGCAGGCCGGATACTGGCGGCCGATCTGGCGGCGGACCGCGACTATCCCCCCACGGCCCGTTCGGTGCGCGACGGTTTCGCCGTCCGTTCGGTTGACTTGCCGGGCAGACTTCGTTTGATTGGCGAAGTGCGGGCCGGCGAAAGCTACCCGGGCACCGTCGGCATCGGGGAGACCGTGGAGATCATGACGGGCGCGCCGATGCCTGCCGGTGCCGATCAGGTGATCATGGTGGAACACGTCCAGCGAGAGGGCGATTTTGTCGTCATTCACTCGCTGCCGTCGCCCGGCACCAACTTCAACCCGCGCGGCGTCGAAGCGGCGGCCGGACAGCGCGTCTTGGAAGCGGGCCAACGGCTCGGTTTCGCGCACATTTCTCAATTAGCCACCATCGGCGTGTCGCGCGTGCCGGTCTTCATCAAGCCCCGGGTGGCGATTCTGGCCACCGGCGATGAGTTGGTCGCCGTGGACGCGCAGCCCCGGGCCGATCAAGTCCGCAACTCGAACGCCTATTCGCTGGCCGTGCAAGTCGCCCGCGCTGGCGGCGAGCCCATCCTCCTTTCCACCGCGCACGATACGGCCGCAAGCACCAGAGCCCTGCTGCAGCAGGGGCTCGAAGCCGATTTACTGCTGATTTCCGGGGGCGTGTCGGCGGGCAAGTACGATCTGGTGGAAACGATTCTGGCGGAACTGGAAGCGAAGTTTTTCTTCACGCGTGTGCGCGTCCAGCCCGGCCAGCCGCTCGTGTTTGGCCAGTGCCGCGAACGCTTTTTCTTCGGGCTGCCCGGGAATCCCAGCTCCACCATGGTGACGTTTGAACTTTTTGCCCGCGCGGCCATCGAATTGCTTTCTGGAGCATTGACCCCGATGTTGCCGATGCTCATCGCCTCACTCACCGCGCCCCTCCTACAGAAAGCAGGCTTGACGCGTGTCCTACCCGCCGTGCTTTCGCCAGATGGACATACCGTAACGCCGATCCACTGGAAGGGGTCAGGCGATGTGACATCCCTCGCCCGAGCCAACTGCTTCACGGTTTCTGACCCTGACCGCGAAGCCTATCAGGCGGGCGACCTGATTCGCGTCCTGCTGCAATAAAGATGTCATGAGTAAACTTTCCCATTACGACGAACAAGGCCAGGCGCGCATGGTGGATGTTTCCTCCAAAAACGACACCCTGCGCACCGCCAAAGCGCATGCCTTTGTGCGGATGAATGCCGCCGTGATGGCCGCACTGCCCGCCAATCCCAAGGGCAATCCGCTGGAGACGGCGCGCATTGCCGGCATCATGGCCGCGAAAAAGACCTTCGAACTGATTCCCATGTGTCACCCGTTGGCCTTGAGCCACGTCAGTATCGATATCACGGTGCTGGCGAACGGCGTCGAAATCGTGGCCGAAGCGCGAACGACTGCCGGTACCGGCGTCGAGATGGAGGCGCTTACCGCCGCCGCCGTGGCCGCGCTCACCGTTTACGACATGACCAAGGCGCTCGACAAAGGCATCGAAATTCAGGACGTTTACTTGCTCACCAAAACCGGGGGCAAGAGCGGCGACTACCAAAGGAAGATCTAGTGAAACGACGCGACTTTTTCCCTCTCTCCCTGGCTGGCGCGGGCATCCTGCGCGGGCAATCCACCACGGCGAAGACGCCCCCCACCGGCACAAATGGTCCCGGGGAAGGAGATGCCGTCATCCACGTGGGCACCTCCGAAGTGATCGCCCCCACCACGGTCCTCGATCGCGATGGCAAGTTCGTCTCCGGGCTCACCGCCGCTGACTTTGAACTCTTGGATAACGACAAGCCCCAAAAGCTGAAAGTCGATGTCAGCTTTATTCCGATCTCGATGGTGATCGTCATCCAAACCAGCGCCCAAGCGGAGAAAGTGCTGCCCACGGTGGCCCGCATTGGCTCAATGATTGAGCCCGTGGTGACCGGCGAGCAGGGCGAAGTGGCCGTGATGGCGTTCGACCATCGGCTGCAAGTGCTCCAGAATTTCACCAATGACTTCGCCAAAGTGAAAGAGTCGTTGGGAAAACTGCGGCCGGGCAGCAACACCGTTCGCTTGAATGACGCGGTGATGGAAGCCGCGCGCATGCTGGGCCGCACCGACAAAAGCCGCCGCCGCGTCATCATGTTGATCAGCGAAACGCAGGACCGTGGCAGCGAAGGCCGGGTGCGCGACACGTTATATAAGCTCGAGTTTGAGAACGTGATCGTCTACCCCGTGAACATGTCGCGCTGGGTGAATCAGCTCACCGCGCGCACGCCTATTCCGCGCCCCGACGCTTTCCCGGTGGGGACGCGGGGCAACACGCCCGGAGGCTTGGACACGCCTACCACCGCGATGCAGAACGGCCTCGGCGGCGGATACGGCAACTACACCCCGGTTTTCAAGGAAATCTTCACCGCAGTGAAGGCCGTCTTCGTCGCCAATCCCCAGGAAGCATACACCAAATACACCGGTGGCAAAGAGTATTCGTTCGTCAATCTGAAGGGCCTGGAGGAGGCCGTGCAGCGGCTCGGCGAAGAGCTGCATAGCCAATACCTGCTTAGCTATTCGCCCCAAACCGATACCCGGCAGGAAGGCGGTTGGCACAAACTCCAAGTGACGGTGAAACGGCCAAGAGTGGAAGTGAGGACGCGGGCTGGATACTGGTCGGCGGCCAAATTCGAGCCTTAAGTCAGCGATGTGGCATTTTCCATCGTAACCGAGTGGCATTTTCGTCTTTTGGACTCCCTCATCAAGTAAACATCGCAACCTGACTCCCCCCCACCGCGTCATGTAGCGCAGGCAAAGAGCGATCCGAAATCGCCAATGCTGCTAAGATACCCAAATTGCCCACCAGGGCCTTCCTAGAGAGAAAGAGAGTTAGAACCGTGAGCGCAGAACCCAACTACAGCCAACCCCAACAGCCCAAGAGCATCGTGCAACCGATCCTGATCGGCGCGGTGGTGGCCTTGTTTGGCGGCCTCATTTACCAGTTCGTTCAGGCCGATAAGCTGAACACCAAGGTCGCGCAGGTAGAGAAGAGTTATAAGGAAGATGTCGAAGCCCTAAAGATCGCCTCTTCCCAATCGGCGCAAGCCAGCCGCCGCAACCAGGAAACGCTGCAAGCGCAGTTGGAAACCGCCCAACGCCAAGCGGCCATGGCCGTGGGCCAAGCCAAGGAACAGGCTATGGCGAAGGCTGAATCGCTGACGAAAGCGATCACCATTGAGGCCGCCAAGCAGAAGGCCATCGTCGCGGCGGAGTTCGATAAGGTGAAGGCCGAGACGGAACGCGTCAGCACGGAAGCCAGCGCCAAAATCGGCGAAGTGAAGACCGACGTGGGCGTGGTGAAAGAAGACGTGAAGAGCACCAAGTCGGAGCTCGACAAGACTATCAATAGTCTCAAAGCCACGCAGGGCGACCTGGGCGTGCAAAGCGGCCTGATCGCCACCAACGGGACCGAACTGCAAGCGCTCAAGGCGTTAGGCGAACGCAATTACTTTGAGTTCAACCTGGGCAAAACCAAAGCGCCCCAGCGCATTGGCGACGTCCTGGTGCAGTTGAAGAAGACGGACAACAAGCGCAACAAGTACACTGTCGACATCATCGCCGACGACAAGAAGGTAGAAAAGAAGGACAAGGGCGTCAGCGAGCCCGTCCAGTTCTACACCACCAAGGCTCGTCAACCCTACGAAATGGTCGTCATGGAAGTGAAAAAGGACCAAATTGTGGGCTACCTGGCGACCCCCAAAGTGATGGCCCCCCGCAAGTAAAACCCCAGTTGGGCGGGCCTCCGGCCTAAAGCCTCCGGCCCATCAGCGCAAACTTAAGAACATTTTTAGCCACGACCGCTTGAAAAATATCTTCTGCATGCCATCGCGGTCGGGGTTCGTTACCTAGCGCACCGAGGAGTACGTGGATCGTACTAGTATTTGCGCAGCACGGCGAGGACTTTGCCCTGCACCTGAACGTTCTGGGCAGGGACGCGGATGGGTTCCATCGTAGCGTTGGAGGGTTGCAGGCGGGTGATGGCCCCTTCGCGATAGAAGCGTTTGAGCGTGGTCTCTGAGCCATCCACCAGCGCCACGACGATTTCACCATCGCGAGCCTGGTCAGTCTTCGACACCAGCACAAAGTCGCCGCTGCATATGTGATCGTCGATCATGCTTTCGCCCCGGACCTCGAGCGCATAGGTATCCGCATCGCCCACGAAATCCTTAAAGTTAAGCGTCGCCTGAGCGGCGTAGGTTTCGACGGGCGCACCGGCGGCGATCCGGCCGAGCAACGGAACCGACACACCCATCTCCAGAGATTCGGCACGCGCCGGACCTATCGTGAGCATGCGCCGCTGCTCGTCAATATACTTATCGGCGATCTCAACGGAGCGGCTCTGGTTGAAACCACGGCGAACGTAGCCTTTGAGTTCAAGAGCTTGGAGATGCTTATGCACCGTAGCGAGGGACGCCAGTTCCAAGCCATGGGCGATCTCCTCGTAGCTGGGAGAGTAGCCATGATCCTGGAGGAACTTGGCGATGTATTCGAGGACTTCTTTTTGCCGACGGGTGAGCGCCATACCCGCCATTGTGGGCGAAGAAAAAGGGAAAGTCAATGGGGTCCCTGTAGGGGTTATAGGAAAATGATAGCAATATCTGGGGGTTCGGTCGTAAATGGACTCGTTAGGCGGGCACGGGGGCCCGCCCAACTGGGGTTTCTAATAGCCGTCGTAGGAATCGGGGTAACACGGAGCTGGCTGCCAATAGCCCCAGCCGTCGTAGTAGCCGCAGCCGCGATTTTCATAGCGACTGGAATAGTACCCGTAGCCAAAGGGTATGCCGATGCCGATGCCAAAATAGGGCCGCGCCCAGAAGCGGTTGCCGTAGTAGTAGCCGCGTCCGGCATAGAAGCGGCCGGCAGAATAGCGGCCACCGGAATAGCCATTATTGTAGCCACGTCCGAAAGAGTAGCCATTGCCGCCATAATTGCGGTAGGACGGCGCAGAGAAAAAGCCCCGGTTACCGCCCGAGTAGCCACCACCGGAATAGCCACGATTGCTACCACCGGAGAAGCCACCGCCAGAAGAGTAACCACGCCCACCCCCGCTAAAACCACCGCCGCTGTGTCCGCTAAAACCGCCACCGTGACCGCCACCGTGACCGCCCCTTTGGGCGAAGGCCGAGGTCGCGCCGGCCATTAAAAGTACCGCGCCGATGGCAAGGGACTTCGTTCGCAAGGTCTTGAATGTCCGATTCATAAATACCTCCCCAAACTTTCACCGCTTCCAGTGCAACTGAGATGCCAATCGTAACCTGCTGAAAGGAATAGCACCAGTGAGGTCGGCGGCAGCATTCAGCGGTGGAATACCACCACCGCCGGTTTAGCTGCACCACTACCCAGAAAGTGGTACCCAGAAAGTGGTACCCAGAAAGGCAAAAGATCAGGGCTTGGCCTTCTTGTCGATTTTGGCCCAGGTATCCCGAAGCTGGACGGTGCGGTTGAAGACAGGCTTGCCAGACGTCGAGTCAGGATCGGTGCAGAAGTAGCCCACGCGTTCGAATTGATAGCGCGTTCCCGGAACCGTACCGGCCACGCTAGGCTCCACCTTGCCGCTCATCGTCACGAGAGACTTCGGGTTCAGTGAAGCGGTGAAGTCTTCGTCGCCCGAAACCTCTTCCAGGAAAAGGCTTTCGTAGAGACGCGCGTCCATGTCGAGCGCATGCTGGGCGGAGACCCAGTGAATGGTCGATTTTACCTTTCGGCCATCGGGGGTATTGCCGCCGCGGGTGGCAGGATCATAGGTGCAATGGATCTCCAGGATCTCACCGGTCGCCGGATCCTTGATCACGCTCGTGCAGGTGATCAGGAAGGCCCAACGCAAGCGGACTTCGCGGCCCGGTGCCAGACGGAAGTACTTGGGCGGTGGCACTTCGCGAAAGTCATCGCGCTCGATGTAGAGCACCTTCGAGAAAGGCACCATCCGGCTGCCCATGGCGGGGTCATCGGGGTGATTGGCAGCATCGAGCTCATCCGTTTCGCCTTCGGGATAGTTGTCAATAACGACCTTGAGCGGGTCAAGCACGGCCATCACGCGGGCGGCGCGTTGGTTCAGATCTTCGCGCAGGTAATGCTCAAGCAAAGCGAACTCGATGCTACCGTTGGTCTTCGAAACGCCGATGCCACCGCAGAAGTTGCGGATCGCCTCAGGGGTGTAACCGCGGCGGCGCATGCCGGAGAGGGTAGGCATGCGGGGATCGTTCCAACCGGAGACAAAACCCTTTTGCACCAACGTCAACAGCTTGCGCTTGCTGAGCATGGTGCAGGTGAGGTTTAACCGGTCGAACTCGATCTGCTGGGGATGATGAATGCCTAGGTTTTCGACGTACCAATCGTAGAGCGGGCGGTGATCCTCGAATTCGAGCGTGCAGATGGAGTGCGTAATACCCTCGATGGAATCGCTCTCGCCGTGCGTGTAATCGTACATCGGATAGATGCACCACTTGTGGCCGGTGCGATGGTGGCCGGCGTGCAGAATGCGGTACATCACCGGGTCGCGCAGGTTGAAGTTGGGCGAGCCCATGTCGATTTTGGTGCGCAGGGTACGTGAGCCATCGGGAAACTCGCCGGCGCGCATGCGGGCGAACAGGTCGAGGTTCTCTGCCACGCTTCGGTGGCGGTAAGGGCTTTCCTTACCCGGTTCAGAGAGCGTGCCGCGATACTCACGAACTTGTTCAGCCGTGAGGTCGCAGACGAAGGCCTTGCCGCCCTGAATAAGCTGCACGGCCCAATCATGCAATTGGTCGAAGTAGTCGGAGGCGTAGAAAAGACGGCCGGCCCAATCGAAGCCGAGCCAGCGGACATCCTCAATAATCGAGTCGACGTATTCGGTCTCTTCCTTCGAAGGATTGGTGTCGTCGAAGCGTAAATTGCACTGTCCCCCGAATTCCTGGGCCAACCCGAAGTTCAAACAGATGGACTTGGCATGGCCAATGTGCAGATAGCCATTCGGCTCGGGGGGAAAGCGTGTATGGACCCGTCCGCCATGCTTGCCGGCCTGGATGTCTCCGATGATGATGTCGCGGATAAAGTTGGAAGGCCGGGCTTCGGCTATGGTTTCAGCGCTCTCGTTTGGAGCATCGGTAGACATGCCTTTCAGTATATCTGGGTGGATGTAATGGGCGGTCATTCCATCCACTGGCATCCCCCGAATTTCCGTAAAGCGCTGTTTCCATAGCTCTTATCCAACCAGATAGCAAGAAACGCCCAAAATCACCACAGCCTCCACAAAAAATATATGAGAACTTTCCCCTCGAGAAACTACTATTCAACGGAGGATCTTTTCTCGTGCCCCGCAAACCCCGTTTCGCCCCGCCTGGCTATTGGCTCCACATCACCCAACGCGGCAACAACCAGCAACCCGTTTTCACGACGGACGCCGGCCATCAACATTTCCTCAATTTGCTCGACACCCGTAGCGAGGAACGCCACGTCCGCATCGCCTCATATGCGCTTATGTGGAATCACTTCCATCTGGTCGCCGTCGGCGACCGCCCCGAGGCGATCTCCCGGTTCATGATGGACGTCAGCGGCCAATACGCCATTTACCGTCACGGGCTCAACCGGCAGTCCGGTCACCTGTGGCAAGGGCGATTTTATTCCTGCGTTCTGGATGACGCCCACTGGGAAACCGCCCTCCGTTACGTTGAGGCGAACCCCGTGCGCGCTGGCGTCGCGAAGCACGCCGGCGACTACCGCTGGTCCTCCGCTGCCGCGCACCTCGGACTCGCCCCGCTCCCCGCCTGGCTCGATACCGAGCAATTTCAGCGCCGTTGGCCGACTGCAACGGCTTGGGCAGATCGCCTCGCCACGCTCACCCGCCGGGAGGCCGCCCAGGTCCGCCAGGCCACTCGCCACGAGGGCGCGCTCGGCTCCGAGGAGTTCGTCAGGTCAGGCAACTGGAACTGACATTCGCCGTTCAGCTCATCCCCAAACCTCCGGGCCGACCCGCCAAGCCCATCGCTCAAAATGCGACGGCGGCGGCATAGGTCATCAACCAGAACTGCCAGCCGGAGTGTCGGAATCTGGCACCCTGGTCTCGCTCAGGGACTCTACTCATAGCGCAAATAGCTGTTTTATCTTAGATTTGGCGAGAAACCAGGGGATGCTCGTGGATGGCCCCGAAGGGC
>JANLPT010000239.1:0-21383 GCA_031367405.1 Bryobacteraceae bacterium
TATGCCGTCGTCAGCGAACTTGGCTTGCGTGAGGATGTTTTTGATGCGCTTGAAGGCGGCGGCGAGCGGCTCAAAGTCCGCGCCTTGGCGGACCGACTTTACGGCTTCCAGACGGGCGAGGGTGTCTTTCAAGTCGCCCCAGCCGGCGGCCATCACCGCGGCCACTTCGTCGTAGGCGAAGCCTCGAATCTCGCGGAAGTAATAGCCTACGCGATCGGCAAAGAACTTCTCGAGCTGCGCGTCGCCTTGGGTTAGTTGAGGCATGCTGAGCTTTAGTGGGCCTTCCACCAGAATCTTGACGATGCCTTGGGCGGCGCGCCGGAGGGCGAGCGGGTCGGAGGAACCTTTGGGGATGATGCCGAGGCCAAAGCAACCGCGTAACGTGTCCACCTTATCGGCGAGGCTGAGGTATTGGCCCTCCACTGTCGAAGGGATCGAGTCCTCCATGCTGACCGGCTTGTACTGCTCGTAGATAGCCTGCGCGACGGCCTCTGGATGGCCCTGGGCACGCGCGTAGATGCCGCCGATTTGGCCTTGGAGTTCCGTAAACTCCTTCACCATGTCGGTCGTAAGGTCCACCTTCGCCAACTGCGCGGCCGTCACCGCATGGTCATTCGCGCCCAGTTCCTTCAGCAGCGCCATGACGCGCTTGGTCTTGTCGAGATAGCTACCGAGTTGCGCTTGAAATGTCACCTTGGCCAGGTCATCGACGCGTTCGACCAGCGAGCGCTTTTGGTCAGTATCGTAGAAGAAGCGCGCGTCGTTGAAACGCGCCCGCAGCACGCGTTCGTTGCCGTGTTTCACTAACCCCTCGGGGTCGGCGTCGATGTTCATCACCGCGATAAAATGCGGCGAAAGCTTGCCGTCGCCGGTCTCCACCGAGAAATACTTCTGGTGGAACCGCATCACCGTCACCAGCACCTCGGCAGGCAGCGCCAAGTAACTTGGGTCAAAGGTACCCAGGATGGCGGTAGGGAATTCGGTGATGTAAGTAAGCGTATGTTCGAGGCCGGGGTCAGTTTTGGCCCTTAAGCCTTGCTTCGCGGTCAGGCTGATAATTTCGCCCTGGATCTTCTTCCAACGATCTTTGCCGGAAAGAATGACGAAGTTTTTGGCGAGTTCCTGCTGGTAGTTGTCAATGGTGACGGGTAAGTTCTTCGCGCCCAGTTTGCGATGGCCGTTGGTGGTGTTGCCGGTAGATACTCCCGCCACTTCGAACGGTATGACCTTGTCGCCCAGTAAGCAAATCAGCCAGCGAATCGGCCGGATAAAGCGCGGCCCGCCTTTGCCGGTCCAATACATCGCTTTGGGCCACGGGATGCCAAGAATCAGCGCGGGCAATGCGGCACCGAGTAAGTCAATCGCGGATTGGCCCTTAATCTGCTTGGTGTAACCGTAGAACTCGCCGCGCGCCGTCGTGACGACTTTCAAAAGCTCGCGATCAATGCCTTGCTTACGGGCGAAACCGGCAATGGCTTGCTCGTTGGCGGCCTTCGGCGGACCGGTGACTAACTCCTCGGAGTCAGCCTGCTGGGCCGTCAATCCAGAGGCCTGGATCGCCAAGCGGCGTGGGGTGGCCAAGGCGGAAGTTACCTTGCCATCCAGCGGTGCCAGTAACTCATTCAGCTTGGCCTCTAAATGAGCCAGAGCCGGGTCAATCATCCAATCGGGAATCTCTTCGGAGCCAATTTCTAGGAGGAAGTCTCGCCCCTTCACGTAGTCTGGCATGTTATGCAGCCTCCACAGTCGTAGGATACTGCTGCTGCATCCAAAGTTGGGCCAAGCCGACGGCCAGTTTGCGAATTCGCTGAATGACGCCCACGCGCTCGGTGACCGAGATCGCGCCGCGCGCGTCGAGTAAGTTGAAAGTGTTCGAACACTTCAGCACATACTCGTAAGTGGCGAGCAAGGGAAAGCGGGCGATTTGAGCCGGATCTTTGAGGGTCTTGAACTCATCCATCAAGCCCACAGCTTCCGCCTCATACAGAGCGAGAAGCTCCCACAGCCGCCCGACATTGGCCTTCTCAAAGTTATAAACCGACCCTTGCTGCTCATCGCGGAAGCGCACATCGCGGTAAGTGAAGCCCGGCGCCCAATCAATATCGTAGACGCTCTCTTTGTTCTGCAGGAACGCAGTGAGGCGCTCGAGGCCATAGGTAATCTCGGCGGGAACGAGGTCGAGGTCAATGCCGCCGCATTGCTGGAAGTAAGTGAACTGCGTAATCTCCAAGCCATCGAGCATCACCTGCCACCCGATGCCCCAGGCGCCGAGCGTGGGCGACTCCCAGTTATCTTCTTCGAACTTGATGTCGTGCTTGGTAAGGTCGATGCCAATAGCTTCGAGCGAGCCAAGGTATTGGTCAATCACGTCGGCGGGCGTCGGCTTCAGAATCACCTGCAACTGCGAGTGCTTGTAAAGGCGATTGGGATTTTCGCCATAGCGGCCATCGGCGGGCCGCCGGCTGGGCTGCACGTAGGCGACACGGTAGGGGTCCGGCCCTAGTACGCGGAGGAAAGTCTCGGGACACATCGTGCCCGCGCCCACTTCCATGTCATAAGGCTCCTGAATAATGGCGCCACGGTCCGCCCAATATTGTTTGAGCTTGAAGAGAGTCTGCTGGTAGAAGTCCATTGTCTGAATCTTCCAGTGTAGACCTTTAGGGCCCTTCCGCGTTGATCCGCATGGATTTACACCCCAGAATCCGCGCCAATTTTCCGGCACGATGATCCCGTCCGGCACCCAGACGCTCGAAACCGCCCCGCTCTTTCGCCGCAAACCCACCGGTCCAAGGCATGTCCTGCGCGCCCATGTCAGGGCTGCAAGACGCCGGTAGAAACCCCTGGCGACCGGGCAAGACTATTTTGCAGCCATGCCCAGGCAGCGGGGATTCGGTCCAGTGCTTGCTGATTGCTTCCCGGACCGTGCTGGCTTCATCCTAGTCGGCGGACTGGCCAATCCCAACATCCTTCACGAGGCTGAATCGAGTTCGCTTGCGCTGCGGCTCATGCCTTCGCCCTCACGACGCTTCAACCCTTCAGTAAGCTGCGGCTCTTACTGTAACCGAAGTAAATCAGCAGGCCCAACGTCATCCACACCAGGAAGTTCAACCACGTAAACAGCGGGAGGCTGAGCATTAACAGCACGCAGCAGCCGATGGCCAGAATCGGGATAAAGGGAACCAACGGCACCCGGAAGCCGCGCGGGCGATCGGGCTGTTTCTTGCGTAGCACCAGCACCCCGGCCGAGACCATGGCGAAGGCGCAGAGCGTGCCCATATTGGCCAGGTCAGCAAACGCGCCGATGTCGCCGAACATGGCCGGGATGCCGACGGCAAAGCCCGCGATCCAGGTGGCGACATAAGGCGTGCGATAACGGGGGTGAACTTTGGAGAATAGCTTCGGCAGCAGGCCGTCGCGCGACATCGCGTACCAGATGCGGCTTTGGCCGTATTGAAAGACGAGCAGCGAACTGATCATGCCGAAGAGCGCGCCGATGCCCACGAACCAGCGCACGTTATTCTCGCCCACCTGGCGCAACGCGTTCACTACGGGTGCCGCGTTGTTCAGCGTTTTCCAGTTCTGCATGCCGGTAAGGACAATGGCCACGCCGCAATAGAGCAAGGCACAGATCACCAGCGAAGCCATGATGCCAATAGGTAGATCGCGTTGGGGGTTCCGGCACTCCTCGGCGGCAGTGGAAACTGAGTCAAAACCGATGTAAGTGAAGAAGACGATGGCGGCCCCGGTGAGTAAGCCGTTCATGCCGTTGGGGAAGATCGGGTGCCAATTCGCCACTTGAATATGGGTGGAGCCCACCGCGATGAACAGTAGAATTACCGTCACTTTGAAGATGACCATGAAGTTATTGGCGTTGGTGCCTTCTTTCACGCCACGTACTAACAGCCAGGTAAGTGCCAGAAGTACGAGTAACGAGGCCAGATTGATATGCGGTGTAAAGACGCCGTTCTGAATGGTGGGCTGAGAAATGACATCGGGTAGCCGCCAACCAAAGCGGTCGAGCACGTCGTTCATGTGCGCGGCAAAACCGACGGCGACGGCCATGTTCGACACGGCATATTCGAGCACTAACTGCCAGCCGACAATCCAGGCAAAGATTTCGCCGAGGGTGGCATAGGCGTAGGTGTAGGCGCTGCCGGCGATAGGAATCATGGAGGCGAGTTCGGCGTAGCAGAGCGCGGCGAGTCCGCAGGCGAAGGCCACGAGGAGGAAGGAGAAAGCAATGCCGGGTCCGCCGCCGGGACGGCCGGCGCTCGTCACCGGTCCGCCACTGGCGATGATCTCCAGAATGGTGGCATTCAGGATAGAGGAATATTCTTTCACCTCGCCGGCGGCGGCGGTGCCGGTAAGAATAAAGATGCCGGAGCCAATGACGGCGCCGACTCCCAGAGCGATCAACTGCCAGGGGCCGAGAGTCTTGGCGAGCCGATTCTGGGGCTCTTCGCTGGCGGCGATCAGGGCGTCGATGCTCTTGGTGCGGAAAAGCTGGCTTTCGGGCATGAGACCCGTAGTGTATCTCGACTGCGGAGATAGAAAGGAATTACCGCTCCGGATGTGTTTGAGACGGCCCCTTTTTCTGAGCCGCATCCTGCTCCGGCTGCGGGTCTTTTTGGCGGCGGAGACGAAGAAGATCAGAAATGGGGCGACGACGTAAGTAAGATGCCCATGGACGCGAATATGTTAGTCCGTTCCTCGCCCAAGGGATCGGAGTCGCGACGGTCGAAGTTGCGGTCGGCTTCTGCGTCCTTACTGTAGACGACCACATGCGCGCCGTTGATCATCGAATTTTACTCCTGTCACAGAGTATAAAGGACCGGCCCAAATGATCGGCCAAATGATCGGGCTGGAGGCCTGGCCTACTAACGCAACTAGCCAACTCGATTTCTACGGCCTCCGATCAACCGGGCGCGCTCTTGGCACCGAGATACCGTAGCGTTCTCCAAGTCGCGAAGGCCCAGTCCGAGTGCAGCGGGTCCGTAAAGGTGATGGTCAGCGTGGCGAATTGTCCGATGACCGATGCCAGGCCGTGTAAGTGAAAATTCGCCTCGGCCCCGATCGGCTCCCGCAAATAAGCGCGCGATGACATCGCCGGCGACTCTTCAATATACGTCCAAGGAATCTCCTGCCCTTCGAAGGCGAACGTCCGGTTGCCGGCCCCGCCCTCGTCGCCGGCGCATTGAAAGAGAGATACATTGACGGTTCGCTCGCCATCCTGGGCGCGCCAGGATTCGTCGTCCGCCTGCGCCACAAAGCCGCCCGGCAGTTGGATCGACCATCCGGCCATCAGCCGGTGAACGACGGGGTGCCGGCGATAGCCGAGGCGGGGTTGATCGGCCGGCACGCGCCGCGCTTCCGCCTCAATGTGCGCGTCCAAGCGATTCCGGATCCCGGCCAAGTGACGCAGCTCTTGCCACTCCCGCCAAGGACAATCCATCGACGGATCCATGGTGTGGGCATGCTCCAGGGCTTGGTCAATGCGGCGCACCAGCTGTTTCTCACGGTCGTCGGCCGGCGATCTCCACACCGCTTGGGTCCAGATGAGTACCAGGGCGCGGCGGCACCAGTAATCGGCGTCTTGCCCTTCGCGCGGCCAAGGAAAGAAGCCCGACGCCGAGCGCGAGTCACCATCGAGCACATCGGCGGCCACCTGGGTAATCCAATCGCGAGACCGGGGCCCCAGCGGCGTGTTGGCGAAGTCGAGCTGAGTGAAACCGGTTTGCAACGGCATGCCCAACGCAAAGGAGCCGTCGCCGTCGTCCGCGCGCTCGAGGATCAGTTGGGCGATGGTGGCCAGCCAACGGTCCATGTGCAGATAGACCTCGCCCGCGTCGGCACCGAAGAAGAATCCGGTATCGTCGTAGCTGGCATCGGTGTCCTCCTCCTCCACCGGCGGCAGCCAGTCAATGCGCTGCGCCTCGCCGAGTTTCTTCAGCAATCGGGTGAGGTAGAAGTGATAGCCGGGTCCGGCGGGAGTGGTGCGCGCGGAGATCTCCACTTCGCCGTCTGGTAGCGCGACAATCTCGACGCTTTCGGCGGCCGGATGCAGCCACACCAGCAACCGGGGTTCGCCATCGCGGCCATCGCCATTCGATCTGGTGGAGTGATCGAGCGATTCGAGTTCGCCGGCGCATTCGTCTTGCAGCCAGTTGGCGAGCACGGCCAAATCCACGCGCCCACGGCTCAGCCAGCCGGGGCGCGTCCGGCCGCGCAACATCAGGT
The DNA here is from genome assembly GCA_031367405.1 of Bryobacteraceae bacterium. Lineage (GTDB taxonomy): Bacteria > Acidobacteriota > Terriglobia > Bryobacterales > Bryobacteraceae > JALHNI01. The sequence goes on from JANLPT010000239.1 coordinate 6,238, forward strand.
CAATGCCCATACAATGCCCCTGATTGTATGCGAGTCTCTATGGCGTATTTATCCCCGGTTTTGTCCAGGGCGGGCGGACGCCGCAAAGACGGGCGTATGTAATGGCCTGGCCCAGATGCTCGGCCGCATGCGTATCGAGAAAAGCGAGCACGCCCCGTTGGGTGCTGGGCGTGCCGAAAAAGGCTGCCTCCCTGGCGAGCCCGCCATGGCGAGCCGCCTCCAGTTCCTTACGCACGGCGGCGAAGCTAGCCACCAATCGTGCGCGGATAGCGGCTTTGGTTTGCGGCACCTTCTCGAGCGCTTCGTTCGCGGCGATCTGTTTTCCGAGCGCGGCACCGGTTAACGCCGCCGTCGAAACGCTCAGCAGCAGCTGATTGCCATGGGCGATGTGGATGAAGAGTTCGGCCACGGAGCGCATGCCGGCCTGGGGACGCCAGGCGTATCGAGCGTCAGGGAAAGCGTCCGCGAGGCCAAGCAATTTGCGCTCGATCTCGTTGAGCGGAGCCAACAGGTCGGCGGCGGGCAGCACGTCAGTCACGTTGCGCACCGCCAGCAAATCCACATCGAAAATCAGTTCGGCTTTCGGCGGAATGGCACCACGGCCCTTTTCGCCATAGGCCATCTGATAAGGCACAAAGAGACGCCGCTTGCCGCCCACGTGCAGACCTTCAAAGCCAGCCTCCCAACCGGCAATCACCATCCGGCGGCCTTGCACAAACTTGAACGGCTCCTTCCCGTCCACCGATGAATCGAACTTGGTACCGTCCAGCAGCCAGCCGGTGTAATGGACCGTGTACTCCTGCCCTGGCTCGGCCCGCGCGCCCGTGCCGGGCCAAAAATCCACCCAGCGCATTTTGATCTGCTCCACCGGCGTACCCGGCCCAGCAGGAATCTGGCCAACCAGCGGCAACACCATCAGAAATAGAAGTAGGAATCGAGCAGCCATGAACAAAAGTATATCGACGCTGCCGCTAAACTAGAAGCTATGTCTCAGGCCACCACCGCGTTCGTTGAACAGCACCGCGAGCGAATGCTGAACGAACTCAAAGACTTCATCCGCATCCCCAGCGTCTCCACTTTACCCGAACATCAAAGTGACATTGCGCGGTGCGCGCAGTTCGTGGCCGATGCGCTCGTCAAAGCCGGGCTGGAACATGTCGAAATCATTCCCACCGCCGGGCACCCCCTCGTCTATGCCGACTGGCTGCACGCGCCCGGCAAGCCCACCGTGCTCTGCTACGGCCACTACGACGTTCAGCCGCCCGACCCCTTGGAACTCTGGGTGACGCCGCCATTTGAGCCCACCGGCCGCGACGGCAACCTCTATGCCCGTGGCGCAGTGGACGACAAAGGGCAGATGTACATGCACGTCAAGGCGATCGAAGCCTTGTTCGCCGCCCATGGCAAGCTACCGGTGAACGTGAAATTTCTGATCGAGGGCGAAGAAGAAATCGGCGGTAAGTCGATCGCTAAATTCGTCGCCGAAAATGCCCCCCGCCTGAAGGCCGACGTCGCGCTGGTGTCCGATACGGCGCTCTACGCCGAGGGCATTCCCACGCTTTGCATTGGGCTGCGCGGCTTAATTTATATGGAGGTTGAAGCGAAGGGTCCTGCGCGCGATCTGCACTCGGGATTGTACGGCGGCGCGGCACCCAATGCCGTATTTGGTTTAGTGGAGTTACTCAGTAAGTTGAAGAACGCCGATGGCGTCATTCAAGTACCCGGCATTTACGACGACGTCGCGCCTCCCGCCGATGCCGAGCGTGCCAGTTGGCAGCAACTTCCCTTCTCAGAAAGCGAGATGCTGGCCAAGGAAGTAGGCTCGACGGCGCTGACGGGCGAACCTGGCTTTAGCGTTTTTGAACGCACCTGGGCGCGGCCCACGCTCGAGGTGCATGGCATCGCCGGTGGCTTTACCGGCACCGGAGCGAAGACCGTGATTCCGGCAACCGCCACGGCCAAGGTGAGCATCCGGTTGGTGCCCCATCAGGACCCCGAAAAAGTAATTGCCGCCTTCACCGCCGCTGTGGCCGCGGCCACACCGCGCGGCATCGAGACGCGGGTGAACGTGTTGAGCTATGGCCCCGGGCTGATGGTGAATCCGGACCATCCGGCGATCCGCGTGGCGGCGCAGGCTTTCACGGCCATGATGGGCCGCCCCACCGTGTTCACCCGGTCCGGCGGATCGATTCCGATTGTCGGCGATTTTGCTCAGCATCTGGGCATTCCCACGATTCTGATGGGGCTCGGCCTTCCCGATGACGGTCTGCATTCGCCGAACGAGAAGTTCTGCATCGCGAACTTTTACTTGGGAATTAAGACCGTGGCGCTCTTCCTGGAGCAGTATGGGGAAGGCTCGAGTTGAAGCCAACCGTCCCGCCCGCGCCCGGCATTCCCGCCGATGCCGCACCCCAGCGGCAGGCGGCGGAAACCATGTTCCGCTCCGCCGGAGCGACGTCGATCGCGGTTTTCCTCAGCCGCATCACGGGCCTGGTGCGGGAAATCCTGATGGCGCGATTCTTTGGCGCTTCGATGGCTTACGACGCCTTCACCCTGGGTTTTCGCATTCCCAACCTGACCCGCGATTTGTTCGCCGAAGGGGCACTCTCGAGCGCGTTTGTCCCCGTCTTCACCCAGCGTTTAGCCCAGGACACGCGCGAATCGGCGATGCGGCTCGTGAATCTGGTGGCCACCACCTTGGCCCTGGTGGTGGGCATCCTCTGCATTCTAGGAATCGTCTTTGCCTCGCCCATGGTCGACGCCTTAGCCGACGGGTTTCGCAGTACGGCGGGCAAGCACGAACTAGCCGTGCGCCTGACGCGCATCATGTTTCCGTTCTTGCTGGTCGTCGCGCTGGCCGCTCAAGCGATGGGCGTACTCAACGCGTTAGGGCAATTCGCCGTGCCAGCCCTGTCGTCGACCTTGTTCAACCTCGGCTCAGTGGGCGGCGGACTCGTCCTGGGCGTCTGGCTGGGCGGCTCGATGGGCATCTCGCGCATCGAAGGTATGGCCTGGGGCGTCGTCTTCGGCGGATGCCTGCAACTGGCGTGGCAGATGCCGAGCCTTTATCGAGCCGGCTATCGCTTCCGCCCCGAACTCGACTTTACTGACCCTGGCGTGCGCCGCATCATGCGCCTGATGGGTCCCGCGATTTTGGGCAATGCGGCCGTCCAGATCAACGTGATGGTGAACACGAACTTCGCCTCTTCACTGCACGATCCTCTGCGCGGTGCCGACGGGCCGGTAAGTTGGCTTAGTTACGCGTTTCGCTTCATGCAATTGCCATTGGGTTTGTTTGGGGTGGCGATTGCGGCGGCCACTTTGCCCACCATCAGCCGCCATGCCATCGCGGCAGACTTTGACGATCTGCGACGGACCCTCTCGCGGTCAGTCGGGATGGTGTTCCTGCTGACGATCCCCTCCTCGGTGGGGCTGATTCTCTTGGGCGAAAGCATGATCGGGTCAATCTATCAGTGGGGCCGCTTCGACGCTTACGATACGCGGCAAGCTGGCATCGCCCTCTCTTACTTCGCCATCGGCCTGGCGGGCTATTCGGCGCTGAAGGTCCTGACGCCCGCCTTCTATGCCCTGGGCGACGCCCGGACGCCCATGGTGGTGAGCTTGCTCAGCATTGCCATCAACTTTGCGGTCGTGTCGATTCTCGTGCGGCAGCCAGGCTTCGGGCATGCCGCCCTCGCGATGTCGACCTCGGTGGTGGCTTTGTTTGGTTTTCTGGTCCAGTTTCTGGTGCTGCGCCACCGCATCGGCGGCATTTACGGGCGTAAATTGCTAACGAGCACCCTGCGCATTCTGACAGCTTCGATGGTGATGGGTGCCGTGGTCGCGGCCAGCAGTCACCTGGTGATGCTATGGCTCGGAACCACGAAAAGCGCTTACTTGACGGATCTGGCGGTGTCGATTCCGCTAGGTGCAGCGACGTTCTACGGAGCTTGCCGGATATTGAGGATCGATGAATTAGAGCTGGCAATGTCATCCATGGCGGGACCCTTGCGGCGACGATTCGGGCCCTAGACCCTCTGGCCGTTGCCCGGCGTTCTTCACCGTTCCGCTTCCCAAATCAAATCGTAGAGACATTTCCGGAAAGTCTCTCGCGACCAGTAACCCGTGTGAGCGGTCCATGGTAAAAAACTTGCACGGCGATCCGGAACGTTCTCAACGCGTCGTTTTTGTCCATAATTTACGAGTGATTCGGCTTCGACGGGTCACCATTCACCGGCGCAGATTGGCGCGTTTGAGTGGAGCCAATGCGACAATGGTGAATTGATGAAAGTACAAGAATTGGTGGAAGCCGAAGGCCACCTCATCGACTCCCACATCATGGAGCAGATCTTCGACACCGTGGTCGAGTATGAGGCGCGTTTTGAGGTGGAACACTTTAGCATCGGCCGCACCAACTCCGAGCCCTCGCGCCTCCGGCTCAAAATCGAGGCCGAATCGCGCGAGGTGATGAACCTCTTGCTGAGCCAGTTACTCGGGCTCGGCTGCTCCGCGCTCGATAGCGGCGATGCCGAAATTCAGCTCGTCGAGCGTGACCGCTGCGCGCCCGAGGACTTCTACTCCACCACCAACCACCGCACCGCCCTCCGCCACGCCGGCAAGTGGATCGAGGTCGACAACCAGCGCATGGACGCCATGATCGTCCTCGACGGAACGCGTGCCGGCTGCCGCCGCCTCCGCGACATCAAAGCCGGCGACCGTGTCGTCGTCGGCCTGCGCGGCATTCGCGTGACGCCCGAATCGAAAGAACGCGACCGGCTGAAGTTCTCCTTCATGTCGAATGAGATCAGCTCCGAGCGCCAAGTGGAAACCGCCGTGCGGCAGACCGTCGAGTTGATGAAGCAGACTCGCGCCGAAGGCAAGCGCATTGTGGTGGTAGCCGGGCCGGTGGTGGTCCATACGGGCGGGGTGCCGGGCTTGTCGGCCCTGATCCGCGGCGGCTATGTCAGCGCGCTTCTGGCGGGCAACGCCCTGGCCGTCCACGATATTGAAGCGGCGGTGTGCGGCACGTCGCTGGGCATCCGGCAGTCGGATGGGCGGCAGGAAGAACACGGCCATCGCAATCACATGCGGGCCATCAATACGATCTATCACGCAGGCTCCATCGCCCAGGCGGTCAAAAGTGGCAAGCTGACGCGCGGCGTGATGTACGAGTGCGTGAAGGCCGGGGTGCCGTTTGTCCTGGCCGGCAGTCTGCGCGATGACGGCCCCTTGCCCGACTGCGTCACGGACATGAATGTGGCGCAGGACCAATATGCGGAGCAGGTCCGCGGGGCGGGCTTAGTGCTCTGCCTGAGCTCAATGCTGCACACCATCGCCACCGGCAATATGCTCCCCAGTTGGGTGAAAATGGTGTGCGTGGACATCAATCCAGCGGTGGCGACCAAGGTGAGCGACCGCGGCTCCGGCCAGACGGTGGCCGTGGTGACGGACGTGGGCCTTTTTCTCGACCATCTCGCGAGAGCTATTCAGTAATTGAAGATCAGTAAACGAAACATGCCTAAAAAGATTCGCGAATATACCGAAAAACACGCTAGCTCCGGCATTGATGCGCCTTTCCCGGCCATCGAGTGCTGGGAAAATCAATTCCCCGGCTATGAGATTGAAGTGCGGACGCCCGAATTTACCAGCGTCTGTCCCAAGACCGGTCTGCCGGACCACGGGACCATCGTCATTCGTTACACGCCGGATAAGCTTTGCCTGGAACTCAAGTCACTGAAAATGTATTGGCTGGCTTACCGGAATCTGGGTATCTTCCAGGAGAACGCCGTCAATTGCATGTTACGCGATTTAGTCAAGGCCTGCCGGCCGATGCGCGCCACGGTAATGGGTGAATTTACTCCGCGCGGGGGAGTCTTCACCACGATTACTGCCACTTACAAACGGAGCCGGCGTTGAACCCTTCCCTGGACGAGTTACAACGCGCGATGGCCGAGATTGAGGAGCGCGTCCAGGCGCGGCATCCACAATCGGCGGCCGGCGGCGAAGTGCCCCTGCCCAATTTATGGCCGCTGTTACACGCGCGGGATGCGGCGGAGAGCAAAGTGGCGGCCATCGGGCAGGTGAATCCGCGGGCGGGCGGGCTGGTGAACGGACTCATTCAGCGCGTGAAGCGGACCATCGCCCGCAGCTTGAATTGGTTTGTGCGTGACCAGATCGAATTCAATCGCGCCAGCATGCAGTGCGTCGAAGCCATCCTGGAGGCATTGAACGAGAGTAACCGGACCCACGCCGAACTCGCCAACCGGATCGCCAACCTGCCGGTAGCTGAACTGCGCGGCGAGGCCCGCGAACTGCGCGACATCCGCGTCCATTGGAGCCAATGGCGTCAGGACTGGGAGCGCAAACTGACCGTCAATGAGGCGCAGTTCATGCGCGGCCTCGCCGACTTACAATTGGCCAATCAACAGCGCCTGCTGCTGGCCGAAACCGATTTCCGGGAAAGGGTGCAAACCCAGCATGCCGACTATTTGGGCGCACTGGATCGCGCCACGAGCCACTTACAGGAACGTCTCTGGGCGGACTTGCATCAGATGCGCGATCAACTGCGTGACGAGTTACGGCGCGGGTCAGAATCGCTCATTCATCAGGAACTGCGGCTGCTGCGCCAGCGTCCCGCCATGCGGACGGCCAAAGCCGTAGTTCTAGACGAACCGGCCATCGATTGGTTTACTTTCGCGGACAAGTTCCGCGGACCCGAACCTAAAATCCGGTCGCATTTCGCACGCTATCTGCCGTTGTTCGCCAACGCTAATCCGACTCTCGATTTAGGCTGTGGACGGGGCGAGTTTCTGCGGTTATTGCGTGAACAGCCCGTCTCCGCTCGCGGCCTCGATCTGAGCGAAGAGAACGTCGCCCTTTGCCTGTCCGAGGGCTTAGATGCCGAAGCGCTGGACTTTTTCACTTACTTACCCGGTTTAGCCGATCAGTCGCTCGGAGGGATCTTCTGCGCGCAGGTGATTGAACATCTTCCGCCCTCTAAGTTACCCGAGTTGATCCGCCTGTGCGCGGCTAAGTTGAGACCCGGTGCGCCGGTACTTTTTGAAACGCCCAATCCGGAGTGCCTGGCCATCTTCGCCACGCACTTCTATCTTGACCCGACCCACGTGCGCCCCGTACCGCCCGCGCTGATGGAGTTCTACCTGGCCGAAGCCGGGTTCACCTCCATTGCGGTGGAACGATTGGGGACGGCGGCGAATGATTTCCCCGAACTGGCAGGGCTGCCGGAGACTTTTCGCCAACGCTTCTTCGGCTCGCTCGACTACGCCATTCACGCGATCCGGCTTTAGTGGAGTGACAATTTAGTTTGTATCCAACCTCGACCGTCAGGGAGGGGATTCGTCCCCGCACCGCCTCCGTTCCTCCGGTCTGGCGGCGCTTGAAGCAAGAGAAAGGCGGCTCCGAAGAGCCGCCTTTCTCGTTCGTTACTGGGAACAGTCTTAAAAGAGGAACCGCAGGCCGAGACGGATGTTACGCGGAGCCTGGTAAGCTCCCGCACCGCCAGCACGATAGTCGCCACCGGGGAGGCCGTAAATCGGGTTGCGCGGGACTGCCCCACCAACCGTGACGTACTTGTTCGGATCGTAGCCCTTAAAGAAGTCGGCCGGGTCGATGCCAATCGCACCGGCACGGTTCAACTGGGTGGTCCGGCTAATGACCGCCGCCTGATTGAATAGGTTGACGATGTTCACTTCAAATCGGGCGGTGTACTTCTCGTTGATCTTGAAGCCATGGTTATAGCTGAAATCGGACTGTACGAAGGCCGGGGTCCGTCCCAGGTCGGCGCGACCGTAGGGAAAGGTGGGAGCGGAGAGATAGATGACGGAGGTCGAGTCCGGCGTACCGCTCCAGGCGTTTTGCGTGAAGCCGATGGTGCCGATGCCCAGTTTGCCCATGCGTTGGTCCAGGCCGGCGAAGAACTTGACCGTGTGCGGACGGTCAGTAGCGAGGCGGCCCAGGACGTTCTGTTGACTCCCAGTGGCGTCAAAGTAGTAGTAAGGAAGATCGAAAGCGCGGCTGACACCGGGATCGGAACGGCCGGACTCATCGGAGTTGGCCGAACCCGAGTAGTTACCATAGAGGCGGCTCCAGGTATAACTGGCATTCGCGATGAGTTTATTAAAGTAACGGCCATCAAGGCGAATCTCAACGGCGTCATACTGACGGACGGCCTTAGGAACGAGGAAGCCGCCTTTGGGGGTCTTACCGTCGTAGATACCGAGCGGATCCTTGCGGGTGAGACCGAATCCGGGATTGCCGATAATGTACTGTTCGTTTTCCTCTTTGTCCAGAACGCCGATGTCTTCGATCGCCTTCAACAAATCCTTGCGGACATACCGGGCGCTTAAGACCAGGCGCTCATTCAGTGCGCGGGACAACGTACCGCTGAATTCGCGCGACGTGTATGGCTTGATGCCTGGATCGATGCCTTCAATCTCGCCCGCTGCGTTAATCGGAAGAGTGCGGTTGTCGTACTGGGTGATCTTTGCACCGCCCGCGCCGGGGTTGGCAAAACCTAGAGCCGATACGTTGGGGTTATCCAACTTGAAGACGTGGGAGACCCAGTAGTCGGAGCCGAAGGAACCGCGGGCCAATTCGTACTTCAGCACATCGTAAAAGATGCCGAAACTGCCGGCCAGTTTCCACTTACCGTCGCCCATGATGTCCCATGCCGCGCCGATCCGGGGAGCGATCTTGCTACCCCAATCGAAGCGGACCGGGTCGGCAACCTTTTTGCCGTTCACTTCCTTCTTGTAAGGCGGCAGGAATTCGTTCTCGAAGCGAACTCCGATGTTGAGGGTTACATTCTTGTGTACCTTCCACTGATCCTGAAGGTAGAAACCCTGATTATAGCTGTTAACGTCGCCCAGGTTCCGGACGCCGTCCTGCCAGATGTAGTAACCGTAATCGCCAGTAACTCCCTTGATAGATCCGCGAGTAAACTGATCGCCCCAGTAGATCTGGAAAGAGCCGTTGGTGAAGTTGGTGCTGACGTCGTTCGAGACGCGCGCCCGGCTGTAGCCGAACTTGAAGATGTGTTGCTGACCGCCCACGTTGGCAATGTAGTTGGAGTCAAGATAGATGTTCTGGCGAGTGGTGATATCCTTCACGACGCCGAGGGTGGTGGTCACGTTGCGGTAGCCATTCGCGCCGGTAAACGCGGCGGGCACCGGCAGCTTGGACGCCGAGGAGGCCGTCAGATACTGTAGGTAGGGCAGACCGGAAAGGCCGTAGTTACCTAACTTGTCGTTCTGATACTTGTAGCCAAAACGAGCGGTAGCGATCCACTTGCTGGTGATCGAATAAGTGCCGCCGACATTCATGGACTGTGAGGGCTGGTAGCCGCCTTGAATCGAAAGGTCATTCGACGGGGCCGCGACTCGGGCGTCTGGGTTGGGCAGTACGCCGGTCTGCTTCAAGGGCGACCACGTATAAGACGAGTAAATCTGCAACTTGGCGAACGGGTTGTAGTCGACGCGCGTGAACCCATAATGAGTTTTATCCGTCCGCTCGAATTTGCGGGCGCCACTGGCATAGTTGATCGTGCGGGTGGCATGATAAAGCTCCGGCGAATAACCAGCCGTGAAGAATAGTGAGTTCTTGACGATGGGTCCGCCCAGGGTAAACCCAGGATAACGGAAGGATTCATCGTCTTTGGGGCGCGCATAAAAGTCGGCGGCGTTCGCATTCAAGGGTGAACGCTGCCAGTAGCCACGCGGCCGCGGATTCAACTTATCGTTCGTGAATTGATAGAATCCTACGCCATGGAAATTATTGCTTCCGCCCTTGGTGGAGACGTTAATTACGCCACCGGTAGCCCCGCCAAATTCGGCTTCGAAGCCACCGGATTTAATCTGAATTTCCTGGACGAATTCGAACGGAATCGAGTTCTGCACGCGGAGCGAACCGCGGCGAATGTCCGACACGTCGACGCCGTCAATCAAGAAGGAGTTCTCGGAACCGGAGGCACCATCGATCTGAAAGCCGCCGACGCCGGCGTTGCCGTTCTTGTTCTCACCACGGACGCCGGGCGCAATGGCCAGCAGCGAATGGAAATTTCGGCCCTTCGGTAGACCGTCGAATTGGGCGGCACTGATGTTGGTGGATGTCTTGGACGAAGTGACGTCAAGCGAAACGGCGGAATCGCTCACTTCGACTACTTCGGCGACCGCGCCCACGGACAGCTTAGGACTGAAATCGACCAGCGAACCGAGTTTCACCTCAAGGTTGCGCTGAATCATGGTCGAGAAGCCCTGTTTGGTGACGGTGAGCGCGTACGTTCCGATCGGCAATTGGGGAAGAATATACTTGCCCTTGCCGTCCGACGCGGTTTCCACGCCCTTGGGCAAAGACGCGCTGGTAGCGGAGATTTTCGCTCCGGGGATTCCCGCACCCGAGGCGTCCATTACGACGCCGGTAATAAGTCCGGAATTCTCCTGTGCCGAAACGGTTGTGATGCAACCGCTAAGCAGGGACAATCCGAGAAAAGTCCGCACGGCCACGCCGCCGAACATGCCGCTATAGCGACGAGTTTTAAATTCCATAAAGACCCTTTCCCATGCAACTTTAAGAGGTTGCTCCTCTTGAAAGATTCAGGTGGCCAAAGAAACCTTCTGATCGACAACGTATGCCGCTTTAGCAGTGTGTGCCAAAAGCAGCATACTAACCATCGGCTAGGTCCCTCTAACCCCTACTCCAACGTTGGTACCGCGAGAGCATAACTTCTACTACGGTACCATGAACTTTTCAGATCTTATAAGGAATTTAGTATGAGGATATAAGCCGCTTGGCCATCGAAGCGCTCGGATGGCCACGGATTGTTCCCTTTTGCCCCAACGGATCGCGATGGGAGGGGGAGGTTACCTATCGTTTCCCGAGGGGGCTGGAACAGTTGATAAATGGATCGCCAAGACTTGCTTCAAGTAACTGATTATAAAAGACTTAAAAGTCTGAACTGGATCACGCCCTTATTCCAAACTTTGTTCGCCCCCCGCCAGCACCATTTTGCCCCTAGTGAGCCGCGTGATTGGGAGGTGAACCGCTGGGGCAAGTTAACACCCATGTCAATCTCCCATCCCAAGATCGACAGTTCTACATGCGTTTTTTTCCGAAACTAGGGTCTTGCCCCTCGCCGTGCTCAGGTTGTCAAGTAAAGGAAAGTGCCCACCTGAGAACGGCTTTAGGGAAGTACTAAAACGATAGCCGCAGGGCGAACTGCCAGCTTCGGGGACTATCCTGGCTGGTGATGGTGCCGTAGGCGGCATTCGTGGGGTCAGTGTTCGGGTTGCCCAGATTGGGGAAGTTGGTGGCGTTGTAGGTCTCGGCGCGGAACTGGGTGTTGAGGCGTTCTTTGAACTTGAAGTTCTTGATGGCGGAGAAATCCCAGCGCGATTGGCCTGGTCCACGAATTCCCCCGAACTGCAACGGGAACTGGCGCAGATTGCTGGCCAGTTGCTTGCCGGCCTGCCATTCAAAGCCGTAGGGAACCAGGGGTCGCGCTGCGGCGGTGGCGGCGTCGGCGTTGGGAACCAAACGAAGCCAACGATCCACCGAGCGCTCGTCCTTCGGCAGGCCGACTTGCGAAAGGTCGCCGTTGAAGATGCGGTTACCAAAGGCCAACGGTGAGCCACTCTGCTTCTGCATCACACCATTCAACTGCCAGCCGCCGGCGATGAAGTTCACGGCGCGATTGCTGGAGCCGCCCCAATGACGGCCGTGGCCATAGGGGACTTCCCAAATGGCCGAGCCGCGAATGGCCTGCGTCCGGTCAAGGTCGGAGATGCCCTCGTACGGTGTCGCGTCACCGCCATTCAGAAAGCTCACCGCTTGCATGGCCTTCGACCAAGTGTGGCTGAACTGCGCCGTCAGCCCCCGCGAGAAGCGCCGTTCGATGCGGGTTTGCATAGCGTGATACCAGGAGTAGCCGACGGGCTGATTGACGGTAATCGCGCCGAACTGAGGGTAGGGCCGCAGAAACTGCCCGCGATTGGTGTTCGTGCCGTAGACGGAACTGAGGCCGGAGAAGGGATTGGCGAAATTCTGGCCTAGCAGATTGATGCGGTCCTGGTCGCGTACCGGCGACTTGCTGAGGTATTGGTTCGGAAACGCGTTCAAGTCGCGATCGACGGAGAGGCGCGTGCCACGGTTGCCCACATAGGTGGTCTCCAAGACGAAGAGGCCGGGCAACTGGCGCTGGAATCCGGCGCTCCAGCGCTGAGCATAGGGATTCTTTCGTGAGGGGTCGTACACCTGCAGCGCCTGGCCCAGGTTGGTGGCCAGGCCCAAGGAAGAGCCGGTGGGCGCGAGCAAGCCATTCGGGAAGGGGTTGGCGGTATTTGAAACATAGGTGAGGCCATTGTCGAGCGTGGGTTGGATGGGCGTGGTTTGGCTGAAACCGGTCTGGACGGTGTTGGTGTAATAGACGCCAATGGGTCCGGTGAAGATGCCATAGCCAAGGCGGGCGACGGTCTTCGAATTGATTTGATAAGCCAGGCCGACGCGGGGCTGAAAATTCGAATAGCGGGGTTTCCAGTAGCTGCGCGGATTGCCGCCGGTGTTGGCGAAGGTGAGCCCGCCATTCACTTTGAACTGGCTGGCGGGGAGTTCAGGAATCTGCGTACCGGCGGCGTATCTGGCGATGGCCGCTGAGACAATGGGCGTGGGCGACGTGGCGTCGAAGGCATAGACAGAACGGTCGAAGCGCTCCGTGATGCCGCTTTCGAGATCCCAGCGCAACCCGGCGTTGAGGGTGAGTTTCTTCGAGACTTTCCAGTCGTCCTGATAGAAGAGGCCGACGTATTTATCCTGCTCAGCGTAGCTGGCCACGCGGGCCATATTGCCACCGGGAATGCCAAGAAGAAACGTGGTGATCTCGCCCCCCACTTGCGGGGCGGCGGCACCGGTGCTGGCCGAGGCGAGCCCGGCGGCGAAGGTGAAGTCCGGGGAGGTTTGTTGCGGGAAGCGATTGCGGAACTCGCGGTTGACGCGGCCATCGAAGCCCATGCGCATGGTGTGGGCCCCGGCGACTTTGGTGATGGTGCCGGAGAAGTGATGGATCAACGACGACGTGGTGCCGTCGCCGGATTCCCAGTTGGAAATGGTCGAGAAGGGTGCCACATTCACCCGCGGGAAGGTGGCCGTTGAGCGCTCAATAGAGCTGACCAGACCGGGGGCGAAACCGAGCGAGGCCAGGTCGAAGCCCTGGCTGACGCGGCGCTCGGGGAAGTCCTGCTGAGTGATGCCGTAGCGCAGATTCATCAGGAGCGAAGGGCTGAAGATATACACGTCGTCGAGCGCCACGCCGCGGTTGATGCGGTTCAGGATGACGCCGCTGATTTTCTCATCGAGGAAACGGCTCTTGTCTTCCTGCCAGTAGTCGCGATGCATGCGGCCGAAGAGGCGGTGCTTTTCGCTGATGGTGTGGTCGATGCGGCCGAGGTTGGTCCAATAGTCTTCGAGCGCGCGGGAGGAACGCAAGAAGTTATTGCGGAACTCGCGATTGGTGGTGACCTGGTTAGGGTCAGGCCAGGCCTTCATGATGTTGAGGGCTACGGGGTCAAGGCGGCTGGCGGGGATGCGATTGCCGGCGAACGGCTGGCGGGTGAAGAGCCCATTGGCACCGGCCGTGGTGGTGCGGGGATCGTACACCTGGTAAGCGGCACCGAGGACGAGGTAAGGCGAAAGGTCACCTTGGCGGACGGCGGCAATCGGCACCGTCTGCACCTGCTGATTCGAAGGATCCTGGAATTTATTGGCTTCCCAGGTGTAGAACCAGAACGTCTTATTCTTGCCGTTGTAAACCTTGGGGATCGACAGGGGACCGCCGAGGGAGAGGCCGTAGCGGTTGTCGGTGTATCCGGCGAGGGCGAGTCCAGCGCGGTTTTGGAAGATGGTGGGGGCATCGAAGGCCTTGTTGCGGAACCACCAATGGGCTTCCCCATGCAACTGATTGGTGCCGCCCTTGGTGTTGACGTTCACCACCGCGCCCATCGTGTGTCCCACCGAAGCGTCATAGGGCGTGGTTTGAATCTTGAATTCGGAGATGGCGGATTGCGGCGGCGAGAACGCGACCCGGGGCGCGGTACCGTCGGAATAGATGTTGACGACGCCGTCAATCGAAAACTCGTTGGCGTTGTTGCCTGCGCCGTTGGTGGAGAATTGCGAGGGTGCCGAGTTGAAAGGCGCTTTGCGAAGGCGCAGATTGGTGCCGTTCACGGTGCCGGGCGCCAGATGGACCAAGTCCATGGCGTTGCCCGCGAAGAGCGGCAGTTCGACGGCGCGGCGTTGGTCAATCACTTGGCCCAACGAGGCTTCGGCCGAGTTCAGCAAAGGAGTCTCGGCCGTCACCTCGATGATCTCTTTGGCGTCGCCAATCTGCAGCGGAAAGTCGAGCTTTACCTGGTCAGTGACGCGGACTTCAATGTCATTCTGGATCAGCTTCTTGAATCCGGTGAGTTCGGCCGAGACGGAGTATTTGCCGGGAACGAGATATGGCAGAAAGTAGTTGCCATCGGCGTTGGCCGTGGCGGTGAGCGTGATGCCGGTTTCGGGGTTGGTGGCCTTAACGGCGGCACCGGCGATGGGCGCGCCGGAAGAGTCAGTCACGCGGCCCAGGATGGCACCACGGGATTCTTGCGCATACGCAGCGGCGGCTGTCAGAAGTAGGAAAGCGCCAACGAGGGCGAGACGATGATTCATAAGTAAACCTCAAAGCTGGATGTATTGCGTTCATTGTAGCGAAACCTTAATGAAGCCGGTGCCGCTATGATGGGGAGGAATGAAGCGAACTCTGCTAACGCTGTGGACCGTAACGATTTTGCTGGGGCAGGATCATGCCCGTTGGAGTGACTATGGCGGAGCGGCGGACGCGGCGCAGTATTCGTCGCTCAAGCAAATCGACCGTCTCAATGTAGCCAAGTTGCGCCAGGCATGGAGCTACTCCACGGGCGACAATCTTCGCTATGCCTTCAATCCGCTCATCGTCGACCAGGTGATGTACGTGATGGCCAAGAACCTCTCCATCGTCGCCATCGACGCCACCACCGGCAAAGAGCTTTGGACGCACTCCCCCGGTTCCAAATACATCGTCAACCGCGGCATCAACTACTGGGAGAGTAAAGACCGTTCGG
>JANLPT010000264.1:0-34100 GCA_031367405.1 Bryobacteraceae bacterium
GAAATAAGGGAAACGGGGAGGAGGGGCTGGTAACGCTAAAATAGCAGGCAAGGACTTTCCATCATCAACGACAAACCCAAATCTCCTATGCCGCCAGGGCCGTCTTTTTGGAAAGGCGAACGCTCGTGAGCGCCAACTCGGACGCCATCGGACTGCCTCTCGAAGCGCTTGAAACCCCGGCGCTTTGTCTCGACCTCGACAAATACGACCGCAATGTGCGGCGCATGGTGGACTACATCGTCCGCCAGCACGGGCTCGGCTGGCGACCGCATATGAAAGGGCAGAAAGCGCCGCCCCTCGCTTTGCAAGCCGTGGCCGCTGGTGCCATCGGTGTTACTTGCGCCACTTTGTATGAAGCGGAAGCGATGGCCGAGGCTGGCGTCGCCAGCATCCTGATCGCCAATCAGATCGTGGGCGAACGGAAGCTGGCCCGTCTGGCTCGCCTGGCGAAGCGCACCCCCGGCTTGATCGCCGCCACCGATAGCCATGAGCACATGCGCCTGCTACGGGCGGCCGCGACAAACGAGGGCGTCGAGATCGCCGTGCTGATCGAAGTGAACGTGGGCATGAATCGCTGCGGCATCGCACCCGGACTCGCCACCGTGAATTTGGCGCGAGAGATCGTCGCGTCGCCCGGCTTGCGCCTCGCCGGGCTGATGGGTTGGGAGGGCCACGTGACGGCTTTACAGGGTGCCACCAAGCAGGCAAAGGTAGCCGAAGCGATGGAACTTCTGACGTCGTCTGTAGCCGCTTGCCGCGCGGCCGGACTCGCCATTGACATCGTCTCTTCGAGCGGCAGCGGTACGTTTCGCCTCGCCGCGCCCCTGGCCGGCATCACCGAAGTGCAAGCCGGCGGCGGCGCATTCTCTGACCTCACCTACGAAAAATGGGGTCTGGACGACCATGAATTCGCGCTCACGGTGCTCACCCGCGTCGTCAGCCGTCCCACCGGGACGCGCGTCATCGTCGATGGCGGCTTTAAGACCATGAGCGTGCAACATGGACCGCCGCGGCCCATCGGGCTCGAGGTGAAAAGCGTGGCCCTGTCGGCCGAGCACGGCACCTTGGAACTGGCCACACCGTCAGATCAACCCGCCGTGGGCGGCCTGATTGCATTTATCCCGGGTTATACCGACAGCACCGTGTGTTTGCACGATGAAATGTGCGCGTCGCGCGGAGGAAAGCTGGAAGCGGTGTGGTGCATCCCCGGCCGCACCGGGCGGCGATGATATCAACGGTACCAGCGCCCCAGGCGCGCCGGCGGCACACCTAACCAGTAGAGCATCTGCAATAGGCACCATTTCGCAAACTGCCGTTCGAACCCTGTCGCTTCAAAGCGGCGCGACGAAGTGATTAACTCCGGCTGTAAGTGGACGAAACGAGTAACTCGCCTGAGGCGGCTGACTAAGTCGAGGTCTTCGAAAATAGGGTAAGTCGCGAAGCCGCCAATTTGTTCATAGAAACACCGGCGCACGAAGATGCCGGAGTCGCCATAGCAGATACCGAAGCGCCGCAAGCGAGGGTATAACCAGGTAAGCCAACGCGCCCCACGGCTCGCGCCGTCAAAACGCAAATTGAAGTTACCGGCCCCGGCCGTAGGATCACTCAGCGCCCGCCGGATCGCTGCGGTCCCCTCCGCCGGAACGCGGGTATCCGCATGCAAGAACCACAGCACGTCGCCGGACGCGGCCCGTGCCCCCGCCGCTAACTGACTGCCACGTCCGCGCGGAGCCTGAATCAGTTTCACGCCGCAGGCCAAATGGCAAGTGGCATCGACACTGCCGCCGTCCGCCACAATCACTTCGACATCCCGCAATCCGGCCAACAACTCAGGCAATAGTGCCGCTTCGTTCAAGGTAGGAATGACGACCGAAATCAGCAAGCCTACAGCACTCCCGGAATCAGCCGCCACGGCACTTGCCGCCGGTACCCGGCATACGCTGCATCGCCTAATAAAATCTCTTCCTCCCAGCGCGTGCGCGCGTCCAGCAATAGCACTTCCAACACCCACACGACGGCAAACCACGGCTGCGGATTTGCCAGCCAAAAACCTAAATCGAGGAGTAAGTAAGACGCATACATCGGATGGCGCAGCCAGCCGTAAATCCCCCGGCTAACTAAGGCGCGCCGTTCCGGGAATATCGCGAAACTGGTTCCCAATTCATACACGCTTGCCCCAAACATCAGCGTGGCAGCCAATTGCAGCAACAGGGCCGGTAAAGGTGCCGGCCCGCTCGGTCCCTTGGCGACGATAAACAATAACGGCCAAGCCGCCGCCACCAATACCCAACCTGCTTGCCACCAAGTGACGCCGCCCGCCAACGGTGCCGGGCGGCGCAGGACGAACCAGGCATTGACCGTCAGGATCAGCACCATGGCCCCATGCAGCCCACGCGCCGGACCCGTCGCGTGGAGCGACGCCCGCCCCACGCGAAAAGCATCTGATATCAGCCAGAGTGCGAGCGCGAAGTTGTAAAGCCGCTGCATATTTGCCACTGACTATTCGAAGGTACCGTACCGCTGGACGCTAAGATAGAAGGGTGATCGCGATTCTGGCTTTGATCCTGGCAACGCCCGCCGCGGCTGATATCCAAACCCTTCTGAACCGCGCCGCGGAAGAAGCCGAAATGTTCCACCAGAACATCACCCTGGTGGTGGGCGAAGAGACGCTGAAGCAGCGCGCGCAGAAACGCGGCACCCGGTTCCGGGCCCGGGTAGGCGCGACGGCCCCTCCAGCAGTAAATTTTCAGTCGCGTGAGATCTCCTCGGAGTATGCGGTGGCACCCTTTAAGGAATCGAACGGCGACCTGCATGAAGTCCGCCAAGTGGTGCGGATCGACGGCCGCCAGATTCAAAAGCTGGGTGAAGCGCGCATGAGCTTAGCCATGGGTATGAAGTCGGACGACGACAAAATCCGCCGCAAGTTACTCCTCGAATTCGAAAAACACGGGCTGATCGGTACGGCCGTCGACTTCGGCCTCAGCCTCCTGCTCTTCCGGAAGCAGGCCATGCACAATTACGCCTTCACGGTCGCGGGTGAACGGCGGCTGGGTGCCGAGACGGCCATCGTTCTGCGGTTTAAGCAAAAAAGCGGCGACGGCCAGATGACCGTTTATGAAGGCAATAAACTGATCCGGCAACAACTGCAAGGCGAACTGTGGCTTAGCCCTACCGGCGTCCCGCTGCGCATTGAGTTGGGGTCCGGCATTCGCGAAGATGGCCAAGTGATCGTGGACATCGGGGTCACGGATTACGCCATGAGCCAGTACGGTTTCCTGCTGCCCGCCAACGTCGTGCATACGCGCAAGGCCGATGGGCAACTGGTGGCCGAAAACATCTACACCTACCAGCGCTTCCAGAAATTCTCCGCCAACTCGGATCTGAAATTCGAGGTTCCCGATTCTCCCAAATAGATCGATCTATCTGCATGGCTTCGCGTCCTCACCCGCCTCGCGCAAAGCGCGCTACTTCGTTGAACAATTCGCGGCAAGGGGACTCACCCTTGAAGTGCCCACGCTCGACGAGGGTGACTTCGAGCATCTCACCTTGATGGCGCAGCTAGCCGTAATCGAGCGCGTGGCCGCCGGCGATCCGGTGAACATTCTGGGCTCCAGCATGGGCGGTTACTTGGCGGCCCTTTACGCTGCCCGGCACTCTGAAGTGCGGCGCGTGGTGCTGCTCGCGCCCGCCTTCCGCCTCGCCGAGCGCTGGGAAGCCCGCCTCGGCCCCGTGGCCATGGCCGATTGGCGTAAGAGCGGTTCCATGCCGGTTTTCCATTATGGCGACTTACGCGAGCGTCCCCTTAGCCCCCAACTGATCGACGACGCTCATCGCTACGAAGGCTACCCGGACGTCCGCCAGCCCACGCTCATCTTTCACGGCCAGAACGACGACATTGTCCCCGTTCTTGACTCGGTCACCTTCGCTTCTACTCGTCCCAACGTCGAGCTCGACATTCTCAATTCCGATCACGAACTGGGGAACGTTCTCGAACATATGGGTGACCGATCAATGGCCTTCCTAATCGCCGAATAATCCGTCGCCTTGACGCCACAACTGCTGCATCCCCCCATACCCCCTTTTGCGTCGCGCTTATGCCCACCAAGGAGTGAAAATTAACCTACACTTGCGGGATTGGCGAGTCCCGGCGATATCACTAAAGTAGAGCTAATCTCGCCAAGAAAGTTGCGAAGGATTCCGTAAGGCATTTCTGAACTTTCCTTCTTGGCTTCTCTCTTTCGGGTGCGTAGAGCACGCCATCT
Organism: Bryobacteraceae bacterium; assembly: GCA_031367405.1. Taxonomy (GTDB): domain Bacteria; phylum Acidobacteriota; class Terriglobia; order Bryobacterales; family Bryobacteraceae; genus JALHNI01. Next base: position 4,263 of record JANLPT010000264.1, read on the forward strand.
CCACGGCGTGCTCTACGCTTCAAAATTTGGGGCCTTCTCGGAGGAGAGGCTCCCGCAAATTCCACTTCCCCCCTCATAAAAGCGGTAGCCTGACTACTTGGGCCGCATTCACATTCTTTCCGATAACGTCGCCAACCAGATCGCCGCCGGCGAAGTGGTGGAGCGCCCCGCGTCGGTGGTGAAAGAACTCCTCGAAAACTCGCTCGACGCCGGTGCCACCGAAATCAGGCTCGACGTCGAAAACGGCGGACGCCGCTTGATTCGCATTGCCGACAACGGCTGCGGCATGCTGCGGGATGACGCGCTGCTCGCCTTTGAGCGCCACGCCACCAGTAAGCTATCGAACGTGAAGGACTTGCTCGCCATCGCCACCCTCGGCTTTCGTGGGGAGGCGTTGCCGTCGATCGCCTCGGTTTCGCGGTTGGTGCTCGAGACTCGCTCGGAGGAAGAGAGCACTGGCACGCGCATTGAGATTGCCGGTGGCAAATTGCTCAAAGTGGACGAAATGGCCCTGCCGCGCGGCACCACGATTACCGTCCGTGACCTCTTCTTCAACGTGCCGGCCCGCAAAAAATTTCTGCGGACCGAACCCACTGAACTCGCCCACATCGCTTCGCTAGTCACCCACTACAGCCTCGCCCATCCGGACAAGACCTTCCAGCTTCGGCATGGTGCCAGCGAGTTACTCTCCGTCACGCCGGTGAGCGAGATAAAGGAGCGTGTCTTTCAAGTCTTCGGTTCCCAGGTGCTCGCCGAACTCGCCGATTTGGGTAAGCACGAGCGCGAATTTCCCGGCGACGAAGTGGGCATAGTGAACCAATACCGCTTGCGTGGCTTCGTTAGCGGGCCGCAGGTGCAAAAGCTTAACCGCAATTCCATTTATCTTTTCGTCAATGGGCGGCTCATCCGCGATCGACTGTTACTGCACGGGCTTACGTCGGGATACGCGCAATTAATTCCTCCGGGCACTTACCCCTTCGCGTTACTATTTCTTGAATGCGATCCGGGCGAGGTAGACGTCAATGTCCATCCTTCAAAAACCGAGGTCCGCTTTCGCCAAGGTAGCTTCGTCCATAACTTCGTTCGCGATTCGGTACGCCGCACCCTCACGGAAGCCCGCCCCATCAGCGCTGCGCCCGCTCCTCATTCATTTACGCAGCCCGGTGCGTTGCTGCCATACTCTGAATTTTCTCAAGCCATCGAAGGCGGTCCGCCACTGCCGCCGAACGAGTTATTTACCGCCGGCGAGCTAACCGGTAACTTATCCGGGCACTTACCGGAAGTGACGATGCCGATGTGGCAGTTACGCCCCGACGCCGGACCCAGTCCTCGATTTGATTTTGGCGACCCCCAGATCCCGCCACCCAGTCCGGCGATTGGCCATCCGGGGTTCGTGCGCGGTCCGGTACCGGATACGCACGGTGGCCTGCCCGCCGGCAGTTACACCGAAGCCGTCAACCTCGAAGCGCTCAAGGACCTTCGCCCCATTGGCCAGTTACACGATAGCTTCATCATCGCGGCCGGCCGCGACGGGCTTTGGATCATCGATCAGCATGTCGCCCACGAGCGGATTCTCTTCGAACAAGTCCTTCGTCAACAGGCGGCGGGGAAGATGGAGCGTCAGCAGTTACTCGTACCGCTGGTGCTGGAACTTACTGCCGGGCAAGAGATCGAGTACGAACGCATCGCGCAGGAGTTAGACCGGGTCGGCTTTGACACCGCTCCGGTGGGCCGCCGCGCCATTGCCGTGCAGTCCGCTCCGGCCGACATTGGTCCGGCACAGGTAGAGCGGGTAGTCTTGGAGATATTGGAAACTGCCGAAGCTGAGATGCGCCGCGCCACGCTCGAAGAGATCCGCCGCAACGTCGCCGCCTCTATCGGTTGCCGCGCCGCCATTAAGATCAACATGGCGCTCGACATGACTAAGATGGAGTGGCTTTTAAAGAAACTAGGCGAATGCGATTATCCGATGAGTTGTCCACACGGCCGGCCCATCGCGCTACGCTATTCGATGCGGGAAATTCTCAAGAGCTTTCACCGCATCTAAGTCCGGGTGATCGAATGGCCCGCGAAATGGTGGCACCAACATGGAATTAGTCCGGCTGGCCCCGGCCGCCCTCGATCTAATGGGTTAAGGCGTAAATCGCGTAGCTGAGGCCGGTCCGGATGGCCTCGGTGGCGTACTGCTCGGGATAGTTGGGATCGTCGGCAAACTCCCAGCCGTCGCCGATGTCCATGTTGAAGCCAATCACCACGATGATGTGGCCTTGGCCGTCGCGAATCGCCCGCCAATGCGGCGTCACCCCGCCCCGCTCGATCTGGGAGCCGTGTACGACGTTCTGTCCCGGCACCCGCGTCAGCTTCCTGGTGTCGAAAAGAGTGTGAAAGATGGGGTCAGAGGCTTGCAGTTCATCGGCTTGGGCATCGGGATAGATGAGATGGATGCCGGCCATGAAATTGGACCATTCGCGGTCGTTGTGGAAGTCATCCACCATCAGAAAGCCACCCTGGTCGAAGTACCGGCGCAGGCGCGCGGCCTGGGACCGGGAGATCTCCCAGTCGCCCACCGAAATTGCCAGGGTAAAGGGGTGCTCGAAGATTTCCTCGCTGTCGAGCTCGACGATCGTTTCAATGGGTCCCGCGTCGAGCCGGGTGAGGCGGCTCATCAGGTCAATGAATAGCCGGTCGCCCTTGTTGGCGTCGATGCCCCAGCGCGAATAGCGCCGTCCGCCATCCATCGGAGAGTAGTAGCGCAAACGGCCCAAGGCGAACTCGCCTTTGCGGGTGGCATTGGGCGGATCGTCCACGGGATCCTGCATCTCGTGCTCATAGCGCTGCCACACCCGCGCCTTGTACTGGCCATAAACGACGGCGGCGAATACACCGGCCAGCAGCACCACGCCGAAGGCCGTAGCTCGTCGTTGCCAGATGTTCCGCACCACTCCAGAATATATTAGCCGGCCACGCAACTAAGCGAAGATAACGCGCTACCAGGCCCGCGACCACCGCGGCCCCGCCGCGCCGGTCGCCTCGCGCAAACTGCCACTCACCCCCGCCTCCAACTCGAGCTTCCGGCCATACAGCCACAGCAAATCGGAAAGGCGATTCAGATACTTCAGAATATTTGGCTCCACCGCCTCGCCGGACTCGATCAAGCGCACGACATGACGTTCGGCCCGCCGGCAAATGGTGCGCGCCATGTCGTAGGCGGCGGCGGCCGTATGTTCCCCCGATACTGACCAGTCGGCCAGCAGCCCCTCAATCGCCTCGATCTCGTGAACCTGGTTGGTGAGGCGGTCCACCATCTCCTCGGGTACCGGCACCTGCGGCTTCTTGCTTTCGGGCGGCGTCGCCAAGCCGGAGCCGATGCGGAACAGCTCGCGCTGAATCAGCTTGGTGCTCTCGCGCAGGGGGGCATCCTCGCAGATGGAACGCGCAAAGCCGAGCGTCGAGATCAATTCATCCACCGTGCCATAGGTTTCCACGCGCAGCGAACTCTTGGAGACACGGATGCCCCCCGCGAGTCCGGTTTCGCCGCCATCGCCGCGCTTAGTTGCAATACTCATCTCTTGAGTCTACTGGCCGAACGGGATCTCGTAGTAGTAAAGTTCCTGATTCGACGCTGGTTCGAAGATGCCGGTCAAATAAAGGCGCGACGAGGTGGTGTGCCGCGTTTGGAAATAGAAAAATCCAGCGGCTGTTTCGCCCGGTGCGATCATCTTCGCGGCCCACGCGCGGGCCTCCACTTCGGGCGCGTTGAAGGGGTTCCTTTTCGTCTTGCGCGGAAGCGGCAACGGTCGCGGGCCGAGGTTCGGCCGCGTGGGGCCGACGCGGGAGAGCAATTCCGCGTAGGGCGTATGGTCGATCTTGCCCATCCCCGGCGTGATGTATTGGATCGCCATTTGGTCCACCCGGATCGCCTTCGCCCGGTTATTTTGAATCACGACGAGCACCGGCAAAACCTCGTAGTGATTCGGGTTCAGTTTACCGAAGGCTTTTTGCGTCAGAGCCTCTGTATCGAAGGCTTGGGCGGCGATGGTGACGCCGTCCAGCTTCTGTTTGAATTCGTACGAATCCACCGGCTCCGGCTTAAAGGGCGCATCTTTGTCCAGCGCCAACAGCAGCGGGGCCAGTAAAATACAGGTCTTGGCAAATCGTATGGCGGTCCGTTTCATATATTTCCTCTATCGCGCTCTGGGCGCTCTCGCGCTGCCGCTGCTCCTAGTGTATTTGCTGGGCCGGATCATGCGGAACCGTGCCTACGCATCGAATCTGGCCGAACGCTTCGGCAGGCTCTCCTTTGGGCGGACGCAGCGCGGCGGCCTTTGGTTGCACGCCGTCTCCGTGGGCGAGGTGCTGTCGAGCGTCGAGATGATTCGCCAACTGAAGGCGACCCTTCCCGGCACGCCGATCTACGTCTCTGTGACGACGCTGGCCGGCCGCGACATCGCCCAACAGCGGCTTACCGGCCTCGCCGACCACATCTTTTATTCACCCATTGACCTTTGCTGGGCCGTCCGCCGCACGCTTCGCCACCTCGACCCGCTCGCCGTCATTATCTTCGAGACCGAAATCTGGCCCAATCTCTGGCGTGAGACCAAGCGCCGTGGTGCCGGCCTGATCGTGCTGAACGGGCGCATCTCTGACCGTGCCTGGCCCCGCTACGAGCGCCTCTGGTGGCTCTTCCGCCCGGTTCTCGCCCAGGCTGACCGCATCCTGGCCCAGAGTGAACCGGACGCCCACCGCTACCGGTTTCTGTTGGGCGAAACGGAATGCGTGGATTGCGTCGGCAATCTGAAATACGATGCCACGCCTCCCGAGCCCGCCGAAGCGCTGCAGACCTGGGTGCGCCGGCTGAATCCGAGCGCCGTCTGGATCGCCGCCAGCACCATGCCGCCGCTCGTCGAAGGCGACATCGACGAGGACGGCGCGGTCATCGCCGCCTACCAGCAACTCTCCGGGGCCGGCTTGTTACTTATTCTGGCCCCGCGCCGACCTGAGCGGTTCGAGGTGGTGGCGGAGAAGCTTCGCACCGCTGGGGTTGCTTTCGTGCGCCGTTCCGCGCTGGGTCCACTTACTCTGCCGGGCGTGCTGCTGTTAGACACGATGGGTGAATTAAGTGGCGCGTTCGGGCTGGCTGACGTCGTGTTTATGGGCGGCACTCTGGCGCGGCGAGGTGGCCACAACGTACTGGAACCTTCGTACTTTGCCCGGCCGATTATCGTGGGGCCGCACAACGAGAATTTTGCGGACATGGTAAGTCAATTTCTAAACGAAGGGGCGCTCCGGCAGATTTCGTCAGTCAGTCAACTAGCGCCCACCGTCGCCGAGTTACTCACGAACCCTGGGCAGTATGGAGTGCAAGCGCAGTTAGCCTCGGCGCGAGAACGCGGAGCCACGGCGCGCGCGATGAAAGCCGTGCTCGAGGTGATCGATCAGTCGTTGACCCGCGAACCCGGCTTCTGGTGGTTCGCGCCCCTGGAATGGCTGTGGACCGCCGGCGTGACGGTTGACCGCAGGTTGCGCGGACGCGGACACTGGTTGGCCCCGGCCACGGTCAGCCTGGGAAATCTTACTTATGGCGGCGCCGGCAAGACGCCACTCACTCTATGGCTGGCCGAGCGCTTGCCCCGCTCGGCCGTGCTCACCCGCGGCTATGGCCGCCAGAGCCGGGAGATTCTGGCGCTGCCGCCGGGGGCCCACGCCCCCCTCAGCCAGACCGGCGATGAAGCGCAGATCTTTCTGCGTTCCGGCCGCGTCGCCGTGGCCATTGGCGCCAACCGGCGCGCCGCCGCCCAGGCTCTTAGCCGCATCTTCGAGCCTGGCACCTTTCTGCTCGACGACGGCTTTCAACATTGGCCGCTCGCCCGCGACTTCGACATTGTTTTGATCGATACGCAAGATCCTTTCGGGGGCGGGCGTCTGCTGCCCGTGGGCCGTTTGCGAGAGCCGATTTCAGCGCTAAGCCGGGCGGGTTTTGTCGTCTTGACTCGTACCCAACCGGCGCGCCGCTATACCCGGCTGCTGGCCCGTATCCGCCAGGAGAATCCGCGCGCGCCGATCGTGCGGGCCGGCATCCGGCCGCTGACTTGGATGCGCGGCGACCAGGCTGTCACCCTCGCCCCGGGCCTTTACGCCGCTTTTTGCGGCTTGGCTAACCCGGGCAGTTTCCGCGCCTCGCTCGCGGCCCTCGGCTGGCCCACAGTTTCCTTCACCGCCTTCCCTGACCACCATCGCTACCAGGCCCGGCACCTGGAGCCGCTCACCGCCGCCGCTCCCGATGGCTTACTGACCACCGAAAAGGACTGGGTAAAGGTGGAGCAACTAGGACTGGCCGCGCCCGTGTACTGGCTCAAAGTGGAGCTCGATGTCGACGAGGGAGAAGAGTTACTTCGCCTCATCCGCGCCGCCCGCCGGCCTCTTGAGTAAGGTAACTAAGTACACCCACCCAACGAGTAAGTAAGTGGTCATCACTAGTACGCGCCGTTGTACGTTTTCCTTAGAAAATTTTCAGGATGATCTATGTTATAAATTGTTTCCTGCTGAGACCGGTTATTTCTTGCCGATCCATGACATGATCATTCAAACGCCAACCGAGAGACGTTGACTTATCAGCAAGAACAAGGAATTCGATGCGCTTTTTTACCATTTTTGTATGGTGTGGGTCAAGTCTACTGGCCAGCCGCCATGGCGATCTCCGGGAACATACGCGAACGGCTACGATGATCGTCCTCGGCGAGATCACCGGGAGCCGCAGTTACTACGGCAGCGACGGAGATATCTACAGCGACGTGACGATCAACGTCAGCTCCACTCTGAAAAATACCGGACGTAAAGCGGCTAAGTTACAGACGTTTACTGTCAAAGGCGGTACGGTGGGCGGCACGAGTGTCATATTTACCGATGTGCCGGTCTTCGATTTAAACGAATCAGCGGTGGTGTTCTTCGAAGGCGATTTGCCCAGCAGTAAGTACGCGATTCGCGGTGGATGGATGCCGGAGTTGGGCGAATCCGCCGGCAAAGTGCTCGGGGAAATCGAACAGACTTTGCTCGACCAGGACACTCCGGTTGCCGAGAGTGAACGCCAGCGAACTCGCGCTTTCCTCGCGGAAATGGCGACGGAGCCCGCGCCCGCCGATGCGGCCTGTTATGTGCTGATCGGGCCCAAGTGGACGGATTCGTTGGCGACTTACAAGATTGGCTCCACCATTCCGGCGGCCTGGAAGACGGCTCTCGAAGCCTCGGCCGCTACTTGGAACCGAGCCGGAACGCCTTTCGCCTTTAGAGCGGACGCAGCCAGTCCCAACGAATTTCTCAGCGGTCCCGTTTCAGGTGCCACCACGCTAGCCTCCACCCGCATCGAGTATGACTCGACGAATCGCATGCGCCGGTTCACCATGACTTTCAGCAACGCCGTAAGTTGGTCGCCCACCGGCGAAGCGGGCAAGTTCGATGTCGAAAGCGTCACCGCGCACGAACTCGGCCACGCCCTGGGCCTCAATCATCCGTCCGGCACGCCTTGCTCCGAACAGACCATGTGGGCCTCAGCTGCCACCAGCGAATTGAAGAAACGGACCTTGGAGAATGGCGATAAGGCAGGCATCGCGAAGCTATATACAACCGCGCCGTCCACGCCCCCGGTTCCCACTCCGGTACCCGCGCCCGCGCCGCCGGCACCAGGGTTCACGACAGCGGCGGTATTCCCGGCGTTTCCCAAAGCGGGCCAGGAATTTGCCATTTGGATGGTGGGCTCCGGCTTCGATGCGGCGGCGGTGCAGGTGGTGATCAACGGTCCGGGCTGCCCGTCATCTTGTGTCGCGAGCCCTCCCTACCGGACGGCAACCCTCCTTTCGGGCATTGTCACCTTGACCACCAAGGGCACCTACACCATCGCCATCCGCAATGGCGCAACGGGCACTCTTTCCGCGGCTAAATCACTCACGATTCAGTAGTTACCGAAGGGACTCACGACTCCCAAAGCGGTACAACAACCTCTATTTTCAAGGCCGTCTCGGGGAAACACCTTAGTACTTAGAAAAACGTTCTGGTACTCAGTGTTTTACCTAGAAACGCCTGGCAAACACCTTGTTTACTTTTTGTTTACCGCTCATTTACATGAATTCCTGCGGATCCGTGACATGATCGTGAAAACGCGATCTGAGAGTCGTTAACTTCTAAGTGGAATAGGAATTTTTCATGCGTCTTATTGCTTTGTCTCTGATCAGTCTCGCCGGTACTTCCCTCTGGGCAGGCCGCAGCGGTGATCTGCGCGAGAACACCCAGGCCGCTACCAGCATTGTCTTAGGCGAGGTAACGGAGAGCCGGAGTTATTACGGCAGCGATGGCGAAATTTACACGGATGTTACACTCGATGTAAGTGCCACCTTGAAGGAGATGAGCCGCAAAACGGCCCGGATGCGCACTTTCACCGTGAAGGGCGGAGATGTGGGCGACACCCGAGTGATCTTCACCGACGTGCCGGCCTTCGCGATGAACGAAAGTGTCCTGCTCTTCTTCGATGGCGAAACGCCCATCGAGAAATATGCCATCCGCGGCGGCTGGGTGCCTGAGTTAAATGAGCGGGCCGCGAAGGTGCTCGACAACCTGGAGCAGTTGTTACAGGAAGCCGACGCGCCGGTGATCGAAAGTGAACGCCACCGCGCCCGGGCGTTTGTTACTGAGTCAGCGGCCACCGTCGCTCCGGCCGATGCCGGATGTTACGTCCTGATTGGACCGAAGTGGACCGATTCTGCCGCGACTTACAAATTCGATGCGACGATTCCGGCCGAGTGGAAGACGGCTCTCGGCTCTTCCGCCGTCAGTTGGAACGGGGCGGGCACGGTCTTCGCCTTCCGGGCGGATACGGCGAGTACCAACGAGTTTCTGGTGGGGCCGGTGACGGGCTCGACGACCTTGGCTTCCACGCGCATTGAATACGATTCAACGAACCGCATGCGCCGTTTCACCATGACGTTCAGCAATCTGGTGAGCTGGTCGCCCACGGGCGAGGCCGGAAAGTTCGACGTTGAGAATGTAACGACGCACGAGCTCGGCCACGCGCTGGGGCTCACTCACCCCTCGGCCGCCGGTTGCGGCGAGCAAACAATGTGGGCGTCGGCTGGTGCGGGCGAGGTGAAGAAACGGACCCTGGAAAATGGCGACAAGGCGGGTGCCTTGGCTTTGTATGCGGCAAGCACGGTCATTACGCCACCGGCCCCCACTCCGGTCCCCACTCCGGTTCCGGCCCCGCCGCCGCCTCCGGCCGTGCTGGCACCGGTGTTCACCACGGCGTACATTTTCCCGTCGAGCCCCAAAGTGGGCCAAAGCTTCACCATTTGGGCGATCGGCTCCGGCTTTGTCACGGCGACGGCGCAAGTGGTCATCAATGGCCCGGGCTGCCCGGCGGCTTGTGTGCTCGCCCCCAGCTACAAAGCCACGACGATTCTATCGGCCACCGGCGTGACGCTGACGGTGAAAGGCGCTTATACCGTCGCGATCCGCAATGGTGCTTCGGGAGCCCTCTCGGCAGCGAAGCCCTTCAACGTTCAGTAGGCCGGACAATTTGGACTGTTTCGAGCTATTCTAGTATTTAAGCTTTGATTTCAGTCCAAAACGTCTCCATGCGCTTCGGCGCCAAGATCCTCTTTGAGGATGTCACCACCTCCTTCCTCACCGGTCGCCGCTATGCGCTCACCGGTCCGAATGGGGCCGGCAAGTCTACGTTCATGCGCATCCTGACGGGTGACGAGGAGCCCACCAAAGGCATCGTCACCCGTCCGCGCAAGTTCGGCATCTTGCGCCAGGATCAGTTTGCCTTCGATGCCCACAAGGTGCTCGACACGGAGATCATGGGCAACGCGCCGTTGTGGCAAGCACTTACTGAACGCGAAGTGCTCTATGCCAAGGATCATGACGCGCTCACCGACGAAGACGGAATGCGCATGGGTGAGCTCGAAGGCGTCGTCGGCGAAGAGGGTGGCTACGAAGCCGAAAGCGACGCCGCGATTCTCCTGGACGGGCTCGGAGTCGATTCGTCGCTTCACTTACGCCAGATGAGCGAGTTACAAGGCGGACAAAAGGTCCGCGTGTTGCTGGCCCAAGCTCTGTTCGGCAATCCCGGTTCTTTACTGCTGGACGAACCGACCAACCATCTGGATCTCGACTCCGTCCATTGGCTAGAAGAGTATCTCACCAAATATGAAGGCTCGCTGATCGTCATCTCGCACGATCGTCATTTTCTCAACAACGTCTGCACCCACACTGCCGACATCGATTACAACACCATCATCACTTACACCGGCGGTTACGACGACATGGTGATGGCCAAGACGCAGATCCGCTCGCGCATTGAGGCTGACAACGTCCAGCGCGACAAGAAGATTGCGCAGTTAAACGAATTCATCGCCCGTTTCGCCGCTGGTACCCGTTCTTCGCAGACCACTTCACGCAAAAAAGAAGTGGAGCGTTTGCAAACGGCCGAACTGGCGCGCTCGAATATTGCGCGCCCCTACATCAAATTCGATCAGAAGCGCGCGTCCGGCAAGCATGTGCTGGAGGTGAAGGGCCTGTCAAAGAGTTACGACGAATTGAAGGTCTTTGAGAATTTTACGGCCAGCGTCACCCGGGGCGAAAAAATCGCCATCATGGGGCGCAATGGTGCCGGTAAGACCACTCTGTTGCGGGCTCTGCTCTCGACGGCGAATAACGCCGAGGCGCAAGCCGAAGGCGAACTCACCTTGAACGCCGGCACCGTAGAATGGGGACATGAGGCGGCCCCCGGCTACTTCTCGCAGGATCACAAGCGAACGATTCTCCCCGCGCCGGGGTCCACCACGAGCACCACCCTTGAATGGCTGCACAATATCGATCCGCAAGCGGGTGAACAGGCTTTGCGCGGTCTGCTGGGGCAGATGTTGTTCATTCGTGAGGAAGCCCTCAAGCCGACCACTGCCCTCAGCGGTGGCGAAGCCGCCCGCCTGATCTTCTGCCGTTTGATGTTGCAGCAGCCGAATATATTGCTGCTGGATGAACCCACCAATCACTTAGACCTCGAAAGTATTAATGCGCTGAATGTGGCGTTGCAAAAATTCGAGGGCACCGTGTTCTTTGTCACCCACGACGAAGACCTTCTGGATGAAGTGGCCACGCGCATCTGGCATGTGCATGGCGGGCAGATTGAAGACTTTAAGGGTCCGTACGCCGAATATAACGCAGCCGAGCTCGCCGCTAAAAGCTAACAAAAATCCCCTCGCCGTTAGCGAGGGGATTTTCTGGACTATTCGGGTTTCGAATAGTAATAACTGTGATAGTAGGTGTACTTCGAATAGAGCTCGCCGCGCCGCGCGCCGTTGGCGATGATGCCGAGCATGTTGTTCTGGCACAACGACTGCATCGCCCGCGTCACCGAGTCCACCGTAGTGTGGCCGAGCCGCACCACCAGCACCGTACCGTCCGACATCGTCGACAATAGATTGGCGTCCGCCGCAAACAGCAGGGGCGGGCTATCGAGCACCACCCAGCTGAAAAGCTTGGGCAGCATGTCCAGCAATTGCTTCACTTCGCGCAGATTCAACAATTCGAGCGGATTGATCACCGCTTCGCCGGCCGGCATGATGTAGAGGTTAGTGCCCGCGACACGCTTAATCACTTCTTCCAGCGTCGCTTTGCCCATCAAGTAGTCAGTGATGCCGGGCGTCCGGTCCACCTGAAAGAGGTGGTGGACGATGGGGCGGCGGAAGTCGAAGTCGCAGAGTAGCGTGTTGTTCCCGGCCAGATGGGACTGGGCCAAGGCCAGATTCACCGCCGCCAGACTCTTGCCTTCGGCGGGCGAAGGCGACGTGACGACGATCGAGTGGATCGGCTGCAGGCTCTGCATATGGTTGAGCCGCGTGCGCAGGGTACGGAACTCTTCGGTGGGCGCTTCGTGGGGCCGGGCCGCATCGATCAAATGCGCTTCAGGAGCCGGATTAAAGGGCACTTCCTGAACTTTGTCCAGCAGGCCCGCCAACATCGCCGTCTGCTCGGCCGACAGCGACGTGTCCATCATTACTGACCGGCGAGTGCCCTCATTGGCCACCACTGCCGTAGGGCTGAAGCTGCCGGCCTGTTCGGCCCGGCGCAACGCATCGTGAACTCGACTCATGATTCCTCCATTTTGATCATTTGGCGCTCGTTAGGTCCGGTTGGCGAAGTAGAAAACCACGGAACCGGCCATCACGAGAATCCCCGCCAAACAGGCAGTGGACCAAGCCAGCCAGGTCAACCTCCGGCGGCGCCGTACGACTAGATCGTTTTCCAGCAGCGGGACACTGCCGAGCACGGTCAACTGCGTATAAGCACGCACATCTTTCAAACTCTTCAAAGTGGTGTCCTTCATTTCGCGCGCCGCGACGATGAACATTCCCACCAACGCGCCAATCGCCATCCCGGCACCGACAATCATGTAACGATTCGGTTCGGTGGGCTGTTGCGGGGTGTTGGCCGGATCGAGTAATTCGAGCGTCTCGCTCTGCTTCCGATTCGTTAACTGCACCTGGGTGTTGGAGATCTCCGACTTCTTCGACGTCTCCTCATACTGTTCCTTGGCCAGTGCCCGCTCGCGCAGCAACTCATCGTATTTAGCTTCGCCCACCGGCATCGCCGAGATTTGGCTCTGCAAGGTGCGCGACTGGCCGGAGGCGACGTTGTAGTCCTTTTGCAAGTTCTCCATTTCGACGCGCTTGGCTTCAATCATGCTTTGCGTGGCGGCGATCTGCGCTTCAATTTCGCGCACTTCGCGCACCTGATTGTTGTTCAGTCCGCGGGGTTTCTCTGCCGCGACGGGAGCCGATTTTTTGGCTTCGTCTTCGGAAGCGATAATGTCGCGACGGCGCTTGAGCACCGCCAACTCGGAACGTCTCCGGCCCACATCCGGATGGTTTTCTTTATATTGTTCGAGCAAGGCGGCGAGGTTGGTCTCCGCCATCAGGATGTCACGCTCGGTGGTCGCGAGCCGGTCGCTCGTCACACGCTCACGTTGTTCCCGCTGTTCGCTTTGTTGGGTCTGCGGCTGGCTCGATTGGCGCAGTTGGTCTTTCAAAATGCTCAGACGGCTTTCAAACAGCATCTTGTCCTGCGACGCGCGCTGGATGCCGCTGTTCAGATTGCCCATCCGATTTTCCATGGCCTGGAGAGCCGATACATTGGAACTGACCTGCTCGGGAAGCCGGCCCTGGTTTTGCACGCGAAAGGACGTCAAACGCAGATCAATGTCTTCCAGCCGCTTCTTGCGCGTATCGAGCTGTTCTTTAAAGAAATCGTCGGCGGAGGTCATTTGCGTCTGCTGCGTACGCAGGTTCGCATCGATAAACTTGGATACCAATTCCTGGCATACCTTCTGGGCCAACAGACGATCGTTGTAGGAGAAGGAGATGCGAAAAGCGTTGACCCGTTCGTTCTGCTGGGCGGCGAGCAACCCGACCGCGCCGATCTTAATGTCACGCCGCATCATCTCCACCACGTCTTCGTTAGGCAGCCGCTTACGGTCACGCGGGTAAAGCTGCAACGAGTTGATGATGTTGGTGAGCGCGGTGCGGCTAAGGATTTCGTTGGCCATGCTGCTGACGCGCTGCGACATTTCGGCGTTGATCACCTGCGGTGCCATGCGCTCGCTCACCTGGGAGGGGATCACGCGGATCATCGCGCTCGAGACGTACGTGTCAGGCCACAGAAACGCCACGACTACCGAAATCACCAGGGCCGCAAAAATCGGGCCCAACATCCAGGCGCGGTGACGGCGGATGACGTCAATGTAATCCTCCATGTCGAGGGCGCGCCGTTGAATAGCAAATGGATCTTGTAATGGTTGCATCTTAAAAACTCCGGCCTATCGAACGATAATTTGGTCACCTGGCATTAATTCGATGTTCTGCTCCATCTTCTTACCTCTGGTGACTTCTTTGTAGTTAAATTTGATCACTTGGCCCTTGCGGATGATCCGAATGTCTTTCTGATTGGCAAATTCCTGCACGCCACCGGCCAAACCCAGCGCCTCCAGAATCGTCAGTTTCGAAACCAGCGGGAACGAGCCGGCGCGGTTCACTTGGCCCTGGACATAGTACTTCTTACTGCGAACATCCTGTACCGAGACGGCGACTTGCGGCCGGTTCATCACCGTTTGCAACGCCTCAACCACCTTGGTTTCGAGTTCCTTGGGAGTCAAGCCACCCGCCTCGATTTCGCCCACCAGCGGCATACTGATTTTGCCGTCCGGCCGCACCGAGTAGAGCGCCGACATCTCCGGTTCACGCCACACGCGAATGGCGATAATGTCTTCCGCGCCAATCACATAGGATCGCGGATCGACGGCCGCTCCGGCCGCTTTCGTCATGTCGTCTTTTTTTAGGTCCAGATCCGACAAGGTGCCGGGGGGTGGCGCAGGCGTGGTGACTTCCGTCTTTTTCTTGTCGTTCTTGTCGGCCTTCTCGACTTGCTGTGCTCCCAACAGGCACCCACAGGTTGCCGCTATCAGCGCGCAATAGGCCAAGCGATCGAACGCCGTTTGGGCCAAAATGATCCTCATCCGCAAACTCCTCCGCCAGAATTCCAAATAGCAGAATTCCAAATATGGCATGTACCGTGCCGCTCGGGTGCCGCCAGACCGGCCTCAGCCGGAGACAACACCATGATTATATGCTAGTTTAGCTGATCCGAACGCCGTTGGAAAGGGCCCGGCCTCGGTAACGCTTACCGTTTTGCGGTACTAATGGGAAATGCGGTACTTTTTGGCTAAGACCGAGGCTTCGGTCTACTCGATTTCTGATTTGGCGAAGGATTCGCGCACCGCCTGGGACGGGGTCCGTAACGCCCAGGCGTTAGCCGCGATCCGCGCCATGCGCCCCGGCGACCGGGTCTTCATCTACCACAGCACCGGCGAATCGGCGATCGTGGGGTTGGCCAAAGTCGCGGGCGAGCCCCGGCCCGATCCCGCCGATCCGAAGCTGGCTATCGTCGACTTGGAGTTCGTGTCGAAGCTCGATCCGCCAACTTCGCTGGCCGAAGTGAAAGGCTGCGGACTCTTCCCCGATTTCGCCCTCGTGCGGCAAAGCCGCCTTTCGACGATGGCGGTCCCGGACGCCTTTGTGGCTTGGGTGCGGGCGCGTTACCCGAAGTCAAAGATCTGATTCGTTGGACTCGGGATTCAACGGAGCCTTACCAGCACATCGAGCCGCGACCGGAGGGAGCGGGCCGGAATCCAGGCCTCCTACCCAAAATCTGGCCCCTCAAAGCCTGACCACCAACCGCTTGCGGTACATCAGGTAAGCGACGCCGAAAATGAGTGCGACTTCCGTCAGGGCGAACGCCAACGAGCTGATCCGCAAGTCAGCGAATAATCCGGCATAGACGTTGGTCCACAGCCAAGGTCCCGCACCGGACAGCGAAAGCATCTTGCCGAGCATGCCCGAGACCACGTAAAGCACGATCGCGTTCAAACCGTATATGCGGAAGGGTTCGAATGGCCGCCGGACCTGCTGCACGTCGCACAACCAATAAAGCGAAGCGAAACACACGGAGGCCAAGCCGGCCATCAATAGGGTGAAAGAACTGGTCCACAGGCTCTTATTGACCGGCATCCAAGGCGCGAGCATCAAGCCGGCGAGGATGAGCAGGTTGCCCGAGAAATAAAGCCAGGCTATTTTTTCCGTAACCGGCAACGCGGATCGGATCAGGTAACCGGCCAAAGCGCCAAAAAGGCAGGTGGCCACGGCGGGAATCGTACTGACGATGCCTTCGGGGTCCCACACCTTGGTTTGGGCCCACATGTGCCCGGTAAGCCAGACGCTGTCGATGGAGCGGGCGTAGTTGTTGCCGATGGCCCAGGGGTCTGGATAGCCATGGCCCATCATCAGTACGGCATAAAGGGCGAGCAAGACGGCGGTGGCGATGGCCAATCCCCGGCGCGAAGTAACTAAGAAAATCGCGGCGGCGATGAGATAGCAAAGCCCGATGCGTTGCAGCACGCCGGGGATGCGGACGTGGGCGAAGTCGAATTTGGGGATCAGGTTGAGCAGCAGTCCCAGGCCGAAGATAAGGCCTCCCCGGCGCAGGGCATGCAGATACAGTTTCGTGCGATCCGCGCCCTCTTCCACGCGCCTCGCAAAGGAGAGGGTCATGGAAAGGCCGACCATCCAGAGGAAGAAGGGGAAGACCATGTCGGTAAAGGTCCAGCCATGCCAGGCGGCGTGGTGCAGGGGAGGGAAGACATGCTCCCCCGAGCCGGGATTGTTCACCATCACCATCGCGGCGATCGTCAAGCCGCGCAAAACATCGAGCGAGAGCAGCCGTTGCATCCCTCCGAGCTTAGCTTTTTTTATCCCGTGTCACCCCCCGAACGCAGGATAATGGACCCATGTCTTTGGGCCTGCTAGTTTATGGCGACAATCACCTCGTCTTGCGCGGACCCCGTCCGGCGGTAGCCGAAGCGTTGGCCATGGCGGCTCACTTCGGCCTGTCCGTCGCCACCATCGCCGGTAAGTTAGATCGTTCGGGCGAGTTCAGCGGGTGGACCATTTCCAGGCGCGAGTTCCGCGAGGATCTAGCCTGGGCGATCGTGTTACCCGCCGGTACCGTGCATAGCCCGGCCATTGGCCAGTTACTCGATGAATTGGCCGCGCGTGGTGTAGTGATTGATTCAGTTAAGGAGACTTCGTGCGCTGTTTAGTTCCTATTATTCTGGCCTTCATGCTCGCTGGCTGCAATCAGTTACCACGCCGGGCTGATATTCATTCTTATGCCCAGCCCGGCCTGGCCCGCGTGCGGCATTTGGCGCTCGACCTCGAAGTGCTCTTCGGCGAACGGCAGTTAGTCGGCTCGGCGACGCTCAGTGTGGAAGGTGCGGGTCCGTTGATCCTTGATACCCACTCCTTATCGATTCAGCGGGTAGAACTCTGGAACCCCACGCGCCGCAGCTGGGATGCGGGCACTTACACCTTGGGTCCCACGGACCCTATTCTTGGCGCGCCGCTCGAAATTCCCCTGGCGATGCCAGACCAGGGCGTTCGCGTTTATTATCGCACCAGGCCCACAGCGACGGCGCTCCAGTGGCTCGATCCGCCGCAAACCGCCGGCAAGAAATATCCATTACTCTTCACGCAATCGGAATCGATCTATGCGCGGACCTGGGTGCCGATTCAGGATTCGCCGGGCATTCGGATGACTTACTCGGCGCGCATCCGGACGCCCCGCGAATTGTTTGCCGTGATGAGCGCCGATAACTCGAAAAATAAGGCGCGCACCGGCGAATATGTATTTGACATGCCGGAACGCATCCCGGCCTATTTACTCGCTCTCGCCGTCGGCGATATTGACTATCGTAGCCTCTCCAATCGGACGGGCGTGTATGCGGAACCCGGCACGGTGGAGTTAGCGGCGCGCGAGTTCGCCGATACGGAACGCATGGTGCGGGCGATCGAATCCATGTACGGTCCGTACCGCTGGCAGCAATACGACATTTTCGTGGGACCGCCAAGTTTCCCGATCGGTGGCATGGAGAATCCGCGACTTACTTTCGCCACGCCGACGGTGCTGGCGGGCGACAAGAGTCTAGTCGGTTTGATCGCGCATGAGCTCGCGCACTCGTGGTCAGGCAACCTCGTCACCAACGCCACTTGGCGTGACTTCTGGTTGAACGAAGGCTTCACCACTTACCTCGAGAATCGCATTCAAGAAAAACTTTATGGCCGGGAGCGCGCCGATAAAGAGTTCACCATTGAGTTGGGCGAGTTGCGGGAAGAGATGAAGAAGCAGGCCCCGCGCGATCAGGTGTTGTGGGTGAATCTGGATGGACGGGATCCGGAAGAGGGCTTCACGCAGGTCCCCTATGTGAAGGGCGCGCTGCTGCTGAAAACGCTGGAGCGCAAAGTAGGACGAACCCGCTGGGATGCATTCCTGCAAGAGTATTTCGGGCGGTTCGCCTTCCAAAGCATCACCACGGCGCAGTTTCTTGACTTCCTGCGGATGCGGCTGCCCGAGAGCCAGGCGGTGGACGTGCGCCGTTGGGTCTATGATCCGGGCCTGCCCGAAGACGCCGCCCTACCGCCTGCGGGCGTCTTTACGGCGATTGACCAAGCCGTCCCGAGTTTCGAGCAGGGAAAACCTTTCCCCACCACCGGCTGGACCACGCAGGATTGGCTTCGTTTTCTCCGCCAGCTGCCAGAAAACGCGGATCTGGGCCGCTTGGACCAGTCCTACCATTTCTCCGCCACGGGGAACGCCGAGATTCTGACGCAGTGGCTCCGGATGTCGATTCACGGAGGGTATGCGCCGGGTCTGGCTCGGCTGGAACCCTTTCTGATGTCGGTTGGCCGCCAAAAAATGCTACGTCCGCTTTACACTGAACTCGCGCGGACGCCGGAAGGCAAAGCCAAGGCGCGGGAGCTGTTTGCGCGCGCGCGGCCGGCTTACCACCCGATCGCCGCGACGATGGTGGAGAGCCTGCTGAAATAGCCTGTCTGAAGTTCCCGCCTCAAATGGCCGATGAGCCTTATAGATGGCGGTATTATCGAAGCGAATCTTAGCGGC
This sequence comes from Bryobacteraceae bacterium, assembly GCA_031367405.1. Taxonomy (GTDB): domain Bacteria; phylum Acidobacteriota; class Terriglobia; order Bryobacterales; family Bryobacteraceae; genus JALHNI01. The sequence continues at coordinate 22,821 of JANLPT010000264.1, forward strand.
CATGGCCGTACTGGTGGCGTTGCCGCTGTTGCCTGGCGCTACCTTGCCCCGGACGCCAATACTGCATCCGGCACCGAATCTGGCACCGGTGGCCGCTTCGCTCGCCGAGGTTCGTGCTCGCCTGCGGATCCCCGGGATGGCGGCGGCAATCGTTCTTGACGGCCAAATCGTCTGGCGCGGCCAATGGGGCAACCTCTCGACCACCACGCCCCGCGATATCGCTTCCATCACCAAGACGATGGCGGCGGTACTCGCGCTGCAGCAAGTGGAGCAAGGCCGATTGGGTTTGCAGGATTCGATTGCGGGATTGCCCGGCGTGGAGGTGCGCCATTTGCTGTCGCATACCAGCGCCGGCCGGCCGGGAGAATCATTCCACTACAGTAACCAACGCTATGGGGCGTTGACGCCGGTCCTCGAAAGCGGCAGCCAGTTGAAGTTTGCGCAACTGCTCACCAGCCGCATCTTCGTTCCCGCCGGGATGCGCTCTACGCTTCCGGCCCGCAATTCAGTCTCGGGCGTCGTCAGTGACGTCGAGGATCTGGCCCGGTATATGGCGGCGCTCGATGGCGACCAGCTGCTGGGGGAGCGCGAAAAGCAATGGATGTGGATGCCGATGAGTCCGGGCTTGCCCTACGCGCTGGGATGGTATTCGCAAAGTTACGGCGGGCAACGGGTCGTTTGGCACTACGGCCAGTTGAATGGCTATGGATCGAGTCTGGTGATTAAGTTGCCCGAGTCGCGGGCCAACTTGGTGGTGCTGGCGAATTCGTCATTGCTTTGCGACTTCAATCATCTGGAGTCAGGCGACTTGACGCGGTCACCCATCGGGCGGAGTTTTTTGGACGCCATGGTGGACTTTTTACCAACTGAAGCGCTGGTCCAGTCGAGCCGTCCGGCATCCATTAGCGCCACTAAGTGGACGGGTGCCGCAGTGTCGCGTGCAGTGTCGCGGCGCACTCCCGTGGTGGTCCACGGCACCGGACTCTAACTCAATCCTATTCAGGCGGCTCGCTGGCTGGGGCACCTTCCTGGCTCAAGCGGCCTGATCGCCGCAGCGCGTCCCGCAACAGATATTCCACCTGGGCGTTCAGGCTCCGTAAGTCCTGGTCCGCCCAGCGCTTCACCGAATCGAGAACGCGCTCGTCGATCCGTAAGAGAAACGACTTGCGTTCGCTCATGGTTCGTCCTCCTTAGTTATAGAGCGTGCCCGTGTTCACGATCGGTTGCGTGCCGCGTTCGCCGCACAGCACCACCAGTAGATTCGAGACCATGGCTGCCTTGCGCTCTTCGTCAAGATGCACGACGCCGCGTTTGCTGAGCAACTCCAAAGCCATCTCCACCATCCCGACGGCACCTTCCACGATCTTGCCGCGAGCGGCGACAATCGCCGAAGCCTGTTGCCGCTGTAACATCGCTGCCGCGATTTCCTGGGCGTAAGCCAGATGGCTGATGCGCGCCTCGATCACCTGGACGCCCGCCTTCAGCAACCGCTCCTGAATCTCGCGCTGCAGGTGCATGGCGATCTCGCCGCTCGCACCGCGCAAGCTGACCTTGTCGTCATCGTGCGAATCGTAGGCATAGGAAGTCGACAGATTGCGCAACGCCGACTCGCTCTGCACGTTGACGTAGTTCTCAAAGTTATCCACCTCGAAGCAAGCCTCGGCCGAATCGACCACTTGCCACACCACCACCGCCGCAATCTCAATCGGGTTGCCGTCGAGGTCGTTCACCTTCAGCTTCTGGGTTTCGAAGTTCCGCACCCTCAGCGAGATCTTGCGCTTGCTGAGAAACGGGTTGGCCCAGCGCAGGCCCGAATTCTTCTCCGTCCCCTTGTATGCGCCGAACAAGGTGAGCACGATTCCCTGGTTGGGCTCCACCGTAAAGAGGCCGCTCAACACCAGTACATCGATCAGGATGAGGAGCACGAGCGCGCCAATCAGCAGGGCGTCTTCGCCTGCCTCAGCGGTCCGCGCGATCCGGATGATGCCCCACACCGAGGCACCCAAAACAGTCAACGAAACGGCAAGCATGGCGAAGCCCGAAGGAGTTGAGCTTTGCACTTCGCGAATCATAGGAATCTCCAGTTTCTTGAAATCGTGTCGATCTCATATCGATATGATATCATTTTAGTATCTTTCGTCAAGGAGAATTTAATAAAGACTTCCATATTTAGGATGATTAATGTGAAAAACAGGAGATTTTGCCTTTCCAGGCGAGGCGAGCAAGGTGCAATGGTATTGTTTTCTTGATTTTGGGAGCATCTCGACCGGATGGCACTCGAATTGCATCTTACGTGGTGGACAGTCACTATTTCCCGGCGATTCGTGCCTTCGGTGCCGCGATCCGCCCCCCGGTGAAGAGTCTTTGAGGAAGAAATGAAGAGAATATCCCTATTTGCTTGTCTGGCCCTAATGCTGATGTGGAGCTCTGCCTCCGCGCAGATGATCCGCGGTTCGTTTACCGGTACCGTAACGGACAGTAGCGGCGCGGTTGCGCCGCTGGTGAACATCAAAGTGACCAACCTGGCCACCGGCCTTGAGCGTACGGCCGTCACCAACGACTCCGGCGTTTACCGGATCATCGGCATGGAGCCAGGAGCGTACCGGCTCGAATTTAAGAAGGAAGGGTTTGAGACTTTCGTGGCGGCGCGGGTCGAAGTGAACACCGGCGCTGAGGTGACCTTCAATCCCGCTCTGGCCGTCGGTGCGGCGGCGACAGTGGTGGAGGTGATAGAGCCACCGGTGGGCGTAGAGCTCTCGAAATCGTCGGCGACCATGGAGCGCACGTTCCAGTCGAAGTTCGTCAACGAAGCGCCGTTATCCGGTGCCACGCGCGACGTGAACCAACTAGCGCTCGCCGCACCCACGGCGGCCCGCGGACCGGGATCCACCGGCATCACCGCCAACGGCCAGCGGGCACGCAATAACAGCTTTATGCTCGATGGCGTGGACAACAACGACCCTGCCGTGAGCATTGCCAACCTGCGCGTGATTCCGGAGGCGGTGGATCAGTTCCAGGTGCAAACGTCACCCTACTCAGCCGAGTTTGGCCGTTCGAGCGGCGCGGTGATCAGCGTCATCACCAAGAGCGGCACCAATGTCTTCCACGGCAACATTTTCGACTACTATCGGGCTAATTGGATGGAGCCGGTAAACTTGTTGAATCAGCGTGCCGGGTTGAAGGCGACCCCCCGCTTCAATCAGAATCAGGCCGGGGGCAGCATCGGCGGACGGATCATCCGCAATCGTACCTTTTTCTTCGCGCTGATTGAGGCCAACCGCCGGCGTGAAGCCGCCGACGCCCGCAATTCCTCCCCTGCGACTATCCCGACGCAACCCGGCTTCCAAAGCCTGAGTTCGGTTCCCCTCGGTGCCGATCAGCCGGCTGCGAGTCGCCAAGCCGTCCTGGGCGGTCTGAGTTTCCTGAACCAGATTTACGCGCTCAATCCGAGTTACACGAATCAGCGGAATGTGGCCGTCAACGGGGTGAATATTCCGGTGGGGACGATCAATATCCCGCTCGCGAACCCCTCGAATTTCTGGTACGGCGTGGCCCGCTTGGACCACCGCCTTACGGACAACCATCAACTGAGCTACCGCTACAACATCGACGATCGCCTGCAGCCGGATGTCACCAGCAATCTGCAATTCGGTTCGCTGTTTAGCGCGGGCCAAGCCATTCGCCGTCAGAATCATATGGTCAGCGATACGTGGACCGTGAACAGCCAAGCCGTGAACGAGTTTCGTTTCGCCCTAGTGAAGGGCCAACTGGACTTCCCGGAAAACGACCCCGTCACGCCGACCACCGCGATTGCCGGCTTGTTTACCATTGGCGGTTTGAGTAACTTCCCCCAAGGACGCACGCAGAACCAGTATCAGTTCCAGGATACGTTTACTTACAACCTGGGCCGGCACTCTCTTCGCGCGGGTTTCAATTATAGCTACCTGAAACTGCTCAACGTTTCGGCCTTCAACTCCAAAGGCGTTTACGGCTTCGATAACTTGCCGGATTACTTGAATAACCGGGCTGCCACTTTAGCGGTAGCGCTCGACGTCGCCAGCTTCGATGCTCGCCAGCATCAGCAAGCCTACTTTGTGCAAGACGACTTTAAGGCGCGCAAGAACCTGACTCTCACCATGGGCCTGCGTTATGAGACCTCGAATATTCCCTTCGGCGCTTTTGGTGCCACCGATGCGCAGAGCTTGTCCGCCGGTGTTCCCGGCTTAGCCCGGAACGACCGCAACAATTGGGCCCCGCGCTTTGGCTTCGCTTACAGCCCCAGTGCCGATAGCGGCTTCCTGGGTAAGTTGATCGGCAAAGACCGCACCGTCATCCGCGGCGGTTACGGCATGACTTACGACTACTTATTCTTCAACATCCTCACCGTCACGGCCGGCAACTTTCCCCGCGTCCGCACGGCGAACGTGGACCGCAACGCCCTGCCGAACCTTTGGCCCAGTTTGAAGACTGGCGCGGCTCCGGGCTTTGACCCGCGGTTGGGCTATGTGAATGCGCCGACCAGCCTACAATCCCCCACGTCGCACATCTGGAGCCTCTCCATTCAACGCCAGCTGGGCCAAGGCATGATTCTCGAGATCGGCCACTCCGGGTCGCGCAGTTACCATGGCGTGCGCCAGGGGCAATTGAACCCGGGCGTGTTGACAGCGGCGCAGGCGGCCACAGTGCGCGCTTCGAACAATCCCGCCGATATTCCGGTTCTGGCGGGGGTGACGGCGGCAGTAAATCCGGTGGCCTCCCGGCGTTTGAATCCGCTCTGGGGCGCGCGCACCACGATCGAAACCACGGCCAACGGCTTATATGGCGCGGGCTTCATCCGTTTCGACAAGCGCTTTTCGAACGGCTTGCTCTTTGGCGGCCACTACACCTTCAGTGGCAACTTCTCGGATAACGATGAGTCGCTCGGCGTGGGGGACATCACCAATTCCAGTCCGCAGGTACCGCAGGATTACAACAGTTACCGCAACGAGAACTCCCGTTCGGTTTTTGACCGTCCGCATCGCGTCGTCGCTTTTTGGAACTATGAAGTCCCCTGGCTCAAGAGCGATGCGGCCTGGAATAAAGTTGCCAAACAGGTCTTCGGAGGGTGGCAGATGAGCGGTGTGTTCGACGCGCAAAGCGGACAGCCTTTCACCATCCGCACCGGCGTGGACACCAATGGCATCGGCACGGCAGCGCCAGCGCGGCCGAACCTGAATGCGGGTGGAGCTTTCACGGGCGACCAGATCTCCAATGACCTGCGCACCTTTGTGACGCCCGTCAACGGCACCGGTCGTTACACCACTACCCTCAATTCGGTCACCAATATCCCGTTGGCGAATTCCTCGAATGTGTTTGGCAATCTGGGACGCAACACGCTGCGGGGGCCGAAATTCTCCAATTGGAGCGTGTCGGTGTTCAAGAACATCAAGGTGTCGGAGCGTTGGAAAGTGCAGCTGCGCAGCGACTTCTTGAACGCCTTCAACCAGTACAACTTCGGCAATCCGGTGGCGACGATGAACTCCCCGATCTTCGGTACCAATACATCTAACCCCGGCACCCGCACCATGCTGATGAGCGCGAAGATCAGCTTCTAGGCTCCCGGGCATCCCGCAACCAAAGGCCGCTCCTTCGGGGGCGGCTTTTTTTACCAGAAATCCCCTCCCTTGTATAAGGGAGGGGATGTTACCTATGTGCCCGGCTGAACAGCGATAAGCCGGAAAAGCAGTAGTAACAACGACAATCGAAATTATGGCGCTAATTAGTCCATCCACGGCGGTCGATAGATGCGTGTGAGCGCAACATACGAAACGATTTATTATCCGGAGACGTCTTACGGCGGCTTTACTGGCGTGGACGGAACGATGGCTTTCTATCTGCGGGTCAATGCCTTGATCGAGCCAACCTCGCACGTCCTCGACTTTGGGTGCGGCCGCGGTTGCTATGGGGACGATCCGGTCACGCTGCGCCGGGAGATGCGGATTCTGCGCGGGAAATGCGCGCGGGTCGCCGGTGCCGACATCGGTGACGACGCGACCCAAAATCCTTACCTCGACGAGGTGCGCCTCTTCCGCCCCGGCGCGCCGGTTCCTTATCCCGATGCCAGCTTCGATGTCTTGCTAGCGGACTGTGTCCTGGAGCATTTGCCCGATCCGGCGGCGTTCTTTGCCGAGGCGCGACGGCTGCTGAAGCCTGGCGGCCACCTGTGTTTGCGTACTTCCAACGTCCTCAGTTACTTCGGCTTAGCCGCGCTGCTGGTCCCCGCCTCGAAACGCGAACAGGTTCTGCATCGGGCACGCCCAGACCGCAAAGATGAAGACTCCTTCCCCACGCTCTATCGCTGCAACACGGTCTTCGCCATTCGGCGGGCCTTGGCCAAGCAGGGCTTCGACGGCGTCGCCTTCGGCCATGAGAGCGAGCCACGCTACCTGGGTTTCTCGCGCCTGGCCTATCGGTTCGGCGTCTGGCACCAGCGCTGGGCTCCCAGTTTCCTTCGGCCCGCGATTTTCGCCTTCGCCCGGCGCACCTAACGGCTTAGCTGAAACCCAAGACCGGACGTGGGAGTCTATCATGGGGAATCGATGCTGCGTCGCCTTATTTTCTGCCTCACCCTGACCGGTCCGCTCGGTGCCCAACAGCTCGATGTCGACCCACGGCTGTTCAGCGTCATCGCCGCGATTAATGCGGCCGGTTTTGACGCCGAACTCGAGTCGCCCAATACGCATCCCTTGCGCCAACTCACGCGCGACTACATCGCGAAGAAGAATCCGGCCGTGCTGCCCGAGCTTCGCCGTTTTTTCGCCGATCATCGCCAGAAAAATCCGGCCCAGGAACTGAGCCAATACATCTCATTCGCCCTTTCCACGCGCAATGTACCGGAGTTCGAGTACCGCTTCCGCGAAAATGAGTTACCGCCCGATGTCGCCAAACTGGCGGGCTTCGAACGGCTCATCACCCGCTTCCATCGCGAAGCCGACATGGACAGCTTCTACAAACAAAACGAAGCCACCTTCGAAGCCGCCCTGCAACGCTACCAGGAGCCCGCCAGCCGCATGATGAACGACGTCAACGGCTACATGCGCAACCCGGGCATCAGTACCTTGGGGCGCACCTTCCACGTCTACGTCGACCTTTTGGGTTCGCCTAACCAAATCCACAATCGCAACTACCAGGACGATTTCTACGTCGTGCTGACGCCCTCCGCCGATCCGCAGGTGGACTATCTGCGCAATGCCTACTTCAAGTTCATGATCGATCCGCTCACCCTCAAGTACGCCGAACAGCTGAACGAAAAGCGAGGTTTAATCGACTACGCCCAAGCCTCGGCGGCCCTGGATGACCACTACAAGGCCGACTTCCTGCTGCTCACCGCCGCATCCCTCAGCAAAGCCATCGAGTCGCGGCTGGCTCGCCCTTCCGAGCGAAGCCAATTGGTAGACGCCGCCTTGAAGGAAGGCTACATCCTCACCCCGGCTTTTGCCGAACTGCTGCCCGAATACGAGAAGCAGGAGATCTCGCTGCGCCTGTACTTTCCGGAATTGATCAAGGGCATCAACCTGCGAAAGGAAGCCAAGCGGCTGGAGGCCGTGGACTTTGTCAAAACAAAGCCAATACGCAAGGCCCGCGTCGTGGAAGCCCCGGATCTCGCCCCTCCCGCGTTCAGCGGTGTCGCAAAAACAATCGATGACGCCGATTTACTCATAGAAAAACGAGAGCTGGCTCCGGCGCGCGAACTGCTTTTGGGAGCGTTGAAGCAGACCGACGAAAAGAAGTGGCATGGGCGCGCCTATTTCGGCCTCGCCCGTATCGCGACTCTGCAAAAGGACCCGGAAACGGGCTTCAAGCTTTTTGAGACCACGCTCGAAACGTCGCCCGAAGGCAGCGTCCAAGCCTGGGCGCACTACTATTTGGGCCGTCTATCCGAACTCTCGAATGCCCCCGACGAAGCCATGCGCCATTTCGATAGCGCACTCGCCACCGCCGGCATCTCGCCCAAAACCCGCAGTCTGGTGGAGCAGGCTTTGGCCGACGCCAAAAAGAAGCGACAATAGTGAAAACCAAATTGAAAGGAAATTTTAAAATATGATGCAGCGATTCTTGTGCGCGTTCGCCGCGCTAGCGGTGGCGGGAGCACTATTCGGCCAGTCGGCGAGCACGAAGCAGCCGAAACCAAAATCACAGAAGGAAGTAGACGCGTTCAACGCCATGCTCGCCGCCGCCGACGACGATGCGCGAATCGCCGGGGCAGAGAATCTGCTAACCAAATTCGCCGACACCGATTTTAAACCGCTCGCGCTCTACATCGCCACTGCGGCAAGCCAGAGCAAGAACGATTTTGAAAAGATGGTAATTTACGGCGAGCGCACGCTCGAAGCAGACCCGCAAATGTACGGCGTCATGTTGATGCTGGCTTCCGGCTACGCGTCAAAGACTAAGGAATTCGATTTCGACAAAGACGAGAAGCTCGGCAAGGCGGATAAGTTTGCCAAGGAGGGCATCGCCTTGGCAAAGACGGCGCCCAAGCCCAATCCCGGAATTACCGATGAACAGTGGGAGGCGGCCCGCAAGGACTTTATCGCTCAGGGTCACGAAGCGCTTGGCATGGCGGCGACGGTCCGTAAGAAACATGATGTTGCGGCGGCCTCTTACAAGGAGGCCCTGGGTGTGCAAGCCAAGCCCGACCCCACCACCATGCTGCGTCTCGCTTCAGCGCTCAACCAACTCGGCAAATGGGACGAAGCCTTGCCCTTGCTCGACAAGGTGAAGGATAGCCCCGATGCCGTGCCGGTCGTTAAGCAGGCCGCCGCGCAGGAGCGCGTTAAGGCATTGATGGCGCAGAAGAAGGCCGCAGCGCCGCCGGCTGTTCCGGCCGTTCCGAAGCCATAAGCGGAATGACGTTGCGGCGGCCGGCGGAACCTGATCTCAGCCCTCTGGAACATCGGTTAGGGCACTGTTTCGCCGACCGCATGCTATTGCGCCAAGCCCTTTCGCACCGCTCCTTCGCCGCTGAGCGGGTGGGCGGTGCCGCGCCGCTCTGCGACCAGAACGAACAGCTCGAACATCTCGGTGACTCCGTGCTGGGCTTCATCGTCAGCGAGTACCTTTTCCGGCGCTTCCCGGCCGTCCCGGAAGGGCGCCTCACCCAGATGAAGGCCGAGCTGGTAAACGCCAGCCACCTCCATCGCACCGCCCAGCGACTCAACCTGGGGCAATTCCTTCTCTTGGGAAAAACCGAGGAAGTCAACGGCGGGCGCGAAAAGAAAGCTCTCCTGGCCAATGCCGTTGAGGCCCTGATCGCCGCACTCTATCTGGATGCGGGACTGGAACGCGTCAGGCACTTTGTTTTGACGGAGTTGGTGGGCGAGTTTAGTCCGTTCGAGCCATTGCCCGACATCTCGGCGGCCGATTTCAAGGGTGCGCTGCAAGAGGTGGCCCGGCAGCGGAAGCTACCCCCGCCGCAATACTCAGTGGTGCGGGAGGAGGGTCCGCAACACGCGAAAACCTTCACGGTGGAGGTGAGGGTGGGCGAGGGCTTCAGCGGTCGCGCCGAAGGCACTACGAAGAAAGAGGCGAGCCAACTCGCCGCGCAGTTCGCCCTCGGACGAATCACCGCGCCTTCGCCTTTGATTTAGCGGTCGCCTTGGGCTTGGCAGGCAAATCTTCGTCTTCCGCCGGCGGAGCGGCAGTGGCCTTGGACTGCGCCTTCCGTTGCGCCTCTTTGATCTTCTCCGGCTCCGAAGTAAGGCCAAACTGATTCAGGATAATGATGTCCACGCGGCGATTCTTGGCGCGGCCCTCCGCCGTCTTGTTGTCGGCAATGGGGACGGTATCGGCGTAACCCGCCACGGCCATATTGGCGCGGTTGATGCCGAATTTCTTCTCGAGTAACTCGAGCATGGCAATGGATCGCGCCGCTGCCAGCGTCCAATTATTGGGGAATCGCTTCGACCGAATCGGGATCGCGTCGGTGTGTCCCTCCAGCCGTACGGGATTTTTCAACTTACGAATCGAATCGGCCACTTTCTCAATAATTGGATACGCCTCGCGATTAATTCCGTCACTGGCGGCCGGGAAAAAGGCCGCTTCTTTCATACTTACCACCAAGCCCCGTGGTTCCAGGCTGACATCGAGTTTGCCGTCGGCGATCTCACGCTCCAAGTCTCCGGTGAGAGCCTGAAAAGAGGGTAATAACTCAACCACCGCCGCTTGCGCAGCATTGGGTTTCGCTTTCTCCGCAGGCTTTTCCGCCGCCTCTTTTTTTTGATCTTTTTTCTCTGGCTTTTCGGCTTCTTTCGGCGCGCCTTCGTAAGGTTTGGCTTCGCGCAGATGGATATCCTGGTTATCCTTCGACTTACCCAGAAAACCTGCCACGGTAGTTACAAACGAACCTTCATTAATCGCATTCTTAACGGCCGCCGAAACCACTTTTTGCTTGTCCTTGTCGGCGTGAGATGTCGCGAACATCACCACAAAGAAAGCGAACAGTAGCGTAATGAAATCGGCATAGGAGACCAGCCATCGCTCATGGTTGGCATGCTCCGGATGCTTCACTTTGCGAGCCACCCGCTAGGCCTTAGCCTTCTTCGCCGCCGAAGCACTGGGAGGCGCAAAGGCCTCCAGCTTGACGCGTAGCAGCTTGGGGTTCATGCCCTCCACAATGCCGGTGACGCCTTCCATGGTGAGTTCCATCAAACGCACCTCTTCGTGTGTGCGGGCTTTGATCTTGTTGGCGGCCGGCAGTAAGAAAATATTGGCCAGGGCCACGCCATACACCGTCGCAACGAAGGAGACGGCGATGCCGTGACCCACTTCGTTCACGTCCGAAAGATTCTTCATCACCTGAATTAGTCCCAACACCGCCCCGATGATACCGATGGTGGGTGCATAGCCGCCCGCCGACTCGAAGACTTTAGCTTCCTGGTCGCCGCGATTTTCCGTAGACGTCATTTCCAGCTCAAGCATAGTGCGAATGTCCTGCAAGTCGGCACCATCCATCGCGAGCCCCAGCGCTTTTTTCAAAAACGGATCATCTAAGGCCTGCACCTCCCGCTCCAGCGCCACGATGCCCGCTTTACGGGCTTTGGTGGCGAAATCGATCAGCACCTCCACTCGTTGATTCGCATCGTGCTTGGTTTCAAACAACACGGAGCCCATCCGGCCAGCCGCGGCCAGCAGCGTCGATAACGGGGTGTTCACCATCACCGAACCCAAGGTGCCCCCGAGCACAATTAAAGCCGCCGTCACTTGGACGACGTCCTTCAGCTGTCCACCTTCGAGCAGCAG
>JANLPT010000272.1:0-5625 GCA_031367405.1 Bryobacteraceae bacterium
ATCCTGCTCCGCTTCGACCGCCTCTCCGCCACGCTGGCCCTCTTCATCGAAGGCCAAGCCCTCTTTGTGCTCGCTTGGCGCTCGCCCGCCCCGCTCTCCCGTTGGATCGCCCTCGCCATCAGCGGCCTCGCCTTCGGCAAACTCATCTTTGTCGACGATCCCCGCAATGGGTTTATCACGTGGCTCGGCTACCGTATGAATGCCGTCTCGCCGATGGGCGTCCTGATGGCCGCCGGCTTCTATCTCAACCGCGCGCTCATGCCGATGCGCGTCTACAGTTGGGGCGCGACGATTCTGGTGGCGCTGATCCTGGCGGGCGAAGTGCCCCACGCCTTCGTCTTCGCTGCCTGGGCGGTGCAGGCCGCCGTTCTGGCCTTCGTCGCTCATCGCTTCGACCTGCGTGAACTTCGCTATCAGGCGTACGCGCTCACGCCGCTGGTGGCGATGGCGCTCAGCTACACCCTGTTCGATAAGCCGCACACTTCCTGGACCGCCTGGGCCCTCTTCGCCGCCGCCTACGCCTTCCTCGGTTGGCGCTGGCGAGCCTTGCGCGAAGGCTATGAGCGCGTCGTCGCCCTCTCGGCCGCATGGCAGTTTGTTGCCTTTGGCGGGGCGACGCTTCTGTGGACGCTGTTCCCCGGCACTCTCGCCGCGCCCGCCTGGGGCTTACTCGCTTTGGCGATGGTGGAAGCCGGCGTCCTTAGTGAGTTCCCGGAGTTACGCCGCGCCGGCCATACGGTCGCAATCGCCGCCTTCGTACGGCTCTTTATGAGTAACTTCCCGGCCCTCGGTTATACCGGAATCTTCTCGCACCGCTTACTCACGGTGACGCCATTGATTCCGCTCTATTACTATCTTTGGTCACGATCCCGCGCCCGGTTCTACTTATGGCTCCCGCCCGTCTTGGCCTTGTTCCTGATGCGACTGGAAGTGGGTCGCGCGCACTCTGGCACCGGCAGTATAATGGCCGGCTTGTTACTCCTTTGGTGGGGCCTGCGCGGCAACATTCCCGACTTACGCTGGCAGGCTTACTTAGCCGCCATCGCTGCGTTCTTGCGCGCATGGAGCCTCAGTTTCTCCCTTACCGACACGCCGTTTCGCTTAGCCGCCGGCTTACTCGTCGTCGCCGGGCTCTTTGCCGGCCACCGCTTGGCCCCCCGCGATGCGCTATCGCGCACTCTGTTGGACACCGAGCGCTGGGCGCGGCCCATTTATGCAATCCTTGGTGCGGCGCTGTTGGCCGGGGTCCTTTACAACCAAGTCTCCGGGCCCATGCTGACTGTCGCCTGGAGCATCGAAGGCGTTGCGCTGTTAGTCACCGGCTTCGTCAATGCTGAACGCGTCCTGCGCTTCAGCGGTCTGGGCTTCTTACTGATCTGTATTCTGAAGCTATTCTTCTACGATCTGGCGTCCCTGCAAGGTCTGCCGCGCATCGCCAGCTTTATTGTCCTCGGCGTGCTGCTGATGGCCGCCAGTTGGCTGTACACTCGCTATCGTGAACAATTGAAGAGGATCCTCTAACGCAATGCGACCACCGCTCACCTTCTTTATCGTTGCCGCCTTGCTGGCCGCCGGAGCCGTCGCCACTTCGCGGGCCCCGGTGGATCGCGCGGTTAGCTTCAGCGCGGTGCTCGAAATGTGGGGCGATGTGGTTCGCGATGTCGATGCCGTGCCCTTACAGATGGTCCGCGTGCAGGACGAAACCGAGATGGAGTTCGGTGCCTCGCTGGCGGCGCGCGTTCTGCCCGAGCGGGCCGCCTTGAGCACGGAGACCCGCTACGTCATCCAGGTCGGCAACGCCGTGGCGCGCGGAGTGAAGCGTTCCCGGATCATCTACCGCTTCCGCGTCATCGATTCGCCGCAAGTCAATGCCTTCGCCTTGCCCGGCGGTTACATCTTCGTCCATCGCGGTTTGCTCGATACCCTGCGTGACGAAAGCCAATTGGCGGCCATTCTCGGGCATGAGATCGCCCACGTCGATCAGCGCCATTGCGTCGAGCGCTTCCAGTACGAGCTGAAGCTGAAAGAAATGCGTTTGCCCAACGAGGCCGGGGCGCTGGCGGATGCCGCTCGCCGGGTTAGCGCGATCTCCTACACGCCGTCTCAGGAGTACGAGGCTGATACGGAGGGTCAATTGCTGGCTGCCCAGGCCAGCTACGACCCAGCGGGCGGCAGCAATGCGATGGCGACAATCATCGAGCGGCTGGAACCGACCGTGGCCGTGCGCGCGCCAGGGTCGGTGCCAGGTTCGATGGTGGGCGAGGCGGCCGGCGCGGCAGGGCGGGGCCTCAGCGACTTCTTCCGTTCCCATCCGCGCACCGATGAGCGCCTTCGCCGCATGCGTCAGGTGGAGCAGCGCTATATTGCGTCGCACAAAGGCCGGTCCTATTGCCGCGGAGCCAAGAATCTCGCTGACCGGGCCCCTTGTGGCTTTTCCCAGTTTGACGGCGAGATGGTGACATACTAACCCTAATGGAAGAGCGTGCCTTTTTTAACGAGACTCAGGTCACCAAGCCCGCCACTCTGAACTGCCCGGCCTGCCGCACGGCGGACTCCTACGAGATCAAATGGATCTTGCGTAAGAAGAAAGACCGCATGCCCGGCGGCGGCGATGAGCGAGACCGCGCCCGATTCGCCAAGATACAGAGCTACATGGTCCTGCTGGACACCCACGCCATGTGCAAAAATATCCGGTGCCGCAAACGCTTCGAGATCTCGGGCATCAAGACGACCGCCTTCGTCTAGTGTCCCGGTGCGGACATAGCCTCATCACTTGATCGCCGGCGATTTCTTCTTTCTCTCTACTTCCGTCAACCCGGCGACGATGTCCAGATTACATCCCTGCCAACGGCCCACGCAGCCTCGCCATGGCTGGTGACCCTACCAGCTTCTCAGCGCCAGACGGGCGGCGGCTCCAGACCGGTCGCACCATTGGAGATCCATGGGAAGGGCCGATGCGCAATAAGTGGGGCGAGGAAGTAGCCGCCGGCGCGGCAACTTCGATATGCTACCTTACTTCCCATGGGAACCGTAAGCCGCCGCCTGTTTTTAGCTTCTTCCGCCAGTGCCTTGGCCGCACAAGACCCCGCGGTCAAGTCCATCGCCGACGCGGCCAACCGGCTGCGGGCCAGGACCATCACGTCGGTCCAACTGACGGAGGCCTGCCTCCGCCGTATCGAGACCTTTAACCCCAAGCTAAACGCCTTCATTACCGTGATGAAGACGCAGGCGATGGCGATGGCGCGCCAGGCCGACAACGAGATTCGGGACGGCAGACTGCGAGGTCCTCTGCACGGAATTCCGATCGCGCTCAAGGACAATATCGACACGGCCGGCGTGCGCACCACCGGAGCGAGCGCCGTTTATGATTCACGCGTCCCTGAAGAGGACGCCGAAGTTACCAAACGATTGCTGGCCGCGGGCGCCGTGATCGTCGGCAAGACCAATCTGCACGAGTTCGCCAACGGGGGCACCTCGGCCATCAGTTATTTCGGACCAGTGCGCAATCCGTGGGCGCTCGACCGTCATCCCGGTGGCTCCTCCGGTGGATCCGGCGCGGCCGTGGCGGCGGAGCTTTGCCTCGGCGCACTCGGCACCGACACCGGCGGCTCCATTCGCACCCCCGCCTCGCTCTGCGGCATCACCGGACTCAAGCCCACCCACGGCCTAGTCTCCATTCGCGGCATCATTCCGCTGGTGTGGACGCTGGACCATTGCGGCCCCATGGTACACACGGCCGAGGATGCCGCCCTGATGCTGCAGGTGCTGGCCGGCTATGACAAATTCGACGTGCATTCGATCGAACGGCCCATTCCCGACTACTTAACGGAGATGAAGCGGCCCATCCGGGATTTGCGGCTGGGCGTGCTGCGAGTGCCGTTCTACGATCACATTGAGCCCGACGTACTGCAGGTAGTGGAGGCGGCCGTGGAGGCCGCGGCGAAGATGACCAAGGGACAGAAGGATGTCGTGCTGCCCTCGCTACGCGGGACGCAAACGCCCGGCGAGATGTACGCCTACCACGAGGAGCTCTACAAGAGCGGCGCGGGCCGTTATCAGTTGCCCACGCGGCGCAATCTGGCGCGCGGCGCTGAGGCCAAGGCCTTTGAGTACGTGAAGGGCTGGCGGCAACTGATGCTGCTGAGGCGGACGATCGGCGATTGGTTCGACAAGAACGAAGTGGACCTGGTGCTGCTGCCGACCATGCGCCGGTCCCCGCGCACGGTGGACGACACCATCAAGCGGACGGAGAGCGAGAAGCCCATGAATCCGGAATTGGCCAACACGGCGGAGTTCAACATTCTGGGCATTCCCGCGATCACGATACCGTGCGGCTTCAATGCGAAAGGCGTACCGGTGGGCCTGATGATCGCCGGTCGGCCCTGGGCGGAAGGGCAGGTCTTGGCCCTGGCGCACAACTACCAGCGCACCACCGACTGGCACACGCGCCGTCCCCCGCTCACTCCCGAGACGCCCGTGCCGGCGCTGAAACCCGAGTCCGAGGACAAACCCAAGGCGTAACTTTACAGGGATTCATCTGGTGATCCGCACGATTTCGCCTAGGAGAACATCCAACTGCGGCCCAAAATGGACCTGTTGAGCTTCGGGAAGCGATTCGCTGTGGCGGATCTGCACATGCAAATGACTATCACCGATTTTGCGTGCGGCATTTTGAAGTTGATCCATCGTGTCTTTGAAGGACTTCCCTCCATAGTTACTGGCAACCTCGGCAAACGAGGTCTTCCCAAAAGCAGTCGTGCTCGAAGGAAATATTCAGATCTTCGCAGATCCGGACCAATTTTCGAAGATCAAAACGGGTCGAGGGCAAATTTCGCAGCTCTTCTATTCTCGACCCCGCAATGAGTGGCAAGCCCCTACTCTTCCCGGAACGCGTGACAGCCGACAGCGAGGCCTCGTCCTGCTTTTTGCGTACCCACTGCCAAGCCAGCTGAACATTCTCTTGCGTCCCGCCCACTATCCTGGTGCCGCCGGCGTGCTCAAGATCGCTTCTAACTTGGTCCACGCCCAGTGATTCCCAATGGTTAAATTGCGCTTGTTGGATAAGCCGTTGCCTCCCGTTGGTCGAGATTGTGTGCCAACCTGCCGTCGTGTGGTCAGGCAACAAGAGGCCTTCGGTGACTAACCAATGCCAAGCTTCCATGACCCGCTCCGTCACCTGTGGCTGCGCGCCGTATTCTGGCGGAGGTGGTACTCCCAGGCCAATATTTCGGCCTTCCAACATCGCTACGAAGTAACTCTGGTTTAGTCGGTTTTGTTGCTGATGGATGGGGGCATCCCCGGATGGATGGCGGATGGATGGGGGCATCCCCATGGATGGGGGCATCCCCATGGATGGGAACCATGGATGGGGGCATCCCCGGGCATCCCTGGGGTTTCCGCTAACCCATTTGCCATCATACAATTACAGCCAATCCAAAGTACCCGAGCCTCCTCCGCTCATATTTTTCCGCAAAAATAAATGAGAACTTTCGCCTCCGGAACCCACTATTCAACGGAGGCTTCTATCATTGGCTCGAAAAAACCGCTTCGCCCCGCCCGGATACTGGCTGCATATCACCCAGCGCGGCAATGACAAACAACGCATCTTCCTTAGCGACGCTGATC
>JANLPT010000186.1:0-7298 GCA_031367405.1 Bryobacteraceae bacterium
GCGTCGCCGATAACCCTGGCGGTGGCTCCACAGCCAGCTTCCCGCTCTCGATCAATACCCAGGACAAGATCTTCAAGAATCCCGAAGCTTGGAACTGGAACGCGACCGTCGAACGTGAACTCGGCTTCAACACCGTGTTGGAAATCAGCTATGTGGGTCGCAAGGGCCTGCACGCCCAGCGCGAACGCAACATCAACCAGTTACAGCCGGGCACCATTCAGGCCAACCCCGGCGTGAACAACAATGCGCTTCGCCCTTACCAGGGTTTTGGCCCGATCCGCATCACCAACAACGAGTCGACGTCTTTCTACCAGGGCTTCCAAGCGGGTCTGAATCGCCGCTTCTCGAAAGGCTTTAGCTATGGCTTCGCATACACCTTTGCCAAGTCTTCCGACGCCGGCTCTGGTCAACGGGACATCATCCCGAACGCCTTTGACGCGTCCGCCCTGTGGGGACCTTCGGACTTCGACACGCGGCACGTCGCGGTGATCAACTTCATCTACGAGTTGCCGTTCTTCAAGAGCGCCAAGGGCGTGAATCGCGCGTTGCTCGGCGGTTGGCAGGTTTCGGGCGTTACCCAGTTCCAGACTGGCAATCCCGGTACCGTGGCCACGGGCGACGACTTCGCGGGTGTGGGTACCGGGTCCGGCTCGCAGATCTGGCAGATCAATGGCAACGTCGCCACCACGGGCCAGTTCACCAATCCTGGTGAAACGGGCACCTACTACTTTGACGTGAAGCCGAACGCGGCCGGCCGGCAGACGCTTTACTCGCAGCCGGCGGCCGGTACCTTCGTGAAGGACCGTCTGCGGAACAACATCTATGGCCCGGGCTTCCAGAACTGGAACCTCTCGGCCTTCAAGAACTTCCGGATCGGCGAGCGCGTGAACGTGCAGTTCCGTGCCGACGGCTACAACTTCGTCAACCATCCCAACTGGGGCGGTTCGACGGGTGGTGGTCTTGATCGCAACCCGAACAACGCGACCTTCGGTCGCGTGACGGGCAAGGGTGGCGAGCGCAACATGCAGTTTGGTCTGCGCTTCGCCTTCTAGTCTAGTAACGAACCCCGACCGTAAGGGAGGGGATGTCACTCTGCTAGATACAAATCAAGCAAAAAGGGCCGTCCTGCGGGGCGGCCCTTTTCCTTTCCGCGTCAGAGTTTCGTCAGCCTCAAACGAGGACTCACCGAAATGCCCCGGCAGTGCCCACGAACGTTCCGCTGCAAAGCCAATAGCCCCATCCGACAGCTTTGCCATGAACAGTCGCAGTCTGAGCAGGAGCCGCTTATGATGCATACTCATAAGTCCTTTAATTTCAATAAAACTGGAAAAGCACTCGAGCCGCGACCGGAGGGAGCGGGCCACGACAAAGTTGGCCAATCATTTTCGGGAGCTAGTCGTGGCCCGCTCCCTCCGGTCGCGGCTCGATTTGTGCCTGACTGTTGGGGCCTCGCACGGAGTCGCCAACGGGCGGGGCGCGTCATGAAAAATCATGCGGCACGCTGCCGCAGCAAACCAGCCGGCACGGTGATTCACGGTGATTCACGGTGATTCACGGTGATTCACGCCTTTTTCATCGGGACAACATTCGACGAAACTGGAAAATTATATGGCAATAAGCCCGCTTCCCGTGGGCACGAACCGCAAGCAAAAGCCCCGTGTCCTTTTGCAGGACACGGGGCTTTTCAGGAATCAATCGCGAACGACGCCCTAATGGGCCATCTTCACCTTATATCCACCTTCGGCTAACTGCTCGCGATAGCTCGTGTGGCAGGTCTTGCAACTGGTGGCCACACCGCGAAAGGCAGCGGTGGCGGCGGCTTCATCGTTAGCCTTGGCCGCGACGGCCAATTCGCCGGCGCTCTTCGCGGCGGCCTTCGACCACTCTTCGGCTTCCGTCATCTTGTGCTCGGCGAAAAACGCGGCACCGGCGGTCATGCTCTTCTGGATCGTCATGGCCGCCGCCTCAGCGTCGGGGCCGACCTTACCAGTCTTCAAAACGCCCATGGATTTTTGAGTTGCCTTCATGGCCGTGCCAAGCTCGGCTTCGGTGATGGCGAAAACGGTGAAAGCGGCTAGAAAGCCGGTAGCGAGTAGGATACGGGAACTCTTGGTCATGTCCGGTAGAGTATCACTGCCAACCGCTCTCCGCAACCGCGATATGATCGCAAAGTGATGAATCGCCGCACTGCCCTTACTCTTTTTGCCGCCCATGTGGCAGCCTCGCCGCTCGTCCAAGCCGGCGTGATGGATGAAGATGTCAAAGGACCCATCAACGTCCACGAGTTCGAAGAGGTGGCGAAGCGCAAGTTACACCGGATGGCGTATGACTTTATCGCCGGTGGCGTGGAGGACGAACGCACCTTGCGCGCCAACGTCGAGGCCATCGGCCATTGGGACCTGGTGCCGCGCGTCATGGTCGATGTCACCAACGTCGACCTCTCGCTCGACCTGTTCGGATTGAAGCTGGCTTCGCCCATCATCATCTCGCCCACCGGCGGGAAGGATTTGGTGATGCCCGGGGCCGAAGAGATCGTGGCGCGCGCGGCGCTCAACTCGAAGACTTTGCTCTGCTCGGCCACCGGTGCCAAGAAGATCCTCGACGCGGGCGAGCCCTTGCAATGGTGGATCAATGGGATCGGCCAGCCCAACAAAGCGGCGGCCGTCAACTTTGCCAAGCGTACCGAAGATGGCGGCGGCAAGGCCATTGTGCTCACCGTCGACAATGCCTATCAGTCGAATCGCGATCGCAACAATCGTAACCGGTTCGACTATGGCATGATGCGGACCGGTGCGCCGAAGCCGGGTGACCCGCCGCGTAAGATGATCAATCCCGCTTTGGCCGCCATGTGGCTGCCGCACACGCCCAACCTGACCTGGGATTATATTGACTGGGTGCGCAGCGCGAGTAACTTGCCCATTATTCTGAAAGGCATCCTCGCACCGGAAGACGCCGAATTGGCGGTGCAGCGCGGAGCTTCGGGAATCAGCGTCTCCAATCACGGCGGACGTCAGTTGGACGGTGCCATCGGCACACTCGATGCGTTGCCCGACATCATCGAAGCGGTCTCCGGACGCATCCCGGTCCTGGTGGATGGCGGGCTTCGCCGGGGCAACGACATCTTGAAAGCGCTGGCCTTGGGCGCCCGGGCCGTCTTAGTGGGGCGCGCACCTTTGTGGGGCTTGGGAGCGTTTGGCCAACCCGGTGTCGAACGCGTGATGTGGATGTTGAATGCCGAACTCAAGCTGGCGATGGCGCTGGCGGGCCAGCCAAACCTGGGGACGATCACGCGGCGTCTGGTGCGGAAACACATGGCATGAAGGGCTTGGTTTTCCTGTGGGCTTTGGCCGTCAGTGGGCAAGTGCATCAGCTCTGTCAACCCTGCCATACGGAGGCGGCCAGTGACGTGGAGAGCCATCCGCACTTCAAGAAAAACGTCAGTTGCGACGCTTGCCACGGTGCCAGCGAGAAGCACCGCTTGGCGGCCGGAGGTGCCGCCCCAGACAAAGTGGCGACGCGGGAACAGGTGCCGGTGCTTTGTGGCAGCTGCCATCTGGCCGAGCGCAAGAGTTACGAAACCAGCCGGCATGCGGCGGTGTTGGCGGCCGGGAGTAAGTCGGCCCAATGCGCGACTTGTCATGGCAACCATGCCTTACGTCCTTTAGCCGCGATGGCCGCACGCTGTCAAAGTTGCCATGCCACGCTACCGGCCGCTTGTGCGGCGAAGCCTGCCGCAGCTGGCACTTCCGCAGTCAGCAAGGTCTCCTGCGCCGCCTGTCATGCGCCCCATGGGTTTGCGAAGCCCAAGTAAGTTGAATGTCAAAATAGAAGGCATGAAGGGCATACCGTTTTGGCTGCTACCGAACGTGCTCAGCTTGGATGCGCCCTTGGTGGCGGTGGCGTGGCAAGCGCTGCTGGCCGAGTGGAGCGGTACGCCGTTGCGGGTGGTGGCGCGGGTGATCCTCTTCCTGACGGTCTGGCTGATCTACATCGTTGACCGTCTACTGGATGCACGGCGTCCCGCGCGGGCGGCGGAACCGGAACGCCATCAGTTCTACCGCCAGCATCGGTTTGGCGCATGCGTGGCTGCGGCGATGATCCTCGTCACCGACGCGACCTTGATTCTCTTTGAACTGCACCCGGCCGTATTCCGGACCGGGTTGCTGGCCTTGGCCGGGGTGAGCCTCTATTTTTTGGCGCTGCACGGAATGACGCCCCATGCGAAAATACCGCTTTTTCCCAAGGAAGCGGCGGTGGCTTTGCTGTTCATGGCCGGTACATTTCTGGTGGCTTTCACGCGAACGGCAGCGCCCGTGCTGAGCTTGCTGCCGGCGGCGGCTTCGTTCTTCCTGCTGTGCCTGGCGAATCTGGTGGCCATTGAGTTTGGGGAAGGTGCCACCGGCCTGCGGTTGGGCCGCTGGTACTTGGGCTGGGTGCCGGCGTTGGCGTTCCTCTGGCCGGTGTTGTGGCCGGGCCAATGGTCCTATGCGATTGCCCTTTCGGCTGCCGCGTTGTCGGTGATCTACGCCCTGGGCACCCGCGTCAGTTCCCCAGCGCGGCGAGTGTTAGTGGATGCGGTGCTGCTGGTGCCACCGCTGTTGCTGCTATGAATGCGGATCCGCTGGCCGGCGTATATCGCACGCTGGAGTATCTGGCCTTTGGCCGCGCGCTGGAACGCTGCCGGTTCAGTTTATTGGACGCGGCGTCAACCGCACAGCGCATTCTGATTTTGGGCGAAGGCGACGGGCGTTTTTTGGCGCGGCTGCTCGCGCACAATCCGGAAGCGCGCGTGGACGTCGTTGAGGCGAGCGCGCGGATGCTGGCTTTAGCCCGCGCCCGGATCCTGCCTCGCGACTCGCCCCGCGTCCGGTTCTTCCCGCAGGATGCCCTGCGAGGGTTGCCGCCGATCACCTACGATGCGATCATCACGAATTTCTTTCTGGATTGCTTAACCGCCGAAGAGGCGCGCCAATTCATTCCGGCCGCGGTGCAATTGCTGGATCGCCAAGGCTGTTGGCTGGTAGGCGACTTTCATTTGCCGGATGCCGGGCTGCGCCGGTGGCACGCCCAAGTCTGGCTGGCGGCAATGTACTCATTCTTCGCCGTCACCACGGGCTTGCGGGCTCGCCAAATTCCGGATTACCCCTTAGATCTCTCGCGGGCCGGGTTGGTGCGGCAAGAGCAACGGTTTTGGCGCTGGGGCTTGCTGACGGCAGAGCGTTACGGCTTCGCTTCCGATAGCTGAGCGTGCAGGGAATACTTGATAGTGTATAATCAAGTATATGACAACCACCTTGACCGGAAAGAATCAAGTAACCGTGCCCGTAGAGATTACACGGGAGCTGGGTTTGGAGGCGGGCGCGCGCTTCGATTGGAGCCGTGGCGAGACTCCCGGGACCATTGTGATCCACGTCCAGCCAAGCATCCGGCAGATGCTGGATCGGGCGCAGGAATTGGGGCGGAAGATGAAGGCCGGGCATTTCAAAGGCCGGGATCTGATCGCAGAACTGATCGCCGAGCGCGCGGAGGAAATGCTGTAGGTGTACCTGCTCGATACGTCCGCTTTGCTGGCGCATTGCTTTGGAGAGCCGGGTGCCGGCGAAGTGGATGAGATCCTCGCCAGCAAAAGCGGGTACGTGGCTGCGGTGACGTGGTTTGAGCTTCGAGTAAAGCTTCAGGGCAGTAGCGATGCTCCGGCAGTGTTGCAAATTTATGCTGAGGCCGTGGCGGGAACGGTGGATATCAATCGCGAGGTGGCCGAGCGTGCCTTTGAGTTGCGAAAAGCCGCCGGCGGCCGGATTCCAACGGCGGACTCGTTGATTGCCGGGGCGGCCATTTCGCGCGGGTATCGATTGGTACACCGCGATGCGCATCTGGCCGCGATTCCGGCCCACGTTTTAGCGCAAGTGTTGTTGCCTTCGAAGCGTTAAACTCTTTAGAGCATGACCACTCGCCGGAATGTTTTGGCCGCTTTTGGCGGGGCGGCATATCAGGCTCCTCGCCGGCCCAACCTTTTATACATCATCGCGGACGATCACGCCGGCTACGTATTGGGGGCGCATGGAAACGCGCTGGCGGAAACGCCGAATTTGGATCGTTTGGCGAGCGAGGGAACGCGGTTTGCGCGGCACTATTGCAATTCGCCGGTCTGCACGCCATCGCGGCAGAGTCTGTTAACCGGTCAACTGCCGCATGCGGCGGGCGTCACCGTTTTGAAGACGGCACTCTCGAGCGGGAAGCCTACGGTGGCCAGGCAGTTGAAGCAAGCCGGCTACCGTACCGGCGTCATCGGCAAGATGCACTTCAACCAACCGGGACGGGCGGGCCTGCATGGCTTCGATTACTGTCAGACGGAGGGTGAAGTGCAGCGCGGGTGGATGGCGGCGGTGAAGCCGAGTCCCCTGCCCCAGGGGGTCAGGGCCAAGCCGGCCTGGCGGCCCTTTCAGGATCCGGCGCGGATCTGGCTGAATGCGGACCAGCTACCATTTGCGCGCGTGGAAGCGGAGATGAAGTCGCTGTATCAGTTGAAGCTGGCCGATGAGTTTATGGGGGCCGGGGGCCCGCAGCCATTTGCATTGTGGCTGAGTTTTCAAGAGCCGCATTCTCCTTATGATTTTCCGGTAGAGGATCGTGAGCATTTTAATCCGCGACGTTTCCCCGTGCCCCGAGTAGGCCCGGAGGATGCGGGGCAGATTCCGTTGATCTTTCGGGATTTAAGTGCGGAGGACAAGCAGGGGATTATTGCGTCTTACTACACGTCAGTAAGATTTTTAGACCGCAATGTGGGGCGCGCACTCGACTTACTCAAGAAACATGGATTAGAAGAGAATACCTTGGTCGTCTATCTGGCGGACCATGGTTATTCGCTGGGCCAGCATGGCCGGTTTGAGAAGCATTGTGGCTATACACCGGCATTGCACGTGCCGCTGATGATGCGTTGGCCGGGGAAGATCCGGCAGGGGACGGTGCAGGGTCTGACGGAGCACATTGATTTGCCGCACACTCTCACTGACTTACTCGGCGTGGAGGCGTTGCCGGTGCGGCATGGGCAGACCTTACGGCACTATCTGGAGGGGCGCTCGGTTTCAAAGCCGCGCGACCATGTGTTTAGTGAGTATCTGGAAAACGAGGAATGCTTCGTCATGAACGAGCAATGGAAGCTGATCTTTGGGTCGGGCAAGCGGGCGCGCACCGATGGGTATGAGACGGAGCAACCGAAGCCGGGGCGTTATGTGAAATTGTTCGATTTACCCAAGGATGCAGGCGAATTCACGAACGTGGCGGCCAAGGAGCCTCAA
>JANLPT010000020.1:0-28877 GCA_031367405.1 Bryobacteraceae bacterium
CACGCCGGCGGAATCGATCTGCTCTTTCCGCATCACGAAAACGAAATTGCGCAGTCGGAGGGTTGCAGTGGCAAGCCCTTTGCCCGATTCTGGCTGCATTGCGAACATCTGCTGATGGACTTCTCGAAGATGTCCAAGAGCTTGGGCAACATCTACACGCTGCGGGAATTGATGGAGATGGGGCACGCGCCAGAGACGCTGCGTTATCTTTTGGCCTCGGTGCCGTATCGCAAGAAACTGAATTTCTCCTTCGATGGATTGAAAGCCGCGGCTACTTCTATTGAGCGGCTGCGTAACTATGCTTTGCGCGTCGATACGGACAAACATCCAGAGGGCGTAAGTGAGTTACTGGAGACGCGCGCGGCAAAGGCGCTGGCCGATTTCGACGCGGCGATGGATGACGACTTGAACACGGCCGAGGCGCTAGCGGCCGTGTACGAATATGTCCGCGACACGAATTCGGCGATGGATGCGGGCGACTTTAAGTCCGGCAATGTCGCGAGCGCGCGGCGGGTGCTGGAGCGTTTCGACCAGGTGTTTGAAGCGTTGAAGCCCACGGTGGCCGAGGGCGGGCTCGCCGATGCGGCAATCGACGCGCTGGTGGCCGAGCGGTCACAGGCGAAGAAGAACAAGAATTTCTCGCGTTCGGACGAGATTCGGGCCGAGTTGTTGGCGATGGGCGTAGTGCTGGAGGATACAAAAGACGGTGCCCGTTGGAAGCGGAAATCGTGAATATTTATTCAAAAGCGGTTCACGCCGGTGACCGGAAACGGGCGGGCGAAGGCAGTGGAAAGCGGCGTGACTATACGCCATCGACCACCCCCATTCATTTGTCGTCGACTTACTTTTACGACACGTCCGAAACCGTCGATAAAATTTTCGCGCATGAAGAGCACGGCTACTCTTACTTACGCTACGACAACCCGACGGTGGCGGCGCTGGAAGAGCTGGTGAACGCGCTGGAAGGCGGCCACGGGACGATCGCTTGTGGCTCGGGCATGGCCGCGCTGCATCTGGCGTTGCATGCCGCGCTGCTTGACCGGCCGAAGCGCATTTTGTGCGCGAGCCAGTTGTACGGCGCAACCATCAACATGTTGACCAAAGTGATGGAGCCATTCGGCACCATCACCACCTTCGTCGATATCTGCGATCTGGCCGCGGTGGAGAAAGCATTGGCCGCCGTGAAGCCCGCCGTGCTGCTGATGGAGACCGTCTCGAACCCCACTTTGCGTGTCGCCGATCTGGATGAATTAGGCCGCCTCTGCCGGGCGGCCGATTGCGTATTGATGGTGGACAATACGTTCGCCACGCCCATGCTGGTGCGTCCCTTGGAGCATGGCGCCCACCTCGTGGTGCATTCGGGTACCAAGTATCTGGGAGGGCATGGCGATGTGTTAGCCGGTCTTGTCACCTACGACGCCGAACATGAACCGTTAATCCGGCAGTTGTCGCGGACCTATGGCCCGGTAATCGGGCCGTTCGAAGCGTACCTTACTATGCGCGGCATCAAGACGTTTCCTTTACGTATGGAGCGGCAGTGTCAGAATGCGGCGGCCATCGCGGCTTGGCTGCGGCAGGATGCGCGGGTGGAAAAAGTAATTTATTTGGACGATCCCCAGCATCCGGATCGCGCCGTGATTGACCGGCTGTTTCCGGCTGGCATGTACGGCGCGATGGTGAGTTTCGCGATTCGCGGTGCCGAAAAGCCCGATGTCTTTCGCTTTATGGACGCGCTGCGCATGGTGGTGCCCGCCACCAGCTTGGGCGACGTGCATACGTTGTGCCTCTATCCGCTCGTGGCTTCGCACCGCGATGTCCCGCCCAAGCAGCGTGCGCGGCTAGGGATTACCGACAATCTGGTACGCCTTTCGCTGGGGATCGAAGCGGCGGAAGACATCATCGCCGACTTATCGCAAGCCTTGGGCTAGACCACCACCACATTATGTCTCCGCTAGAACTACTCAGCCAAGCGATCGAGGAAGGGCGAGAGTCTCAAAGGCTTGAGTACAAGCAATCGGCAACATGGAGCGAGCTAAAGACAAAGCTGATTCGAACCACCTTAGCGATGTCGAATGTTCGGGACGGCGGAATCATTGTCATCGGAATGTCCGAACTCGGGACCGAATTCTCGCGAACGGGGATGTCGGAATCGGACTTAACAACCTACAAATCCGACGACATCAAAGCGGCGATCAACGCCTGTGCGGACCCGCCGGTCGCGGTGGAATGGTATACAGATGTTGTAGACGGCAAGTCGTTTGGCATGCTGGTTATTCAGGAATTTGATCAATTTCCCGTCCTGTGCAAAGGCGACCACAAGGGCCTGGAAAATGGCGCATTTTATTTCCGTTCTTTTCGCATCCCGGAAACCGCGAAAGTGAACAGCCATTTTGAGATGAGAGACATCTTGGACCGGGCCATTGATCGCGGGGTCGAGGCGTTCGTCCAGCGCGCCCGTCGTGCGGGCCTGAAGTTGGGGGATGATGAAGAAAGTGATGCGGCGAAGTTCGCCAAACAAAGGGAGGGCCTATGAGTACCGTTTTGAGCGAGACGGCAGAACAACTCCGCGATGCGATCAAAGCCGAAGCGCATTGGCATGTTGTGATTCATCCCACTTCGTTTAAGCCAGATCGCATCCCCACGCTGAAGGACGCGTGGAAGAGCATGGAAGAGTGCTCGGTCCACTTAAGAGCGGATTACCCCCAGGTTGACCGGGAGAATCGCGGACAGGGATCGGACTGGATCTCGTCGTGGTGCGATTTCGCTGGGGAGCGCGAGTACTGGAAGCTATTTCAGAGCGGTCAATTTGCTCAAGTCTTCGCGTTAAATGAAAATAGTTGGCCAAAAGCGCTGGAGTATGCCCTTGAGAAGGCTCGCATACTAGCGCCCGGAACGAGGGCGTCCGGAGTGGTCGATGTGGTTGAACTGCTCTACACGACCACCGAGATCTTTGAGTTTTCGTCCCGGCTCGCTCAACGAACCGCCCTGGATTCATCTATGTCGGTGAAAATCGGGATGATGGGAATCGGTGGTAGGTTGCTGACGAAGCGTGGTGCTCCATTCTGGAGCGGGGCTTACTTCGCATCGCAACCCTACCTGGAGTATTCGCGGGAGATTCCGGTGGACGAACTCGTTGGAAACAGCGCCGAACTCGCTTTGGATTACGCTCTGTGGTTCTATGAGCGTTTCGGTTGGCTAGACGCTCCCATCGCTAAGCTGAAAAACGACCAACATAATCTGCTGACCCGTACTTTTTAGCGGCAAATTGAGTCAGTACTTGCCGGACGCGGCTGAATCGCGATAATAGTTCAACATGATGCGCTGGTTACTTTGTCTGAGTGTCGCCGCGGTTGCTTTCGCGCAACCGAGCTTGATTTTCAAAAACGGCCGGGTCTGGACGGGCGTGCCGCAGCAACCCTGGGCGGCGGCTGTAGCGATCAATGGGCAGCGGATTTCGGCCGTGGGCGGCATGGAAATCGTGCGGCTGGCGGGGCCGAAGACCCGAGTGATCGACTTGGGCGGCAAGTTCGCGATGCCCGGCTTTAACGACGCGCACGTCCATTTCCTAGGAGGAGCGCGCGGGCTGAATGAGGTAAATCTTACCGGGGCCTGCACCGTGGAGGAGATGCAGAAACGCATTTGCGATTATGCGGAAAGTCACCCTCAGCTCGATTGGATTACCGGCTCCGGCTGGGAGTATGGCTGTTTCGCGGAAGGGCGCTTAGCGACAAAAGAGGACCTCGACACCGCCGTGAAGGATCGGCCAGCCTTCATTCGCGCCTACGACGGCCACGCGGGTTGGGCAAATTCACGAGCCTTGCGAATCGGCGAAGTAGGGCGTAGCAACTATACCGGTTTCGGCGAAGTGGAGCGCGATGCGCTCACCGGCGAGCCGACCGGTTATCTGAAGGAAGGGGCCATGTCGCTGGTATCGCGGCATGTCCCGAAGCCATCGCGGGAAGCGAGTCTCACCGCCCTCGAAGAAGGCTACAAGCTGGCGGCATCCTTGGGCGTGACGTCGTTGCAGAATGCGAGCGGCGATGCCGAAGCCGTTGCGCTCTACGACGAATCGAGAAAGCGCGGTAAGCAGACGGCGCGCGTTTCGTTCGCCATTTCGGTGAGCAACAAGGACGCGCCGCTGAACGACTATGCGGCGTTGAAGCGCCAATACTCGGACGATACCTTGCGCGTCGTGGGCATCAAGATGATGCTCGACGGAGTGATCGAAGGCTACACGGCGGCCATGCTCGCGCCCTATGCGGTCCGGCCATCGACGAGCGGCGAACCCAATTGGACCGCCGAAGATTACAACGACATGTGCGTGCGGGCCGATCGTTTGGGGTTGCAGATTTACACCCATGCTATCGGCGATCGAGCCGTGAGGATGGCGCTGGATGGATTTGAAATGGCCGTCAGGCGCAACGGACTGCGCTTCCATCAGACGCACCAGGACCGGCGCTTCCGCGTCGAGCACATTGAAGTCGTTCATCCCGCCGACATCCCGCGCTTCGCCGAAATTGGGGTCTTGGCCGTGATGCAGCCCATTCATGCCGATCCTGGCACGGTGGACGTGTGGAGCAAAGCCGTGGGCCCGAAGCGCTTGTCGCATGCCTTCGCCTGGCGGACCCTGGAACGCGCCGGGGCGCGGGTAACGTTCGGGTCCGATTGGCCCGCGTGTATCAGCTTCAATCCGATGCGGGGCATCCACAATGCGGTCAACCGCCGGACGATCGAAGGCAAGCCGGAAAGCGGCTGGATCCCCACGGAGCGAGTCTCGCTGGAAATGGCTCTGCGGGCCTACACCGCTGCGGGCGCAGTCGCCAGTTTTGAGGAAGCGCAAAAAGGCCGGCTGGCACCAGGAATGCTGGCCGACCTGATCGTCTTGTCACAGGACCCGTTCAAGATTGACCCGATGAAGTTACACGAAATCCGCGTCATGACCACGATATTTGACGGGCGTATTGTCTATCGCCGCCCATAGCTCCGCACTTACTGGGCATGCGCGGTTTGCGCGTAATGCTGCCGCAATAGATCTTTGCCATAGTCGTTGCCATTCGGCGTGCGGACCACGGTGTGAATATGGTTACGGGTCGGCGTGCGATCACGGCTCAGCGCGACGGGCCCCTGATGATCGAACTCGATCAACACCACCGGACTATGGATGCGGTAGTAAAACACGCTCGGAGGTTGCGCGCCGCCGATCCAGGCGAAGTAAGTGCGGTCGAGATACTTGTCGACCTCTTCCATGCGCACGCGGCGATGAGGTTCCGCCATGTTACCGGTATACTCATTGATCAAGTCACGGAGTAACTTCTTTTGCGCGCCGGTCATCTTCGCGGCCGGGAGCCCGGCATAGTCGAGAACGAGGTTATCTTTGTAAGCTTCGGAGAGGTTATTCGAGGGGCCCTTTTCGCTTTTGATGCGCGCCGCAGCCTGCTGAGTTTCTGTAAGTGACTCAATCATGGCCAGCCCTTTATCTTGTTCAGGCTGCATCACCTCAGTGCCTTTGAACTTACCGCTCTCGGCGCGAATGGGTTCGGAACCCATAAAGACGGGGGTCATCACGACCTGGTCGCCTAAGACGAAGTAGTTGATGATGACGTGGTGGCCGTCGAGTTGGAAGCCCCAGGGTTCCTTCGTAGAGGGTTTGCCCATGATGGTGATCCAGTAGAGCCATTCGCCGTATTGGCGCGAATCCTTGGTGAGTTCGGCGAGGGTGCCATTTAACTTCATGATGTCCTGGGTCAGTTTGAGGCCCTTGGCGCTCAGGGCGGCACCGAGCAGGCCGAAGGCAAGATCCCGTTGTTTAGGATCCATCCCGGTGAAGCCCACGCCCTGCCGTGCCGCGAAGTGGCGATTGTCCCAGAGCTGCCATTCCAGGTCGTCCACTGGAAACATCGTCCTAGCCCGCTGAGGCTCCGTCAGCCCCGCCAGGAAGGCTTCGGCGGCGCGGCGCACGGGCGCAGTGGTGACGCCGGTTGACTTTACCTTGAAGAGCCCGGGAGACAGATCCCCGTTGGTGGTGACGCCCTTAAAGGGGCCTTTAATCGCGTCACGCCCCGAGACGGGGCCTGGCGGCTGTGCGAAAACGAAAAGCGCCAGGACGGTGAGCAAGAGAATTTTGATGGCGGTTGGCATGCTTTAGCGAGTATATCTGGCAGAGCCGGGGTCCATTGTGTGGCGAATATCAACGCGCCAGAAAAAATAAGTGAGAACTTTCGCCCGCTCGATCCACTTATCTATGTGAGACTCCACGCGCTTATTATTTCCATACTCCTGCTGGCTTTCGCTAACGGTCAAACCCCGCCGGTTTCGAGCGCGAAAAAGGAGTATCTGGAGCGCCGGGCGACGATTCTCCGGCAAATGGCCGAGGTGAAGGCCAAGCTGTCGGCACTGGAGCTTGACCTCCAATTGCTCGAAGAGTCCCGGTTGGCGGATCCGCCTGCTCCGCCGCTCACTTCTTGGCGCGAAGAGGCCCCCGCCCCGGACGGCAGCGTCAAAAAGTCTACCGTCCGTTGCCTCTCCTTCACTCGCGACGGCAAGCGCTGCACGCGCCCGGCCGAAGCAGGCGGCAAGTACTGTTGGCAGCATCGGCTGCACTAACGCTCTGACCGCGTGAAGCTGGTGGGCTTGGTGGCCCTGGATTCCAAGATCAGGTTGTGCTAGCTTCTAAGGCTATGCGACGAACACTGCTGGCCATTATTTTTGTTTTGCCCTCGGTCTTTGCTCAAGGCATTCCGGTACTCACCGTGGAGCAACAGGAGACGTTTCTCCAAAAGGCCACGATTAAGACGACTCATGGCGCGAAGAAAGGAGTTACTGGCACGACGCGGGCTACCATGACGGATGGTGCCATTACGCATGACGCGAGTATTCAAACGATCGATGAGACGAAACCCAAGTTCGAAGGGTTGACCGGCACCGAGTTTAACTTTCAGGACTCTTACATGCTCAATCTGGCGGGTTACCGGCTCGGGCGTCTTTTGGGCTTAGAGGCGATGATTCCCGTGTCGGTGGAGCGCACTTACGAAGGCAAGAAGGCATCTTACACGTGGTGGATCGACGACATTCAAATGGATGAGGCGGACCGGTTGAAGAAAAAGACGGCGGCCCCCGATAAGGACCGTTGGTCACGGCAATATCTGATCATGAAGGTCTTCGATCAGCTTATTTACAACATGGATCGTAACGCGACTAACATGCTCTACGACAAGAATTGGAATCTATGGATGATCGATCATTCCCGCGCGTTCCGGATGCACGAAAAGTTACAGGATGTCAAAGCGCTGGAACGATGCGACACCGAATTGCTGGCGCGGTTAAAGCGCTTAAACGAGGCCGACGTGAAGCGCGAACTTGGAAAATGGTTGAATGCCACCCAAATCAAAGGGCTGATGGCGCGGCGCAATCTGATCGTCGCGCACTTCGAAAAGATGGACCCGGCTAAGTTATACCAATTCCTGCCGGCGCAATAACTACCGGCTACCGGCCAATTGCGCTTCCACTTGAGCCGCATATTTCATCAGCAGCGACCCTGGCTTTTCGAGCGCCGCGACGCGTTTCACGTAAGCCAGATACGCTGCCGCCCCGCCGCCCTCCGATGACAACGAGGGTAGTTCAATTTTTCGGCCGCGATGCATCGCGTAGAGCTTATCCCCTTCGATCACCAGACAAGCGCGATGGCTGCCGTAGTAAGCGGACATCCCAACGTCAATGGAGACCACCCGTCCGCCCAGCCGGGGCAGCACGGCACCGGGGGTGGGGGTGTGCCCAATGACAATGCGCTGCACGCCCAGCGACTCCGTTAGCCGGACGGCGAGCGCCAGGATACCGGGGCCGCTATCCTGAGCGAGTCCGCGGTACCAGAGCGGCCCGTCAGGGTCGGTGAGGATTGAGTTGTCGGTTTTAAGTTGTGAGACGTCTTTCAGTTCGGCGCGAATGGCCGCGTTCATCTGCGTCAGGCTCAGGGCAGCGAATTTCGCACTCAGGCCACCATGCAGAAAGACGCTGTCATTGATCTTGACCACCGCGTTCTTGTTGCGCAGCCATTTACCGTAGACGCCTTCCGGGCCAAACTGCATCCGGTGTTCCACCCAGCCCAGGGGGTGTTCGGCTTCCCACTTCTTTTTCTCTTCGGCCGAGGGCGGGCGCGGCATGCCCTTCGATTCCTGCTCCCAGAACGAGTCCCGCACCCTATCGGAATCGCCCGTTTTAAAGGCCGCGAATTCTCCCGCCGATGTGTAGCGCAGATCCCCGTACATATTCATCGCTTCGTGGTTACCGATCAAGGTATGCACGCGCCCGCCGGCCTTCGCCGCCTGCTTTTCCAGCGCCAGCATCAGCTCCATCACTTTTCGGGAATCGGGTCCGCGATCCAGCAAGTCACCGGTCTGCACCAGGTGAGTTTTCCCGCCGGACCAGCGGGACTTCTGGTCGATGAGCGCCGCGTCGCGCAGGATCGCCAGAAAAGCTTCGTGGTCGCCATGGATGTCGCCCACGGCCACGATGCGCTCGACGCCCGAAAAGGCATCTTGCGCGCGGGCCGTTTGGGCCGCGAGAAGGACGATCAGAGTGAGGATGCGCATGGTAAGTAAAGAGTAACGGTGGTTCCTTGGCCGGCCAGGCTTTTGATTCTTAGTTCCCCGCCATGGTTCTTGATGAACTGCCGGGAGGTGAAAAGGCTCCAATTGCCCGTGGAAACGCGGCTGTCGGCGATGTTAAAGACCGGGTCGAAGATGTGCGCCAAACGTTCGCTGGAAATGCCACGGCCATTGTCTTCTATTCTCACCTCCACGCGGGCGTCGCGCACGGCCGACGAGATGGAGATGCGGCCATCGCCGTCGATCGCTTGGGCCGCATTGAGCAGCACACTCCAGAAGACGGTCGTGAGCTGTTGCGGGCGGCACTGGAGTTCGGGCAGCGGATGCAGATTCCATAAGAAATCGATCGAATTCGACGCTTGAGGAATCACCAGCGCGGCGGCTTCGCGCAGCAGATCGTTCAGATCGGCGCTTTGCATGGCTGCTTCGTCCAGGTGGCAAAGACGCTGGATGCGGTTGACGATTTTCTTTAAGCGCGCCATGGAATCCTGCAGGGATCGGCCAAGATCGGTTTGGAGGGCCAGCAGCCGTTCCTGTTCCGCAGCGGGCGCTTGCGCTTGGCGCGCGGAGAGCAGCAGCAGGGTCTCGACGGCGCTCGAGACCGTGCCGATCGGGGAGCTTAATTCATGCGCCAGGGCAGCCGAAAGGTGAACCATGGTCGCCGAGCTTTCGGTGAGCACCATCCGCGATTGTAAGTCGCGAAAATTCTGTGAGGCGTACAGCAGATTGGTAAACGAGCGGTAGTTGCTGAGGCGTTGCTCATAGAGGGTGGCCGTGAGGAAAGTGGCGGCGGCTGCCAGCAGGGCCATGGCTCCGGCGTGCCCGTTCGTGGCGGCGGCCAACACTACGGCCGTCCCCATCAGCATGCTCTGCCAAGGAAGCAGGGGCACCAGGGCGGGCGCGGCGAGCAGCAGAATGGCAATCGCGATGGGCGCGAAGCTGTGGTCCGGTTGAGCGGCGAGAACCGCACTCAATGCGCTCAAGCCCAAGCCGATGGCGACGACGGTACGGACGTGTTCGTAGAGAGCGTCGACACGCGTGGCCACTAAGGTCAGGGCACCCAAAACAATCATGGCGATGGCGGCAGGCCACGGTAGCAATCCCGTCAGGCCCATCAGGCCGATGGCGATTTCCAACGCTCCGGCCAATGGCGCACCCCGGCCACTGAGCGAAAGGCTCTCCTGATGGAAACCTTCGTCCGGGCCGGTCACCGGAAATAGCCAATTTCTTACCTGACTTACGCCCACGAGATCGGATTGTATCGTGGATTGCGTTCGGGGTACGGTATCATGTCGGACGATGCGCCGGGTGCGACTCTTTTGGCAAAGCGTGTACGATGTCCGCCCGGGAGAACGGGCGCGAACATTTTTGATGGCGCTGCACATGCTGTTTGTGCTGTTTGCTTACTATATTCTGAAGCCGGTCTCGCGGGCGCTGTTTCTCAATAAATTCGAGATCGACCGTTTACCGCTGCTCAACGTCTTGATCGCCGTGTGCGGCGGCATGCTGGCCTACCTTTACACGCGCGTGGCGGTGAAAGCGTCGCTACAAGTGGCGATCTATTGGTCCACTGGCATTGCGCTTTCTTGTCTCGTCGCGATTTGGTGGCTTCTGCAATTCGAGTTTGGGTGGATGCTCTACGTCCTGAATATTTGGGTTAGCCTATTCAGTATCATCCTGGTCTCGCAGGCGTGGCTGGTGGCGGCTAATGTTTTCAATTCGCGTGAGGCCAAAAGACTATTCGGGATCCTAGGCCTGGGTGCCGTCGCCGGTGCTTCATTGGGGGGCAGCTTCACGGCCCTGGTCGCGCGCATGGTGGAAACCCGGCATTTACTGTTAGCGAGCGGCGTGATGGTGATTCTGGCCTTTGGCGCGCTGATGCTGGTGGCGTCACTCAAGAACGTCAACCTGAAGTCGGCCACGGGCGCGGAGTCGGAGGAGAAGTTTGCCTTTAGCGATATTCTCGAAGGCATTCACAAACACAAGCACCTTCAAGTAATTATGGGGATCATCACATTGATGTTCATCGTCGACGTGATGATCGACTATCAGTTCAGCGCGCTGGCCAAGGTCGCCTACCCGAATAAGGAAGACCTGACGGCGTTTCTGGGGAGTTTCTTCGGCCTCTATTTAACGCTGGTGACGTTCGTAATGCAGTTCTTTCTCACCGCCATCATCGTGCGGCATTTGGGCGTCGGAGGAACGTTGCAGATCATGCCGGTGGTGATCGGCACCACGTCGCTGTGCCTGATTGTCATGCCGCAACTGGCGGTCGCCTCGGTCGTCCGGATCTTGGAAGCGGGCACCCGCTACACCTTGAATAAGACGGGCATGGAACTGTTGTATCTCCCGCTGCCTGCGGGCCTCAAGAATCGTACCAAAGCATTCGTCGATATTTTCATGGATCGCTTCGGCCGCGGCATTGGCGGACTGGTATTGATGGCGTTTTCGGCGCTCTTTGTCGCGCCTGGTAAGCAGCCCAATGCGAGGCAGATTTCGGGGCTTGTCATTGGCTTCTGCGTCCTGTGGATTGGGCTTTCGGTACTGGCCAGCCGCGCATACTTGTCGACTATTCGCCAGCGTCTGGCGAGCCGCCGGCTCGATCTATCCGGCGTTCACCTCGCCGTAGCCGATGCGGGGACCATCCAACTTCTGGAACGGCAACTCACGGAAGGAACGCCCCGGCAAGCGAGCTACGCGTTGGGCCAGTTGGCGGAAGCCGCGCAATATGAAGTCGCGCCCTTGCTCAATGGGTTAGTGCAATCGCCGGCCGTCGAACTGCGCCGGAAAGTATATGAAGTGGCGGGTGCCACGCGCTATGCGGGATTGCTTGAGCCGGCCCAGCGGGCTCTGGAAGTGGCGGGGGATGGGCCCGAGAAGCAGGCCGCGTTGGAGTATCTGATTTCGACGGCGGCTGATACGATCGTCACCCCAACTTGGGTCGCGCAGGCCGCCGTTGACCCTAACCCGCAACGCCGGGCCTTGGCCGCCCGGGCCATTCAGTTGCGGGGAAGCGATGGGGACCATCAGCTGGGAAGGTTGCTCGAAGACCCGGACCCGGGCGTGCGCGAGGCCAGCTGCCGCGCAGCGGGCACCCTAGGCGACCGCCGTCATTTCGATACGCTGATCCGGCTCTTGGGCGACCGCACCGTGCGCGGCGCGGCCACCGAATCATTGGGTTCGTTTGGACCGCGCATCTGTGGCGCACTGGGTGACATTCTAGCCGACCCCACCACGCCCGCAGCCATTCGCCGCCGCATCCCGCGTGTCTTGCGCCTGATTCGGGATCAGCAGAGCGTCGATGTTTTGATAGCGGCCCTCGGGGGCGCGGATTCGCTGGCGGTGTTGAAGGCCCTGAACCGCTTACGGGAGGCCGCGCCGAACCTGGCCTTCAAAAAAGATGCCGTTTTCCGGCAGCTTGGTCTGGAAGCAAAACGCTATTTCGAAATGGGCTCCTCTCTGGTGGCCCTGCGCGGCTGGAGCACGCCGCGGACCGCCGCCTCGCTCCTGGTGCGATCGATTGAAGCCAGAATGCAGCAGATCGAGGACCGGCTCTTCCGCCTACTGGCGTTGCGTTACCCGTCCGCCGAAATGTATAGCGCGTTTCTGGCCGTCCGTAGCCGTCAGCCTGAGAAAATCACCGTCGCCCTGGATTATCTGGATAGCACCTTGGACCGCGATTTGAAGAAATTTGTGATTCCGCTTTTCGAAGGCGTAGAACGAGTGGCTAAGAATGGGCGCGATCTTTACGGCATCGAAGTGCCCACGGCCGAAGCGGCCATCAGGTCGCTCGTGGGGTCAAACGACCATTGGCTCGCGGCCTGCGCGATGGCTACCGCCGGCGAGCGCCAGTTGCGAGCGGTGTTGCCGGATATTGTGCGCGCGGGCCAGCAGAGTGGGCCCGAGAACGCTGCGGTGGCCCAGGCGGCCTCCGCGTTACTGGCTTGAAAGGAGCAAATGTCGTGGCTGAGCTGAACGTTGTCGAAAGGGTGATCGCCCTCGAAGGCGTTGATCTATTGCAGAATCTGAATCCTGACCAGTTGTCGAGGGTGGCCTCGATTGCGACGGAAGTGCGGCACCCAGGAGGGCAGATTATTCTTCAACCATCGGTGCCGCTGGACGCTTTGTATGTGGTGCTCGATGGGTCAGTCGAGCTGAGCCAGAATGGAGCGCCGGTACACACCGCCAAGCAAAATGAAGTGCTCGGCGCCTGGGGACTCTTCGACAGCGAGCCCATGCCGCTCACCGCGACCACCCTCGAAGAGACGCGGCTGCTGAAGATCGGGCGCGAAGACTTTTTTGAGGTCCTGTCCGACAACGTCGAAATCGCCACCGCCGTATTTTCCACGCTCGTGAAACGATTCCGGAGGCTGGTTGGCTAAATGCGGCTGGCCCTTGAAGAGCAACAACTCATCGAACTGCAACGCTTCGCGGAGCTCGGGAAACTGTTGGCCAATGTGGCGCACGAATTCAGCACGCCGGCCGCCGCATTAGCCAGCAATAGTGAACTGGAACTGCGGTTGATTGCGGATTTAGAAAAGACCGCCGGCGCGGAATTGGATGACCGCCTCGGCATGCTGCGCAATCTGGTGAACGTCGATCGGCTGGCGTGCGAACGGATCCTGGGCGTCGTGAAGAGTTTAAAGACGG
Organism: Bryobacteraceae bacterium; assembly: GCA_031367405.1. Lineage (GTDB taxonomy): Bacteria > Acidobacteriota > Terriglobia > Bryobacterales > Bryobacteraceae > JALHNI01. Next base: position 13,251 of record JANLPT010000020.1, read on the forward strand.
CGGCCCGTGCCCACCGAGCCGAGTTCGAGCGGATGGATGTGAATGAGCTGGCGGCATCGATGATGCAACTAGTCGCCACCGGCTTTCGAACCGGTGTCTGCTTCGAGACCGACTTCGGCCCTTTACCGGCCGTGGAATGCGACCCCGGCTTACTGGCCCAAGCCCTGCTGAATCTGCTCACCAATGCCGCCCAATCGATTGAAAGCTCCGGTAGCGTCACCGTAGGCACGCGCGGCGAGGGGACTCAAGTTCATATTTGGGTGGCGGACACCGGCCGTGGCATTCGCCCGGAAGATCAGTCGAAGGTGCTGCGGGAATCCTTCACCACCAAACCCGTTGGCACCGGGACGGGCCTGGGGCTCGCCATCGTCAGCGATGCGGTGCGGCGGGTGCATCGCGGCACCGTGGAATTTGAAAGTAAATATGGCCAGGGATCGGCATTTCATATACGCATCCCGGTGGACCAACGGACTAAAGGAGCCTAGCTTGGAAGTGAACCGGAAACCGAAGGTGTTGCTCGTTGACGATGAAGACATGGTGCTCACCAGCATCCGCACGCTTTTGCTGATCGAAGCGGAACACGAGGTGGAGAGCTTTACGAATCCGGCGCGGGCGGTGGAGTATCTGGAATCGCATCCGGTGGACTTAATCGTCTCAGACTATATGATGCCCGGAATGAACGGTATTCAGTTACTGGGCCACGCGCGCCGGCTGCAACCGGAGGCCACCCGGGTTCTGTTAACCGGCCACGCCGATAGCGCGAGCGCGATCCGGGCGATTAATGAAGTCGGGCTATTCCACTACTTAGAGAAGCCCTGGGATAACGCCCAGTTACTCTTGGTGATCCGGCAGGCGGTGGAGCGCGCTTTGTTGTTTCGCGAGTTGAAGGATACCATTGCGGCCTTGGGCAGCGCGCAATCGACCATTCGGGAGTCTCAGTTACGGCTGCTGAAAGCGTTTTTGTAGCGCATGGTTTTAGCCGGCCATGATGATATTGATGCATCGCCAGCCGACATAGCAGAGCGTCGGCAGTTCCAGGATGACAAAGAGCCGCACAAAGGCCCGGCCGAGAAACTCGAAACGCAGAAACAGGGCCACGATGGCCCCGAACCAGATCATGTAAGGATTCAGCGCCTCAAAGGTTTGCACGTGTGCGGCGGCCAAGCCCCAAAAGATCAGCGGCCAATTGGAATCCGATTTGCCGGTAAAACGGAAGACGATCAGCCAAAAAGCCATCGCCAGCAAGCCGATGGTGGCGACGTAAAACATGGTTCGTTAAAACGCCCACAGCAGACTAACATAGCCTGTGTTGGCTTGATAGTTCTGTTGCGCCAGAAATCTCTCTTGGTAACTGTAATACTGATAGCCGAAGTTGGCCCGCACCTTCGGATGGAAGTGCCAGGAGATGCGTGCTTGGGGCGAGGAGAAGTGGAGGGGGAAGGTCTGCGCTTGCAGAAAGCCGGCGATCGTCCCAGGAGCAGCCGCCGCCGGGACGGCGACCGTTCGGCCGTCACCCAAATCCTGATTCCGTGTGTAGCCTGCGCTCAAGTCCACCTTCTTCATCAACATCACCCGCGCCAGTACATGCATCGCATGGATGTTACTGACATACCACGACCGGTCGCTCGTCACTTCGCCGCCATTGGCAAAATAGGCCAAACCGGTCAACGTGTCCAAGTGTATCTTCGCATAGCCGGCGTCCAAGGAGAACCGTTCCGCGGGGGTCCAGGTGGCGTTCGCTGCGTACTGCCGGCCCTTGGAACTGTGGCTCCACAAAGAGACCGAGTTGAAATTATAACGATTACGCGCCTGCGCGCTCAACTGCAACGATTTGTGCTTGAACTGCACGCGCGCCCCGAGCGAGTGAAAATTTCGCTCGCTGAGCCCATAGATGGGCCGGTCGGCCCTGCCAATCTCACCGTCCAAATTGATCTGGAGCGGCTTCACCGGCTGGAAGCGAAGGCCCGCTAAACCTGTGTGCAACCGGTTGGTCTGCTCGGCGGTCACGTTGCCGGTCGAGAATTCGTCGCTGAGCTGTTCCACCGAACGGATCCGCCGCTCAGTAAACTGATAGCCGCCGAAGAGCCCAAGGCGCTTGGTGACCCGGTAGTTCACGTCGGTGGTACTGGTGAAGGCCCGCACGCCCAGAAAATTGAAGTTGAAGTTCGTAAAGGCCAGCGTCGAGTTATTGAACTCGCGATACGATGCATCGCCCTCCATCTTCGTATGGTGAAAGGCGATATGTTGCGAGATACTCAAGCGGTCAGTCGGGAAGATACTGCCCGTCAGGTTCGCGGCTAGCACCGGACGCCGGCCGGTGCCAAACAGCAGATACTGCCGGTTCTGCAAAGCGCCAAAGCGCGCGGTACCGATGGCACTCTCATCCAAAATGAAATTGCGGCGGCCCTCGACGTAACTAAAGCGCCCATTCAGCGCCCACCAACGCTTACCTTCCGTAAAGAGGTTCGCGCGCCAGCTGGGATTTTCGCCCCGCCACGGTTGCGCCCGGTTGAAGCTGTTGAGCTTAGTAACATTGGCCGGATCGTTCCCGGCCGAAGGCGCGCCAAGATACTCGCGCGGATCGTCCTTAAACCATTCCCAGCCGCGCTGCCAAAGAAACTTAATGGCCGTGACTTTCACTTCGCCGCCCACCCGCACTTCGTTTTGCTGACGCCGCAGGTCGGAGAAATATTGGAAGTCGTTGCCGCGCGAGTCAAACAATTGAATCGTCGAAAGTCCTGGGCCCGACTGGCTGTTGCGGCCGTAGCCCACGAAAAACTGCACGTTCGACTGCGGCAGCAAAGTGAGCGTTTGGTCCTGCCATTGCCGGCGCGTATTCATGAAATGCTGTCCCGCCGAAATCGTCAGGGCCGGGTTGTAGTAATCATTGGTCCGCCAAGTAAAGTCATAGCGATAGAGTTTATTCTTTTGAATACGCAAAATCGCCGCCTGATAAGGATCATTGCCCAGACCTTGCGTGTTGAGCAGGATTTCATCGAACAACTTCCCTTTACCTTCGCGGGAATTAATCGTCAAGCCGCTCGATAACAAGCGCAGCCCGCGACGGTAGTTGACGTCGGAACGGTACTTACCGGAATTGCCGTCGACATCGTAGAAACGAAATCCGGTTTCGAAATTTTGGAGGATGTTATAGCCTTCGTAATTGAGGCCGCGCGGCGGGCCAACTTGCTCGTTGGTGGGCGCGACGGTCGATTGGGAGAAAGCCAGAGCCGCGAAGAGGTTACTGATGATGAGTCTCTGCATGGCTTATCTCCGGAATAGACGGTCGCCGTTCGACCCGTGAATCTTCACGTGACAAGTGGTGCAGTTTTGGTAACGCGGGTCGGCCATGTTATGGGAGGGCGACTGGGTGACGATGCCGTCCCCTTGCCGGCCAAAGTTACCCGCCCCGTTGTGGCATTCGAGACACAGGGTAAAAGTCACGGGCCGCTTGAGAAGCCTGGCGTTCATCGATCCATGCGGGCTATGACACGTCTCGCAGCCGTCGATCCGCACCGCCGCATGCTCAAAAACGAAGGGGCCGCGCTTCTCGACGTGGCACTTCAAACAAGCCTCTTCGTTGCCTTGCGCTTGCGCGACCAAGCGCGGCCGTTGCCCCATCCGCCAAGTTGGGGCGTCGGTGCCATGGGGGTTATGACAATCGGTACACTGCATCACGCCCTCGTTCACCCGATGCTTGAACGGCATCGAGAATTGGGCCCGCACCTGTCCGTGACAATTCCCGCAGAGGTCAATTTGCTTTTTGGCGAGCAGAAACTTGGGCGTGGTTGATTTGTGGATGCTGTGGCAGCTTGAACACACGACATCGGCTTGGGTGTGCTCGGAGCGCCGGATGTTGGCCCGCGGAATAGACTTCGAGTGGCAGTCAAGGCAGCGGTCGAGCGTCTGGCGTGGCGTCTTTTGGGAGAAGGCGAAGATCTTACTCTTGTCGCCGCGTCCTTCAATGTGCGCTTGGCCTGGTCCGTGACAGCCTTCGCAGCTCGAAACCTCACCCTTATAATGGGCGTTGCGGAAGAACTCCCGATTTACGTCGGGATGACACGTGCGGCACGCATTGCTCCCCACAAAGCCCTTCGCATCCGCCGTGACGCCCTTGGGTAACTGACCCCAGGCAGCCGAGACGAGAACTAACCAGCTGAACATGACCCGATGAGACACAGTACTCCGTAGTATATCCCTGCCACGTGATCGACTGATCCATCAATTTACAGGAGTAACGAGATGCTGACCATGGCGACGAAGTTATGAATCCAGTCGCCGCTCAGTTTGGATCCACTGGCCGGGGCGATCACTTCCTTGGGAAACTGGCTGAAATAGTCCTTCACTTCGACCCGGAACCCGACCCGTTTCGAGACGTTGAGTTTTACTCCGGCACCAAAGGTCAGCAAAGGTTTGTACTCGCTGGTCTTGGTGAGAAAGGCGAGATTGCCCAAGGGTTGGGCCACCACTTCGCGGCCCGTGCCTTGGAAGACCTTGATTCCACCGCCGACCGCCACGAAAGGCCGGATGGCCGAGCCCACACCCGTGGCATGGAGCAGGAAGTCGTAATGAATGGCGTGGGCATTGGCTCCGAAAAGGGCTTGAGCGGAGCCGGAACTCAGCTTGGCGTCATTTTTGAGAAACGTGTAGCGCAGCTCCCCCGCCACGAATTTGTACATGTTGTGCCCGACGTAGCCTGTCGCACCCCAGCCGGAATCGAACTTGGCGTCGGCGCTGAGGCCCGCCCGGGTGACGGTTTTGGCAGTGTAGAAACTACCGCCGGCCCCCCCGCCGATTTCCCACTTCTGAGCCACCGCCGCTTCGCTGGCCGCCAGCATCAGCAGCACGGCGGCTGCGCGCAATTGGAACAAACTCTTCATTGACGATTCTATTTCCTTCCCCACTGGCACCGTCGAAGCGGGCTAGTTGATCACCCGCACCAGGACTGAGGTAGTGACGCTACCTTGTTCAATGGTGAGCGGAATTTCGAGGCCTGTCGGCACATCGGCCGGAATGCGCGCATTGATTTGATAGACGCCGACTTGACCGGGAGTCAAACCGGCAAACTCGATCGGGAGTTGACGACCGCCCAACACGACCTTGGGCTCCACCAACGCGTTCGCCAGCGGCGAATCGGGCGAGGGGAGGCCTTCGACGATCTGCGGCGACGTCCGGCCCAGGCCCGTCAGGAAGATCGTGATCCGATCTTCACGCTTCACCGGATTAGACCCCGTCACCAAACCGCCGTTGCGGATATTGATGATCGACGGCACCTCGCCCAAGCCTTCCACCTGTTGGCGGAAGACGCCGGGTGCGTTGGGCAAAATCTGGAGATTGAAGTTGTCGCTGACGCCGCCCGGCGTCCGCAAAATCATGGTGACATTGCCGTCGATGTTGAAGGGCAATTGCGCGTTCACTTGCTTTTCGCTCACAAAGATCAGCGGCACCGGAATGCCGTTCACCGTCAAGCAGCTCTCGCCCAGCGCCGTGGGGAGCGGAATCTGTTTCGTGGCCACGTTGATCGGGCTCATGTTCTGGCCGGCGATCGAGATCAAGCCGCCCGGTGCCACCGGACGCTGTCCATCGGCTGAATTCACCACCCGCTCGATCTTGGGTGAGGCCACTGCGGCGTCATAGTTCCAAGGCAAAACGGTGAAGCCGGAGACGGTGAGCGCCACCAGGTTGGTGCGGCTTGGCAGCACCGCAATGCTGCGCGTAAAGGGTTGGGCGAGGGACGCCAGCACTGGGGCCTCAATCAGCCGCGTGGCGCGCTGATCGGAGCCGGAAGCGAGATTCACCCGCTGGATGACGCCCGGCGCTTCCGGCGCGGCTGCCGTGGTCCGGATGCCGGTTTGGTCGACAAAGGCGAAGCCGGACGGCAGCCCGGCACCGGCGTCAAAGCGCCGCGTCGCCACCAGCGACGAGTTGAACATCAGATTGCCCACTACGAACTGGTCAAAGCTGGAAGCCGCATAGGCTCCCGATAGAGCGGTATAGTCCTTGCGCGAGATGGTGAAAGTATCGGCGTTGCCGTCATAGAGCATCATGCCACCAGAGGACTGCGCCGCCAGAATGCGGCTGCCATTGCCGGAGCCCACCAGCGTCGTGTTGAGGTCAATGTTGTTTTCCCAGACGCCCAGCGTTGGCAACTCCGTCGCTACCCGCGCCGTCATGTCGACACGGTCAATGGTGTGAATGGGTCCGGCGACCCGGGAAGCGATCAGCATCGTGCGCCCCGACGCTGCCACCGAACGGGGATAGTGGCCGCCCGGCATCACGATCGGAGCCGAGGCTTGCAAGGTTTCCAGATCATATACCTGAGCGATTTGTGAGTTGTCCGCGCCAATCACCAACCACCGGCGGTCGAAGCTGATGGCCATTTGCGTCGGCGTGTTGCCGGTCTTGAGCGTCGCCGTTTGCTGGTAGGTAATGCCGTCGAAGACCAGTACTTCGTTGGTATTCTGCCGTAGGACGAAGAAGCGATCCCGCGTCGGGTCGGCCAGGACGTCGACCAGATTGCCGCTGATGTTCACCGTGCTGCCGCGCTGATCGGGCTCGCGGTTATTGATGAGCAAACGCACGCTGGGCGGCACATTCATGGCCGCAGTGGAGCGGATAGTCAGTTTGCCAGAGACCGTGCCCCGGGTGTTGGCATAGGTATTGGGGTCAACCGAAACTCGAATCACCGCCGGCGTAGTGCCCGATGACGGGCTGATGCTGACGCCCGCGATCGAAGAGGTGATCGCAAAGTCGGTGGCCGCCCCACTTGGGTCACTCAGCGTGAACTCCTGGGTGGCAATGCGGCGGTCGCAAAAATTCCCGAGAAACATCAGGTCCTGCGCCGAAGCCGCCAGCTTGCGTGCCTGGGCCAGTTGCCCCACAGGCAGAATCGTGATGCCGCTATCGGAGATGATGTAAGCCGTATTATTGTCCGCAGTGAGGACGCCTTTGCCGGCTAGATTTTCTTGCAATTGAATGCGCTCACGCACCGCCAAATTGTCGATGTCAACGACCTGCAGTACTTGCTCGATCACCGGCCCAGCTGGAGTGCCGGAGGCGGTCCCCGGCCCAGTGGGGGCCGTGGGAGTCGTCGGCGTGGCCGGAGTGGTGGGTGTCGTGGGCGTCCCGGCGGCGACCGTTGCGGCGGGAGGTACCTGCGTATAGATCACGCCCCGCGAGCTATCCACCACATGACCCCCCACGTTCAGCAGTCCGACCGCGTTCGGATGTTGCGCCAGCAGAATGCCGCGCCGGTCATGCAGCGCCCAACCCATCGCCACTCGCGTTCCATCGCGATTCACACTCACCACGCGCGGCGCTTGGGCCGGCGTGGAGGTATAGCCATTCGAAACGATCCCTTTATTGTTGACGTCATAGCGGAAGCGAATCGTATCGGTGAGACCGTAAATCGACAATCCATCGCCCGAAACCGCCACCGAGGCGGTCGTGATCTGCGAGGGGAACGACGCCGCCGGCTGCGGGATCGTCTTCGAGACCACGCCCTGCACGGTATCCAATTGCCGCGTGGTGCCCAATAGCGGGTCGAAGAGCAGAAAGTCCGAGGTTGTCACGACCAGGGCTTGGCCGTCCAGCCCGAAGGCGACGCCCAAGGGTGGCGCGCTCAATACAAAATTCTGCCGGCTGTTGGTCGGCAGGTCAATCAGCGTGAGTGAGTTACGCGGCGCCGTACCGGTGGGCGTCGCGCCATAGTGCGCAATGAGCAACCATCGGCCGTCCGGGGACAAGGAGAGTGAGCCGGGTTGCGGTGCCACGTTGATCGAGGTCTGGATGGACCCGTCGGCGAGCGACATCACCTCAATCCGGTTCGCCGTAAAGTTCGCGATGTACAAGACACCCCGAGCCTCATCGATCGCCAGGTCCGAGGCTTGTCCGCCAATCGGAATCACCCGGCCAAAAGGTGCCGCGATCATGCTCTCCACAAGCATGACCCAACACACGAACAGTAATACTCTTGTCGTCAGCATGTAACGTCGCTCCGCAATCATTTTTGTTCTCTCTTTTCGCTTACGCGCTTCGCTCTTCACTCGTCAAGCCCAGCACCCACATACCGGGTGCGCGGCGGGAACAAATTGCTAACCCGGCTTTCGGACCCGGTAAGCGTTGCTCCATCTCCACTGACCATCCACTACCCTGTCACCAGCCCTGTGACCTGCCCTGTGACTTACGCTGCGGCTCATGCGCACCCGGCGCGCGCGCCGCTCCCCCATGGCGTCCGCCCTTCAAATCGAAGCGGCGGCCACCGGGAGCCCTACGCCAACCTTAGTCGTCAGCGCCCTTCTTACGGCGGAGGACGATGACCCCCAAAAACGCAATCGCCAGGACGGCACAGATCGTACGAACCATGGAAGCTTCCATTTAAATCTCCTTGCCAAAATTCAGCCGGGTCAAAGCGCCCTGGCCGAACGGATACTGATCTATCGGCGGTTTCCTGCCGGAACTACATGTTGTTCATCATCGGGATCAGTTCGCGAATAATCTTCATCACCACGGGTCCCACCGTCACCACGAAGAGCGACGGCAGAATGCAGAAGAAGATCGGAAAGATCAGTTTGACGCCCAATTTGGCGGCCTTTTCCTCGGCGATCTGCCGGGCCTGCACCCGCATGTAATCGGCATGGGCGCGCAATGACTGCGCCACGCCGGTACCGAAACGATCGGCCTGAATGAGCACCGCCACCAGCTTTTTCAAGTCCTCCACCGAGGTGCGGTCGGCGAGATTGCGCAGCGCCTCGATGCGCCGCTTGCCCGCCTTGAGTTCGAAGTTCACCAGGGCGAACTCCTCGGTAATTTCCTTGTGGGCGTGCTCGAGTTCCTTGGCCACCTGGATGATCGCCTGGTCCAGACCCAACCCCGATTCGACGCAGACCACCATCAGGTCGAGCGCGTTGGCGAGACCGCGCTGAATCTCTTTCTGCCGCTTCTGGCCCCGGATCTTGACATACTCATTGGGCCCGAAGAAACCGGCCGCCGCCGCCGCCACAATGAACATGATTTTCATCGTGCCTTCGGTGTTGGCGCTCGCCACGGCTACGGCCGCAATCACGGGCAGCAGCACGCCCAGCGCGACCTTGGCACCATAGAGCATCTTGAGGGCGTTCGCCTTGCGGAAACCGCTGCGGATCAGCCGCTTCTGCATCGCGGTGACGTCTTTGGGCGACGTCGGCATCACATCGCCGAGCCGGTTCATCAGATCCCGGAAAACGAGACTCGGGTGAACGACGTTCTCCTCTTGCTGATAGCCGCTGCCGGTGACGCGTTCAATCGCCTCCTTCGGCTGCACCCAAAGCTTCATGCCTACGAGCGAAATGGCCACCGCCACCACCGCAAAAACGACGAAGGTAATGAGCAACATCATAAGATTGGCCTCGTCTCCTTAAACTTCGATATTCACGATCTTGCGGATCGCCCCGTAGCCGATCAGCTGTAACACCACCGCGCCGCCCAGCATGTAGTTCCCTACCTCGTCAATAAAGAAGAACTTGATGTAATCCGGATTCGTGATAAACATCATCACCGCCACGCCCAAGGGAATGCAGGTGAGCGCCGTACCCGTCATCTTGCCGTGCGCGCTGATGGCGCGGATCTTGCCTCGCAGCTTGAAACGCTCGCGGATCACCACGGCCAGTTTGTCGAGAATTTCTGCCAGGTTGCCGCCGGTGCGCTTTTGCAGCATCACGGCAGAGACGAAAAAGTGGACGTCGAGCGAAGGCACCCGCTTGCCCAACTTTTGCAAAGCGATATCGAGAGGCAAGCCCAGGTTGTGCTCCTCAAACGTGCGGCGAAACTCGCTCGAAAGCGGCTCTTGAAACTCGCGATGGATCATCTCGAGCGAAACCGAAAAAGCGTGGCCCGCCCGCATGGAGCGCGCCACGAACTCGAGGCTATCCGGGAACAGCTCCTCGAACCGCCGCAGCCGCGCGTTGCGTTTGCGCCGCAGGTGCAGAAACGGCAGGGCCACCGCAATGAGCGCGATCACCGGCGTGATATTCCGGTAGGGCCCGAGAAAATTCCAGCCGGCGAAAAAGCTTACCAGCCCCAACCCCAAGGAGGTATGCACCAAGCGAGCGGGCTTCCACTTGACGCCCGCCTGCTCGATCATCTCGTTTAATTTGGTGGTCCAGTCATAACGTTCCAGCAGCCGCTTGGCCAGGCGGCCTTGGGTGGGGTCTTCCACCGAAAATAGCGCCGGACCGGCCTTGGCTTCCTTGGCTTTGCCCCCGCGATCCTTCCCGCTCAGCCGGCTCCGGATCTGTTTGAGATCGGAGCTCTTGAAGGCTTGGGTCACCATGAACCAGACGACCATGGAAAGCGCCCACACCACCACCGCAATGAGCAGAAAGGTCATACCTCCACCACCTCGTCGAACATGCTCGAACTGAGCTTGATGCCGGCCGACAGCAGCTTCTCGTAAAACTTAGGCCGGATGCCGGTGGCGGCGAAGCGGCCAATGACTTTGCCTTCCGGCGTGAGTCCGCGCTTCTCGAAGACGAAGATGTCTTGGAGCGTGATCATGTCACCTTCCATGCCGGTCACTTCCGTAATATTGATGACCCGCCGGGAACCGTCGCTCATGCGCGAGGCCTGCACCAGCACATGCACGGCGCTGGCGATTTGCTGGCGCACCGAGTTAATCTGCATATTCGAGTTGGCGATGGAGACCATCACCTCGAGACGCGAAACACCGTCGCGCGGACTGTTCGCGTGGATCGTGGTTAAGCTGCCGTCGTGACCCGTGTTCATCGCTTGCAGCATGTCGAGCGCCTCTTCACCGCGGACCTCGCCTACGACGATGCGATCGGGGCGCATACGCAGACTGTTCACCAGCAGTTCGCGTTGGCGCACGGCCCCGTTGCCTTCGAGGTTCGCCGGACGCGTTTCCAGACGGGCCACATGGGGTTGTTTCAGCTGAAGCTCGGCCGCGTCCTCAATGGTGACAATCCGTTCGTTGGGGGAAATGAAAAAGGAAAGCGCATTCAACAAGGTCGTTTTGCCCGCGCCCGTGCCACCGATGATGATGATATTCAGATGGGCCTTCACGCACCCTTCCAGCAGCTCCATCATGCCCTTGGTGAGCGCTTTTTTCTCCACGAGATCGCCGGGCATCAGCTTGTCCTGCGAGAAACGGCGGATTGACAGGAGCGGACCATCGAGCGCCAGCGGCGGGATGATCGCGTTGACGCGCGACCCATCCAGCAAACGGGCGTCGCACATAGGCGTCGATTCATCGATGCGGCGGCCGACTTGGCTCACGATTTTGTCGATGATGCGCAGTAGATGCGCGTCATCGCGGAACGTAACCGAGGTAATCTCCAGTTTCCCGCGCCGTTCGACGTAAACCTGCTTGTGGCCGTTCACCAGAATGTCGGAAATCGTGGAATCGGACAGCAGCGTTTCGAGCGGACCGAGGCCAAAGACCTCGTCCAACACTTCTTCGGAAATCTGTTGCTTTTCGAGCGACGAAAGTAACGTGGGCTCGGAATCGATCAGCGTGATCAGCGCCTGGCGCACTTCGCTGCGCACCCGCTGGTTGTCAATCGTGGCTAGCGCCTCCAGATTGATCTTGTCGAGCAGCTTCCGGTGAAGCGTGAACTTAAGCTCTTGATACTCGGGCTTGAGCATCGCCTTGGGCTTACCGGCATTCTTGAGCAGCCGCTGCTCCCAACTCATCTGTTGCTTATTTCCAGCTTCCGCAATCGGTACCATCGCGTTCTTCGTTCTCCTTAATTCATCAATTCATCGCGGCGATTCTTGGATCGCCCCAGCGGCACTAGGCTTGCGAATAGGCCGTTTTGGGTTCGAGCAGACCGCCCGAACGCCGTTTCTCTACTGCGGCGGGCCCCGCCAACTTGCCCGCTAGACTCTCAATCGATTTGCCCAATTCCGACTCGCCTCCCAGCGGCTGGCCCAGCGTCACCACCCGGTGCAGCGAAAAATAGTCGTTCGGGAACGTCGCATGCACCGAACAGTTGAAGATCTTCTCCATGTCGGAACGGTTGATGTTGTCGCGCTTGTTCACGCGGTTGATCAGGACCTGATAACGGTCCTTGGTGATGCCAATCTTGTTCAGTAACGCTACCGCTTTGCGCGCCAAGTGAAGGCTCGGCAGCTCGGAGGTCGAAATCAGATACGAGCTATCGCTTTCGGCCACTGCCAGCAAGCTGAACTTCTGAAAGACCGCCGGCAGGTCGAGGATCACCCAGTCATATTGCATGCGGGCGTACTGCAGGACGTCGTGCAGTGCTCCCAGGTTGAGCGTGCCGCCGTAAGGGGCTTCGGGAGCCGGCAGAATATCCACCCCGCCTGAATTGACGGTCAGGTTGCTCCAACTGGCAGCGGTCAACTCATGCGCCTGATTGAGCGCATCGACTAGCGAATAGGGATGATTCAGCTTTAGGTAAAAACCGATCGTGCCGCCCATCAGATCGCAGTCGATCAGCAGCACGCGCTTGCCGCCCATTTTCTTGATGGCGAACGCGGTTTGCGTGGCGAGAGTGGAGGCACCGGAACCGGGCTTCGCACTGGCAAAGGCCGCGATTTTTCCCAGTTCGGGTTCCGCCGCCTGTTCCGGGGCTCGCAGGCGGCGGATGCGCCCCATGGCTTCGCGCTGCTGCCCGGCCTCGAAGGGGGCATGTAGAAACTCGCAGCCGCCGGCGCGCAGGGCCAGAATGAGCGAATGAGGATCGTTCATCTCATGCAGGCCAATGACGAAGATTTCGGGCCGCGCGATGAGACCGATGAGCTGGCAGGCCTGGTCAAGCTCGGTAACCAGATCGATCAGCACGACTTCGGGCTGTAACTGGCGCAAACGCAGTTCGAGGGTCTGTTGGGTAGGATAGCTCTTGAGGTCACCCACCACCTGAAACGCCCGCGCTTCGCCTTGCGAAGCCGTGAACTGCTGCGCGAGTTCGCGGTTCGGACTGATGATTAGGGCTGTAAGTGGTGCTTCCCGCATGGATTGGCTGCTCTTCGATTCGCTATGAATGCTCTTAGTGCTGCTCTCCGGGGATGCTACGGCTGCGCGGGCCGGACCCTGCTTGCCCCGCCGCCGGAACGCTTAACACCTGCGGTGGCAAAGAGGTGATGCCAGCGGACAGGCTGCGTCGCGCAACGGAAGTTGCCCCGTTGGCCGCTCGGGCAGCCTGACCGTCGGCCACGGATTTCGCTTCGACCGGTTGGGAGCCCGGCTGGCCCCCAACGGCCTTGGGCTCGGCTTCGATTGGGCTGGCGGGAGTCGCAGACACGGGGGCTGCCTTAGGTTCAGAAGCCTTAGGTTCGGTTGCCCCAGGTTCTGTCTCTTTGGTCTCGGTAGCCCTAGGCTCGGTAGCCTTAGGGCCGGTCGCTTTAATCTCGGGTACGACTGCAAGGGATGCCGCTGCCTCAGGAAGGGGTAATGCATTCACCGTGCTGACCGGCAATGGCACCACTGGCGGCGTGCTGATTTCTGATTGGACGATGCCAGCGCTTGACGCTGGTGCCTGCCCCCCAAACTGGATTGGGGCTTGTATCGGGACCGTGACCGATGACCCCACCGGCGGCGTGAGCGGGCGCTCGCCGACGGGCGTCACTTGAAACGCGGCGGGGACGGTGCCCGTGCCTACTCCGGCAGGATTAGCTGCTCCGGCGGTCGCGTCCGGCTTATGACTCCAAAACTTGAGCTTGCCTCGCTTGCCCGAATCCGCATCGCCCTTTACGCTCGCTTTCGGTTTCGCGCCGCCTTGATGAGGTGCGGCAGGAGTGCTCGAACGAGAATGGTCCCCGTTACCGAACGAATCGCGGTTCACTTGGAACTTGCCGGGCGCGATAGGCGGAACAGTCGCGCCACCCGTGCCGGGAACCAAGTCGGTGCCGACTTTCTCGCCGGGCGCCTTCTGCGGTAAAAACTCTTTGAGCCAGGCCGGCTCGGGCTTGGCATCGCTCGCGTTGAGCGGGGTGACCACTTCGGGCGTCACAATGATGACCAGTTCCGACTTCGAGCGATTCTGGCTCCGCGAACGGAACAGCGTGCCCAGGATCGGGATATTGGCCAAGCCCGGAAGCTTGTTGAAACTTTCGGTAACCCGGTCGTCGATCAGGCCGGCAATGACAAAGCTTTGGCCCGCGCCCAACTCAATATTCGTTTCCATGCGGCGGGTAGCCAAGGCTGGGATCGTAAAACCGCTAAAAGTAACCGCATTCGCCAGATCGATGGTGGAAACCTCGGGCTTTACGTAAAGTTTGATCGTGTTGTTCTCGGTGAGCTCCGGTTTAAACAAAAGGCGGATGCCGAACTCGCGAAACTGGATCGTCACCGCGCCGGCGTTTCCACCGCCCTGCAAAACGGGAACCGGAAACTCACCGCCCACCAGAAAGCTGGCTTCTTTGCCATTCGTGGTCACCAGATTGGGTTCGGCGAGAATTTGGAGCACGCCTTGGGCTTGCAGCGCCTTCACCAGTGCGCCCAGATTCAGATCGCGGCGGAAGGCGAAGATGTTCAACGCATCGCTGATCGTAAATTTGCCGTCATTGGAGAGCTGGGGTGGGCTAAATTGCTGGGTGCCGAGCGTGCCTAAAGTGTGGTCCGCGCCGGTCGAAAGGAAGTTGACGCCAAACTGCTGGGACACGGTGCGGTCGAGTTCAGCAAAGCGAACCTTGAGGATGATCTGTTTGGCCACCGGCGCGGTGGTCAGTGCCAGATTGCTGACGACGGCCTTGGCGAGCGGCGTCGCAATTGCAAGTGCCCGGTCGGCGACGTCCTTACTGCTCACGGTGCCAATCAAAGTGATCGAATCGCGGCCCGCCACCAAACCAATGTTTTCGTTGGGGAATGTATCTTTCAGCAAGCGCTTGATGGGATCGAGGTTATGCTCGACCGTAACGTTATACATGGTGCGCAAGCCGTTTTTGGCCCACACCACCACCGTGGCCGAGCCATGCCCTTTCCCGTGCAAGAGGAACTCGCGCGAGGTGGCGGGAACCGCGTCAACCACTTCGGGATTCGAAGTCGAAATCCGGCTGATATCGGCCGGATAGTCGATGACGAGGCTCTTGTTCACCGTCACCCGCAGATCTTCGATCAGCATCGTACCAGCGCTGGCCGCCGCGACCGGGTCCTGCGCGACCGCCGTCGTTGCGACCATCACCAGCGACATAATTAACGCCAACAGTTCTCGCACCCTCATGACATCAACCTCTCTAAAATCGTTTCTTGCTCGTCTTTGTTGTTAGGGAAACCGGAAGCTGAACTCCCTAGGGGTTCGGCACCGGCGGAGCGGAGCTGCTCTCACCGGATGAGCCGCCGGGCTTAACCGTCTCGAGCGTTCGGGTATTGCCGCGGATGACGACAATTTGTTCCGGCGGCGGGGGGGGCGGCGGCGTCCGCACCGTGGGGGTGGCGACCATCGGCGCCGTCCGCCACACGCGGGGTGCCGGAGCCGGCATATCGCCGCCGGGACGTGGCGCGGCCGCCGAGTTTGGCAGCCGTCCGAAGCCATAAAGCTGGCTGATCGTCTTTCCGGTGGTGGCTTTCTGATCCTGGTCGTTACCATTACGCAACACCAGTTGAATGCGCCCCTCGTTACCGGCCAGCGTAAGAATTTCGGCTTGCTCCGGCGTGGCTAAGAGGGTTAC
>JANLPT010000038.1:0-10426 GCA_031367405.1 Bryobacteraceae bacterium
CGGAACGCCATTGGCGCCCGTCACGCGAAGGTGGACGTCCCGGCATCGAAGCTCAAGATGGAGATCGCCCGCATTCTTAAAGAAGAGGGCTACATCATGAACTTCAAGATGGCGGATGAGGGGGCGCGCAAGATGGTGCGCATTTACCTCAAGTACACGCCCGCTAACGAGCCGGTAATTTCAAAACTCGTCCGGCTCTCGAAGCCCGGTTGCCGGGTGTACGTGAACTCGAAAGAGATCCCGCGTGTGCTCGGTGGTTTAGGGATTAACATCCTGACGACGCCGCGCGGCGTGATGACGGGTTCGGCGGCACGGAAACAAGGCGTGGGCGGCGAGCTGCTCTGTCAGGTTTACTAAGATTTACTGAGATTGAAGAGTTAGATTTCGAAGGAAAGAAACGTCGTAGAACTGCTGCTCGCTTGAGACCCCCGAGGGTGAGAAAGCACGGGATACACGCCCACATATTATGTCGAGAATTGGAAAGAAACCGATCCCCCTCCCCGCCGGAGTAAAGGTGACGATCGCCCCTTCGTCAACGGGCGGCCAGCTCAAGGTCGAGGGACCGAAGGGTACGCTGCTGGTGCCGATCCAGCCGGGTATCACGATCGAGAACAACAACAACGTGCTCGAAGTGAAGCGCGCGACCGACAAGCACAGCGCCGCGCACGGACTGACGCGCGCCTTAGCCGCCAACGCCGTGACGGGCGTGAGCGCCGGCTTTACGCGCGAGCTCGATATCGTTGGTATCGGTTATCGCGTAGATGTGAAAGGCCGCGTGGCCATCTTCTCGCTCGGATATTCGCATACCATTGAATTTATGCTGCCGGATGGGGTCGACATCAAAGTCGACAAGCAAACCCACATCGTGCTGACGAGCCATGATCGTCAGGCCATCGGCCAAACTGCGGCGAACATGCGGGCGCTCCGCAAACCGGACCCCTATAAGCAAAAGGGCGTTCGCTACACGGGCGAAGTACTTCGTAAGAAGGTCGGAAAGGCCGCCGGC
Source organism: Bryobacteraceae bacterium (assembly GCA_031367405.1). Taxonomy (GTDB): domain Bacteria; phylum Acidobacteriota; class Terriglobia; order Bryobacterales; family Bryobacteraceae; genus JALHNI01. Next base: position 1,007 of record JANLPT010000038.1, read on the forward strand.
AAGTAACCGCCCGTTCACCACGGGATTTACTTAGAGGACAATTGCCATGATCAAAAAGATCAACAAAGACGAAATTCGCCGGCGCATCCACACGCGGATCCGCCGCCGGGTGGCCGGAACCCCCGGGCGGCCCCGGTTAGCTGTGTTCCGCAGCACCAAGCATATTTATGCGCAGGTGATCGACGACAAATTGGGCCGCACCCTCTGCGCCGCCAGTTCGGCTGAAAAGTCGAAGGGTGGCAAGGATGGCGGCAATGTGACGGGTGCCAAAGCGGTGGGCCAGTTGCTGGCAGAGCGGGCGAAGGAAAAAGGCATCACGCTGGTGGTTTTCGACCGCGGCGGATTTCTCTATCACGGCCGGATTAAAGCGTTAGCCGATGCGGCGCGCGAAGCGGGACTCGAATTCTAAGGCAGGAGTTGTAATTCATGGCGTTTATTCCAAAAAAGAAAATCGACGTGGGCACGCTCAGCCTAAAAGAACAAGTGGTTTCGATCAACCGCGTCACCAAAGTGGTGAAGGGCGGGAAGAACATGAGTTTCTCCGCGCTGGTCGTCATTGGAGACGCCAATGCGAAGGTGGTCGGCTATGGTACCGGCAAGGCGAAGGAAGTCCCTTCGGCGATCAAAAAGGGCATCGAAGCGGCGAAGAAAAATCTGCGGCGCGTGAACACGCTGGAGCACACGATTCTCCATCCGGTGATCGGCAAGTTTGGCACCGGCCAGGTGTTGTTGAAACCGGCCCGGACGGGTACGGGCGTGATCGCGGGCGGTCCGGTACGCGCGGTGATTGAGGCGGTGGGTATCCCGAATGTGCTCACCAAATCGTTGGGTTCGCATAATCCGCATAACGTGGTGAAGGCGACGATCAATGCGCTCGAACAGCTGCGCGACAAGGCCGAAGTGGCTGATATGCGCGGTCTGACGGTTGACAAGCTGCAGGCTTAAGGAAGAAAAATTATGGCTGCCACTATCAAAATCCAATATTATCGCAGCATGATCTGCACGCCGAAGGCGCACAAACGAATTGTGATTGCGCTGGGACTGCGGACGCTGCAACGCATTGTCGAAAAGCCTGACACGCCCGGATTCCGGGGCATGGTGCTCAAGGTGCCGCACCTGTTGCGGATTGTTGAATAGACGGGAGAAGACATGAATCTCAGTGAACTCAAAAAGCCCGTAGGCCAAGTCAAGAAGCAACGCCGCGTCGGCCAAGGCATGGGCTCGGGCCGCGGCAAATTCTCAGGCCGGGGTGCCAAAGGGCAGAAGTCGATCTCTGGTTATTCCCGGATGCGCGGTTTTGAAGGCGGCCAGATGCCGCTGCATCGCCGCATGCCGAAGCGCGGATTCACCAATCCTTTCCGCGAAGAGTATTCGATCATCAATCTGTCTGAGCTGAACGAGCTCGAAGGCGACACGTTCGATTCGGCGATCCTGAAAAAGATGGGCGTCCTGAAGAAGGCCGGCAAAGGCCTGAAGGTTCTGGGCAGCGGCGAAATTACCCGCAAGATCAACGTTTCGGTGGTCGCGATCTCGAAGACGGCGGAAGAAAAGATTAAAGCCCTTGGTGGCACCATCAACATGATTTACGTCCGGCCGGCGGGCCCCGCCACCGACGCGGAGATCAAGGCGCGTCCGCCCAAAGTGGCCAAGAAAGCGGATAACCGCCAAGCCGTTGCCAAGCCAGTGAAGGCCGTCAAGGCTAAGAAGAAGATCAAAAAGTAAGCTGGGCCTCTAGAGGCCCAGTAAGTTCAAAAGGCTTTGTAGGAAACGCATGGGAAAGTTTTTCGAAGCAGTAGCGAATATCTTCCGGATCCCCGATCTCCGGAAGCGGGTGCTATTTACGCTCATGATGCTCGCGATTTACCGGCTCGGCGCGCATATTCCGACTCCGGGCATCGATGCCAACCGGCTGGAGCAGTTCTTTGCCCAAGCTCAAGGCACGCTCTTTGGCTTCATGGACCTATTCTCGGGCGGCATGTTCCGGCGTCTGACGATCTTTGCGTTGGGCATCATGCCCTACATCACGTCCTCGATCATTCTGCAATTGCTCACCGTCGTCGTGCCCACCCTCGAAAAGCTTTCGAAAGAAGGCGAACTCGGCCGCCGCAAAATTACCCAATGGACCCGCTATCTCACGGTCGGTCTGGCTTTGTTTCAGTCGGCGGCGATTGCCACCATGCTGCAAACCGCAGGGCAGGGAACGCTGGGCGGCGGATTCGTCATCAACCCCGGTTTGCCTTTCACCCTGATGACGATCATCACGTTAACCACGGGCACCGCGTTTATCATGTGGTTGGGTGAGCAGATCACCGAACGCGGTATCGGGAATGGCATGTCGCTGATCATCTTCACGGGCATCGTCATCGGCTTGCCGAACGCCATCCGTGAGATCTATAACAACGTCGTGATCGGCCAATGGAACGCCTTCCATGTGTTGATCATTTTGGCGGTGATGATTGCCGTGATTGCCATGGTGGTGCTGGTGGAACGCGGCGAACGCCGCATCCCGATTCAATACGCCAAGCGCGTCGTCGGACGCCGGATGATGGGCGGCCAATCCACCTATATGCCGCTGAAGGTGAATGCCGGTGGCGTCATCCCGGTAATTTTTGCGCAATCGCTGCTCACCTTTCCGCAGTCGGCTTTACAGATCGATTGGGTCAAGAAAAACGCTTTCTTTAGTGGCTTGCTGGGCGCGATCGGCCACGGCCAACCCTTGTACTTCATCATGTACACGCTGCTGATCGTCTTCTTCTGCTTCTTCTACGTGTCGATTATTTTTAATCCCAACGAAGCGGCGGATAACATGCGCAAGCATGGTGGCTTTATCCCCGGCATCCGGCCCGGCCTCAATACCGCCAATTTCATGAACCGCATTCTCACCCGCATTACAGTGGTGGGCGGCCTCTATCTGGCGATTTTGTCCCTGCTGCCCGAAGTGATGATTGGCGGCATCAAGCTGATGCGCCTGCCGTTGATCGGCAATTTTATCGACTCAACTTTCCCGCGCTGGCTGCTGGATGGTTTGGGCGTCAATTTCTATTTTGGCGGCACGTCACTGCTGATCGTAGTGGGTGTGGCCATGGATACGGTAAATCAGATTGAGGCGCAGCTGATCATGCGTCACTATGAAGGGTTTACGCCTCGGGCGGGCCGCATCCGCGGACGCCGGAGCGGCGGTTGACCGGGTCTGAGGCTAACCGGCCGGGCAGACAAAGTTTCTTGAGGCGACGGTAGAAAAAAGGACCGGGTCTTGGAAGATGATCGACGGAATTCTTCAGGAATCAAACCTGAAGGAACCGAGGAAGCTGATGAAGTTGGCGCGGAGGCCACTGGCTTCGCGCTAGCCGATGCGCTCCCATACTCAAAGGGCGCGTTTGCGTTGATCCTGTTTGGCCCACCGGGGTCCGGCAAAGGCACGCAAGCCAAACTTCTGGTTTCGGAATTGGGGTTCGCCCATATCTCAACGGGCGATATCCTCCGCGATCATATCGCGGCCGAAGATTCGATCGGGCGTCAGGTGATGGCCATGATGAAGAATGGCCAACTGGTGCCGGATGAGCTGGTGAACCAGATGGTCGAGGAACGCATCGGGCGTCCCGACTGTGTGGACGGGTTTATTTTGGATGGTGTTCCGCGAACCTTGGGGCAAGCGGAAAATCTCGGATGGCTGTTAGCTGCCCGGGGTTTAGGCCATTTGGTGGTCCATCTCGCGGTGGATTACAATAAGTTAGTTGGCCGGTTGACGGCGCGGCGTCAGTGTCCGCAATGCGGGACACTGTATAACCTGCTTTCGAAGGCTCCCTTGATTGCCGGCCGATGCGACATCGAAGGGGCGAACCTGGTGGTTCGCACGGATGATCAGGAAGCGGTGATCCGGAAGCGGCTCGAAGCCTATGACGCGCAGACGAGGCCATTGATTGAGTATTTTCGGGCGGACGGAAGTCTGCACGAAGTGGAGTCGAGCGCTGCACCTCCCGAGGTGATCGCGCGGCAAGTGCGGCAGTTGATTGAGGAATATCGCGGACGATGATTATCCGGAAAAGCATGGCGGAGCTCGAAAAGATGCGCCGCAGCGGATTGTTGGTCGCGCAGATCCTTGAAGAAATTCGCGGCATGGTAAAAGAGGGCGTGACGACGTACGATCTCGAAGTGAAGGCCGAAAAGATGATGAAGGACGCGGGCGCGAAGCCGGCGTTTAAGGGCTACTATAGTGCCGCCGCCGGTGCCAAGTTTCCTTATGTACTCTGCACTTCGGTGAACAGCGAGATCATTCACGGCATGCCGTCGAAGAAGAGGTTCTTGAAGCCTGGCGACATTGTTTCTGTGGACACGGGCGTCCAGCTCGACGGCTATTTTGGCGATTCGGCGACCACCATCGCCGTCGGTGCCATCACGCCGGAGAATGAGAAGTTATTGCAAGTAACGCAGGAAGCCCTGGAGCTGGCCATTGAAAAGGCGCAGCCGGGCAACCGGTTATTCGATATTTCGGGCAGCGTGGAAAACCACGTCGTCCGCAACGGATTTTCGGTAGTGCGGGAATTTGTGGGCCACGGCATCGGAACGTCGATGCACGAAGAGCCGCAGGTTCCTAACTACGTAGACCGGAACAGCGAGAACCCTCGCTTGAAGCCGGGCATGGTTTTGGCGATCGAGCCGATGGTGAACGCGGGTAGTCCCGATTGCCACGTGCTTTCGGATAAGTGGACAGCGGTGACGAAGGATGGGCGCAATTCGGCTCACTTCGAACACACGGTAGCCATTACGGAGAACGGCCCTTGGGTGCTCACGAGACCCAGTTCGTCGCGACCGTAGTGGAGTTGCTGCCGAACGTGACGTTCCGGCTGGAGTTAGAAGTGAATCGTGCCCAGGTGATTGGGCATGCGGCTGGAGCGCAGAAGGCGAATTTCGTCCGGCTCCGGTTGAATGACAAAGTTTTAGTCGAATTGGCTTCGCACGATAAAACGCGGGGCCGCATCGTTCAAGTTCTTTAGGTTCGAGAGGATAGGCAGTCATGAAAGTTCGAGCGTCCGTAAAGCCCATTTGCGACAAGTGCAAGATCGTCCATCGGTATGGCGTCGTGCGCGTCATTTGCTCCAATCCGAAGCACAAGCAGCGGCAAGGTTAATAGGAAAAAGGAAAAAGACTATGGCGCGTATTGTTGGCGTTGACTTACCCCCCCGGAAGCGGGCGGAAATCGGGCTCACTTACATTTTTGGCATCGGCCGCACGCGGGCGAAGTCCATCCTCTATCGTTGTGGCATCGATCACAACAAGAAAATCGCTGACTTGACCGAGGAAGAGGTCAATCACATCCGTACCCTGCTGGAGCAGGAAGGTTCCATCGAAGGTGACCTGCGCAAGGAAATCTCGATGAACATCAAGCGGTTGATGGAGATGGGCGCCTATCGTGGCTTGCGTCATCGCCGCAATCTGCCGGTGCGCGGCCAGCGCAGCCACACCAACGCGCGCACTCGCAAGGGTCCCCGCAAAGGTACTGTCGCGGGCAAGAAAAAGGTTACGAAGTAAGAAGGATCACCGGATATGGCGAAAGCAGCGGCCAAAACTAGTAAGAAAAAACAGTTTAAGAAAAAAGAGAAGAAGAACGTTCCTTACGGCATCGTGAACGTCCAGGCTTCCTTTAACAACACCATCGTCACGATTACCGATACGACGGGCAACACGCTGTCGTGGTCGAGCGCCGGGTCGCTCGGCTTCCGCGGCTCGCGTAAGGGAACGCCCTTCGCCGCGCAGCAGGCATCGCTCACCGCCGCCACCAAGGCAAAGGAATCGGGCATGCGGACCGTCGAAGTGCGGGTCTCCGGGCCTGGTGCGGGCCGTGAATCCGCCGTGCGTGCTCTTTCGACCGCCGGAATTGAGGTAAAATCAATTCGGGACTACACGCCGATTCCGCACAACGGCTGCCGTCCGCCCAAACGCCGTCGCGTTTGATTCGATTTTTCATTAGGCAAGCAGGACGAAGCGTCATCCCTCGGGATGTTTGCGTAAACTGCACCTTCAAATAGGCGCGATTCTGAAGAGTCCGCCTCGTCCGCAATTGAGGAAGGTTCAAGATCCATGGCCCGTTATAACGGCCCCGTTTGCCGGCTCTGCCGGCGCGAGGCGATGAAATTATTTTTGAAAGGTGAGCGCTGCTTCACCGAAAAGTGCGCCATCGAGAAGCGCAATTTCCCCCCTGGCCAACATGGCAAGGCCCGTAAGCCCAAAATCGTGGGTTTCGGCTTGCAACTGCGCGAGAAGCAGAAGGCTAAACGGTACTACGGCATTCTGGAAGGCCAGTTCCGCAACATCTTCAAGAAGGCTTCGCTCACTAAGGGCGTCACCGGCGACAACATGATCAACATGTTAGAGCGCCGCCTCGACAACGTGATCTACCGCCTTGGCTTCGGCACCAGCCGCAACCAGGCCCGCCAGATCGTCCGCCACGGTCACATCACTGTGAACGGCCGCAAATGCAATATCCCCTCATTTGTCGTTCGTCCGAACGACCTGATCGAAGTGGCGGAGAAGAGTAAGAAGAATCCCACCATCGTCTCCGCGCGCGATACTACCGCGCACGCCCCCAGCCCGAACTGGCTGGAGGTGGATCGCGAGAACTTCAAGGCCAAGGTTTTGTCAATCCCGCGCCGCGATGAACTCGTGCAGATCCAGCTCAACGAACAGCTCATCGTCGAGTTGTATAACAAGTAGTCTTGGTAGGCCCCACGAAAGGAGAGCCCGAGATATGTTTAAAGGTTTTCAAAAACCCAAGCGCCTGGTGGCGAACACTGAAACGCTCACGGAAAGGTATGGCAGTTTTAATGCCCAACCGTTTGAGCGCGGCTTCGGAACCACCATTGGCAACAGCCTGCGCCGCATTCTGCTCAGCTCGATTGAAGGCGCGGCCATCACGGCCGTCCGGATCGAGGGCGTGGCTCACGAATTTTCTCCGATTCCCGGCGTGGTCGAAGACGCCACCGACATCATTCTCAACCTGAAGCAAATCCCCTTCAAGATGATGGGCGAAGGCACCAAAACCGTCCGCCTGAACGTGAATGGCGGCGGCGAAGTGCTTTCGAGCCAAATCGAAGTGGACCACGACATCGAAGTGCTCGATCGTACGATGCACGTCGCTACCGTGGGCGAAGGCGGCAATCTGCAGATCGAGATGCGTCTGCGCATGGGCCGCGGTTACGTGTCGGCCGACCGCAATTTCGACGAAGATCTGCCGCTGGGTTACATCCCGATTGACTCCGTGCATTCGCCGGTCCGCAAGGTGAATTACTCGGTGGAATCGGCTCGTCTCGGCCAGATGACCGACTTCGACAAATTGACCCTCGAAGTCTGGACCAACGGCGCTATCTCGCCGCAGGATTCCATCGGTCAAGCCTCCAAGCTGCTCAAAGACCACATGTCCATCTTCATTAACTTCGAGGAAACCCCCGAAGTGGTGGAAGAGCAGGCCGAGCGTGGTTCGACGCAGATGAACGAAGTGCTCAACCGTTCGGTGGAAGAGCTCGAACTTTCCGTGCGTTCGTATAACTGCCTCAAGAACGCGAACATTCAAACCATTGGCGACCTGGTGCAACGGAGCGAAGCCGAAATGCTGCGCACCAAGAACTTCGGCCGCAAGAGTCTCAACGAGATCAAAGAAATTCTGCAAAGCCTGAGCCTCGGCTTCGGCATGAAGCCCGATTCGACGGGCCGCCTGATCCTGCCTCCGGGCGGATCATCTTCGGGAGATAGTTTCTAGGAAAGTCATATGCGTCATCGATACGGTGGATCCAAACTTAAGCGCAACACGGGCGCTCGCAAAATGCTCCTGCGCAACATGGTCACAAGTGTGATCAATGAAGAGCGCATTGTCACGACGGTAACGAAGGCCAAAGCGGTGAAGCCGCTGGTGGAGAAGATGATCACGCTGGCCAAGGAAGGCACCTTGCATTCCCGCCGCCGCGCCGCCGGCTTCCTCCTCTCGCCGGACTCCGTGAAGAAGCTGTTCGATAAGCTGGGCCCGCGTTTCGGCCAGCGCACGGGCGGCTATACGCGCATCACCCACCTGGGGCCGCGCAAAGGCGACGGTGCCGAACTCGGCGTCCTGGAACTGGTAGGCAGCGAACTCGTCAAGCGCGCGGCCGAACGAGCGCAGCGCAAAGAAGAGCAGCTCAAGCAACAAAAAGAAGGCGAAGAGCAGAGCTAAAACTCTTTCTCTAGGCACTTAAAAGCGTTGAATGGCATGAGGGCCACTTCGCCGCCCCGGCTCACGCTGACTCGCCGCTCCCAGTACTTGCTGGCCGGGTCAGGTGCCAACCCAGTTCGTGCCAAGCACGCCCCAGGGGAGCGCACAAGCGTTAGATGTTTCCAGGAAAAACGCCTTCGATCGGGATCGAAACCCCGGGTAAGCAATCAGCAGTCAGGTGGTCACTGACGGCCGAAACACCCCGGCCGCGGTTCCAGATGTCGGCTTCGCGGCTTTCCAAATAGATCACCCACACGGAGGTGACGCCCGCCTCCAGATACTCGCGCACCTTGGCGCGGACTTCGGCCGCCAGATCGGTGGGCGAGACGATTTCCACGGCCAGGTCCGGCACCGGCAGGATGTTGCGGCTGAGATCGGACTGCGCCAGCCGCCCAGGAGCAAACCAGACGGCATCGGCACGGCGTACCCGGTCGTTGACGGTGCGGAACTCCACCTCAACGGCGGCCAAGCCCGTCCCGAGCTTGCGCAACGCGGCCCTTGTCTCGTCACGCACGAGGGTGTGCATCAGATTTCCAGACGCCAAGTCGACCACCTCCCCGTCCAGCAGTTCGGTGCGGACTCCGGTGTCAGGGAGTTGCTCGTACTCGTCGATGGTCAACAGCGTCTTGGTTGCCATATACCTTCAGGATACTCGGGGCGGGTGGTTACTTCAAGCCCGGTGCTGGGGATGGTGCTGGGGGAGGCCAAGGGCGGGGCGCAAAATTTTCGCACCCACCGGGCTGCCCTTTTCCAACCGGTTTCGGAGACGCTCGCCAAGCGGCCCAGGGCGTCGAATGACGCTGGTGCGATCACGGCTCGCCGCGTCCCGCACGGTGGTGTCGCCCGCGTAGAAATAGACGGTGGACCTGGATTCCTAGGGAAAAAAATGCGGCGAGGTCGGGGTTCGCCCGGTGGAAAGCGGGCGATAAGTCATTTGATATGATTGGTTTATAGATAAATAGGGGAATGTCGGGGGTGCCACCGATTTCGAGCAATTTCAGCGCCGTTGGCCGACTGCAACGGCTTGGGCAGATCGCCTCGCCACGCTCACCCGCCGGGAGGCCGCCCAGGTCCGCCAAGCCACTCGCCACGAGGGCGCGCTCGGCTCCGAGGAGTTCGTCAGGCAACTGGAACTGACATTCGCCGTTCAGCTCATCCCCAAACCTCCGGGCCGACCCGCC
>JANLPT010000055.1:0-15980 GCA_031367405.1 Bryobacteraceae bacterium
AAGCGGCGAGTATCTTGGACGAGGTCTATTCGGCAGCGACGCCGATGTTGGCGGCGACGAATGGTGATCTATGGCTTCTTTTATGAAGAGTGGATCGCTAAGCAATCGTCGACGCGCGCGTGGCTGAAGATTTCGGCGCCGGCCGGGACGAGTGGACGGGTGACCGAAAGTTTTCTGAATGGTGAGCGAAAGCGCAAAACGGCTGAGCAGTTTGCGAACGAGTTCGAGTGCGCCTTTGCTTCGCCACACCGGAACGTGTTCGAAGAAGAGTGGCTGGAGCGGAGTTTCTCAGCGGAAATTCCCCTGTTCGATGAGTGCAGTCGCAGCAGTCTCAAACCGAACTCGTCCAATGGCTCGGCGTCAGCAAAACAAGTGGTCAGCCACCACGAGGAAGACAATTATCAGGGCGCGAGTGTCACCCGCCTTCAGGCGATTCTCGACGCATTGGGCGTTCACCTTCACGTCACCGTCAGCGCCTAGTAGACTTGTCACCGCGTACAAGTCACATCCGCCAGCGCCAGAGGTTAGCCCCTACCGTAAATCCCGCGCCGACGGCGGCGAACAAGACCAGGTCACCATTCTGTAGCCGCCCGGACGTGATGGCGTCGCGCGTGGCCAAGGGAATCGTCGCCCCGGTGGTGTTGCCGTAATCGCCGATGTTCACCACCACCTGATCTTCCCGCAAGCCGAGACGCTCGGCCGTGGCGGCGATGATGCGCAGGTTCGCCTGATGCGGCACCATCAACTTGACATCGGCAGCGGTGTAGCCATGCCGTGCCAGAAGATCGCGGCACGTTTCGTACATCTTGCGTACGGCAAACTTGAATACCGCTTGGCCGTCCTGATGCACGAAGTGTTCGCGCGCATCGATCGTGGCGTGGCTGGAGGGGCGGCGGCTGCCCCCGGCCGGCATCTTCAAAGCGTCGCCGCCGGAGCCATCGATTTCGTTCAAAAAGCCAATGAAACCTTCTTCTTCGTCTGTCGCCGGCTCCACTAACATGGCCCCCGCGCCATCCCCGAACAGAATGCAACTCGCGCGATCTTCATAGTCGATGATCCGCGACATGGTGTCCGCGCCAATCACGAGCACTTTCTTGTGCGAGCCCGCCATCACCAGATGGGCCGCCGTGGTGAGGCCGTAGATAAAGCCGGAACAGGCCGCCGAAAGATCGAACCCCCACGCACCCTTGGCCCCCAAACGGTTCTGGACGAGGCAAGCCGTGGAGGGGAAAAACATATCGGGCGTGACGGTGCAGACAATGATCGTCTCCAGATCGGTGGCCTCAATGCCGCGCGCGGCCAAAGCCAGCTTGGCCGCTTCAAAGGCCATGTCGGACGTGGCGATACCGGGGTCAGCAATGTGCCGCTGCCGGATGCCGGTCCGGGAAAAGATCCATTCGTCGGTGGTGTCCACCATCTTCTCGAGATCCTGATTGGTCAACAAACGCGGCGGCGTCCAACAGCCAAGCGCCGTGATCTTTGCTCTGGGCAATGCTTCTCCTCTTTCACCGATCTCAACTACACTAGCAACCCTCCATGGTAACCTCACGAAAAGATGCAAGTCGAGAGCAGTTTGCTCGTCGAAACACCCGAGGCGATGGCCCACCGCATCTTTCGGGAGTTGAAGCCGCGCACCGAAGTCCCGGCGATCCGGGCGGAATTCCGGCCGTTCACCAATCTGAACAGCCGGATCAGGCTGCGCGACGGCCGGCTCGTCTTGGGCATCAGTGACTTACTCAGCCACGCGCCGCCACCCGTTATCGAGTCGCTGATTTGGATATTGCTCTCGAAGCTTTACCGCCGCCCGATTCCTGCTGAATATCAACAGCGCTACCGGGAGTTCGTCAATCGGGAGGAGCTAAGGCAGAGCCTGGGCAGCCTGCGCCAGGCGCGAGGCCGCAAGCAGATCGCCGCGCCGAAGGGCATCTGCTTCGATCTCGAAGAGGTCTTCCAAACGGTCAATACCCGGCACTTCGCCGGCGGCGTTCCCCGGCCGCAACTCGGTTGGAGCCGCCAGCGGGCGCGCACGCTGCTGGGCCATTACGATCCGCATCATCATGCGATCGTGCTCAGCCGCTTGCTCGACCATCCCCGCGTGCCGCGCCTGGTGGTGGACTTTGTGATGTACCACGAAATGCTGCATATCCAAATTCCCGTCGTGCAGCGGGGCGCTCGCCGCAGCATCCATCCGCCGGAGTTCCGGGCCGCTGAACGCCAGTTCCCCGCCTACGCGGAAGCCAAAGCTTTTCTCAAAAGCCTCCAGTTCTTGCGACAATAGGACTTCATGATAGTTTCGACTGGCCTCTACTACGCCGCATTTCTCGTGGGCGGGGGCTTACTTCTCGCTTTCTTCACGCGACCCTGGGCCGCGATCCCCTTCGTCGTGCTGGCGCTGTTCTGCCTCTGGTTCTTTCGCGACCCCGAACGCACCGCGCCCACCGGTGCCGGCCTCGCCGTCTCGCCCGCCGACGGCAAAGTGGTGCTCATCCGGCCTGAGCCCGATGGCCGCACGCGCGTGGCGATCTTTCTGAACGTCTTCGATGTCCACGTCAATCGTTCGCCCATTGCCGGACAAGTGAAATCGGTCACTTACAAAGCGGGTAAGTTTCTGGTGGCCAGCGCCGTGGCAGCTTCCGTCGAGAATGAACAGAATACCCTGGTGGTGGAAGGTGAAGGTGTCAGCCTCGAGTTCAGCCAAATTGCCGGCTTGATCGCGCGCCGCATCGTGTGCGACAAGAAGCCCGGCGACCAGGTGCAACGCGGCGAGCGCATCGGCCTCATCAAGTTTGGTTCGCGAGTCGACTTACTCTTCGGGCCAGAATGGAAGCTGACTGTAAGTGTCGGAGAACGGGTCGCGGCCGGCGAAAGTGTCATCGCGAAGAAGAAGTAATCATGGAACCTAAACCGCTCGAACGCCGCCCCCGCAGAGCAGCCTACGCGCTGCCAACCCTCTTTACAGCGGCCAATCTGTTCATGGGTTTCCTGTCCATCATGAAGGCCTTCGAAGGGGCGCGTTTCGCGTCGTTGCCCGGCAATCTGGAACAGCCGAATCCGCACTTCGATTTAGCCGCGTTGCTGATCGGTATGGCTGTGGTCTGCGACGGTCTGGATGGCCGCATCGCCCGCATGACGAATACCGTCACCGAGTTCGGCCGCGAAATGGACTCGCTCGCAGACGTCATCACCTTCTGCCTCGCACCCGCCGTGCTCGCTTTCGCCTGGGGCGTGAACTTTGTCGACCCGGCGGGGATGCCCTTCGCCCGTGATCAACTCACCCGCGCCGGCTACTTTCTGGTGTTCGTGTTTCTGCTGTGCGGCGCGATGCGGCTAGCCCGCTTTAATGTGCAAGCGAATCCGATCCCTAAAAATCCTGGCCGGCCTGATCGTAAGTACTTCGTCGGCTTGCCCACGCCCCCGTCTGCCGGGCTATTGGCCGCCGTGATCTACTCGCTCGATGGTATCCCGATGACCCATTGGACGTTCTCCGTAGCCTGGCTGGCGCTCGTGCTCATGCTGTCGTTTCTGATGGTGTCAACGTGGCGCTACCGCAGTTTTAAGGATCTTAACCTACTGCAACCGCGCTCTCCGATCAGCGTGGTGGCGCTAGGTTCGCTGATCTTTGCGATTTGGAACTATTCGAAGGTCGTGCTGTTAGTCATTGCGCTCGCCTATTCCATGAGCGGCATTGTGGTGCGGGTGGCCGGCTTACTGAAGAGCCGTTTTGCGAAGCAGCCACCGCCGCGCAGCCCGGAGGGAGCTACCGTTGCCTAAATCGGCGAATACAAAATTAGTCGCGATTGTCGGAGCCGAGACGCTGCTCGGCCGCGAAGTCCGCGACGCCCTTGAAGCGACCCACCTCGATATCTCGCTCCGCTTGCTGAACACCGAAGCCGAGACCGAAGGGGCGATCGTCACGCGGGAGAATGACGAACTCGTCACCATGGAGCGCCTATCGGCGGCGTCACTCAAAGGCGTGGACGCCGTACTTCTGGCCACTAACGCATTGAAGGCCGCGCCGATGGCGAAGGCGGCCAAAGCGCAAGTGATTGACTTGACGGCGGAGCTCGCCGGAGCGGCGATCATCGCACCGATGGTGAATGGTCCACTACCGGTAAAAGGTCCCATCGCCATCGCTCATCCAGCGGCCATCGCGGCTGGCTTATTACTCCGGCGTCTGCCAGCCGTACCTGCCAGAGCAGTCTTCGAAATCTTTGAACCAGCCAGTGAGCGTGGCAAAGATGGCATTAGTGAGTTACAACAGCAGACCATCAATCTGCTTTCCTTCAAGCCACTGCCGCAGACCGTGTTCGATACCCAGGCCAGCCTCACCATGCTCGCCGCCTACGGCGACGACGCGCCACGATCGCTAGCTCAAGTTGAAGAGCGCATCGTATTGCACTTGACTAAGTTACTCGGTGCCGCGCGAGTGCCGTCGTTGCGAGTGCTACACGCCCCCGTCTTCCATGGCGTTATGCTCTCGGCCTGGATCGAGTTTCCCGCTCCGGTCTCCCGCAAGGACCTTGAGAAAGCGCTCGCCAATGAGTTAGTTGACGTACGCCACCCCGGCGTGGAATTACCAACCAATGTCGGTGTCGCCGGCCAAACGGGCATTATGGTATCGATCACGGAAGACCGGCAGAATAAGAATGCCTATTGGTTCTGGGTAGGGGCCGATAACCTGCGTCTGGTAGCCGACAATGCCTTAGTGGTGCTGACGTCACTCTTCGGCCGGGGACGAGTCAACTAGTGGACCGGAGGCACTTACTCATCGCGATCGCTGCCCTTTCCCTCGTTAACTGCGGCTACAAAGTAGCCGGTAAAGCGGACTTACTCCCCAAGAATCTGCACACCATTGCGATTCCCGCCTTTAACAATGTCACCACGCACTATAAACTGACTGACCGGCTGCCGAACGCGCTCGCCCAGGAATTTATCGCCCGCACCCGTTATCAGGTGATCGCCGACGTGAATCAAGCCGACATGGTGCTCACCGGTGCCGTGGCCAACGTGATTGCCTATCCCACCACCTTTGATCCGTTAACCGGGCGCGCCGCCGGCGTGCAGGTGCAGGTCGTCCTGCAAGTGACGCTGCGGGAACGCGCCACCGGCAAAGTAATTTACAGCCAGCCCGCGTTAGATTTTCGTGAACGCTACGAAATTTCCCGGGATCCGCAAGCCTACTTTGACGAAAGCGCGCCAGCATTCGATCGTGTGAGCCGCGCGGTGGCCCGTAGCGTGATCTCGGCGATTCTGGAGATGTTTTAAAACCGGCCGTGACTCCCGAACAGTTACTCACGTCGCTCAAGAAACAAGGCCCAGCGCCGGTGTACTTATTCGTAGGGCCTGACGCATACGAGCGCGACCGCTGCCGGCGCGCGCTGCGAGAGGCAGCCTTGCCGCCCGATTTACGCGAAGACGGTTTAACCCGCCACGACCTTGACCAAGTAAGTCTCTCGTCCGTCGTGGATGACGCCAACTCACTGTCGCTATTTGCCAGCGAGCGGTTAATCTGGGTCTCCGGTGCCGAAGGGGCGCTCCCCAAACGGCTCACCGCCCCGGAAGACAAAGACCCCGCCGATGCCACGTCGCAGCTCAAGCAATTCATCAAAAATCCCGCGCCCGGCGTCACGTTAGTCTTCGATAGCCAGCGCTTTGAATTAGACGGCGAGGACAAAGCCAAAACAGAGCGCGTGCGTAAGTTCTATGCCGCCATTCCGCAGGTAGTGGAATTCCCCCGCTTTTCGCCGGCCTCTGCCCGGCAGTTAGTTACGAAATTAGCGAAAGAGTTGAACCTCACCATCGGCGTGAACGAGAGCGAGTTACTCGTGGAAGCCTTGAACGCGGACGCGTCGCGCCTGGCGAACGAGCTGGAAAAGCTCAGCTTGCATGGCGGGCCAGGAAGCACCGTGACGATGGACCTGATCACCGCCTTAGTGCCGAACGCGCGGGCGTCCAACGTCTTCGCTTTAGTCGGCGCAATTGGCCGCGGAAATCGCCTTGAATCGCTCTCGATCCTCGACACCTTGGTGCGCGACGGCGAGTATCTGCCCCTGGCACTCACCTTTCTCGCGACGCAGTTCCGGCAAGCCTTAGTCGCGCATGAGGCAGGCGTCAAGAACGCGTTCCAGATTCAAAGCCATTTTCAGAAGTTGGGGATCGCGATGTGGAAGTCACGCGCTGACCAAGTGGCCGAAACCGTCGCCAAACTGCCTCGGGGCCGCTTAGTGCGGGCCATCCGCCATCTCTATGCCGCCGACCAAGCCTTTCGGGAGCCTCGTCCCGATGACCGGTCAGTGATGGAAAACCTCGTCTGGAAGCTGACGGCTTAATCAAGCCCGCAACGCCTCAATCTCGCGACGCAGACGTTCTGTCAATTCGCCACGCTGCTTCGCATCCTGACCCGTCACGTCGATCGGTTGCCCCACACGAATCTCCACCGCGCCGCCCCGAATCTCCAGTGATTTGGCGACCATGATGCCATCCGTACCGGCCACGGCCACCGGCACAATCGGCGTGCCGGAACGCAGAGCCAACAGTGCCGCGCCCTCCTTGAAGGGCAACATTTGTCCGTCCATGGAGCGCGTACCCTCGGGGAAAAGTAACAGAGATTTGCGTTCATCGCGGATCACACGGGCCGCCTCGGCCAAGCTGCGGACGGTCGCCTTGGGGTCGCTGCGCTCAATGGGGATGTGGCCTTGCCGCCTGAGATACCAGCCCATAAAGGGCACGGAGAAGAGCTCCTTTTTGGCCAGAAAACAAAGGGCGCGCGGCAGATGCGCCACGAGGGCGGGCGAATCGATCAGACTCAGGTGATTTGAGGCAAAAATGTAACTCTGACCAGGAACCAGATGCTCAAGCCCCGTGACGCGCACCCGCACCCGGCAGATCCACAGCATACAGCGCCCCCAATAGCGGAACAGACTGGCCTGCTGGCGGCGCGAGGCGAACGGCTGAATGACAATCGAAAAAGTGACCAGCACCGCCGTCCAGCCGAGGCTGGCGGGAATTGAGATCAAGAGTGACCGGATCAGGACGAATGACATGCCGCTTCGGTATTCTCCCACGGCCATCGACTCGGGCGGCTGGCGTCCGGCCCATCGAACTACTGGCGCGTCCAGCGGATTCCCGCCTCCCTTGGGTAAGTTGGGGATCGCTTCTACAGTTCCGGCGGAGTTACGGAGGAAGATAAGCTCGGCGCCGACCACTTTGAAAAAGAATTGCCCGGGGCCAAAACGGTAGATGGGAAAGGCAGGCTGGCCAGAATGGCATTGAGCAAAAGGCCACTACCGCCCTGGTGCCGGCAGACCGCGCCGAGTTACCGCCCGACTCCACCAAGGTCTCCGGTTACCCAGGAACTTACACCATTGCCGGCGCGGACATAGCCGGGGTCGCGATTTTTGACGATGGCGGAAGTTAGATCGTACGGGTGTCGTAATATAGAGGGGAAAAACGGGCCAGCGCGGCGCATGGCCGGCAACGCGGAGGTCGCGTTTGAAGACCCGGCGGTACGTTTTCGTTTTTTTGTATGAGCGGCGAGAAGTGGTTAGTTTAGTAAGTTGGGGACTGGCCGGGGCGGGCCGGGTGGGCGGGCCGGAGGCCCACCCCACTGAGCTTGTGGCGCGTTCGCAACGGACCATTTACTTCGCTCGTAGGGCCGTCCCTTCCCGTAGTTCGTCGGTGCCTCGTTTGACAATTACGTCGCCTGCCGCGAGTGCGCCTTGCACTTCGACTAATTCGCCATTAGCCGCGCCGCGTTTTACGTTTACGTAAGCCGCCTTGCCGTTCACGATACGGATGACGAATGCGTGCTCTGTGGTCGTCACAATTGCCGTGGGAGGCACTAGTAGCGCGGGGCGCCCCTTGCGCACTGGCCATTGCAATTCGGGATACATGCCGGGGGCGAGCCTGCCCGCGGCATTCGAGAACTCCAGCTCAATCGCCATGGTGCGCGTCTTGGGGTCTAGCACGCGGGGCACTCGCGCCACCAACGCACCGAACGTCTCACCCGGGAAGGCCGGCACCGTAAACGGCACGCGGACCCCATAGACGATGCCGCCTAAGTCCGCCTCGGGCACGGCGGCGATCAGCCGCAGCCGGTTTAGCTGTTGTAACTTCACCAGCGGGCCGGATTGCGGTGAGGCTAGTGCGCCTGGATGTAAGTACCGGTCCGTGATGACGCCATCGAACGGAGCCCTTATCTCCAAGTAAGTCTTCATATCTTCGACGGCTCGCACGCTCGACTGAGCAGCTTCAATTGACCGCTGCATTGACCTGACAACGCTGCGGGCCGCGTCGACTGACTTTTCGGCGAGCACTAACTCATTACCGGCAATCACCCCGGGCGTCGCTGACGCCGCCTTGAGCCGCTCGTAAGTCGCTTGCACGCCGAGTAACTTGGCTTCGGCTTCGGCGCGTTGTGCTTCGCCGGCACCCACTCTTGACTGCGCCTCGGCCAATTGCGCGTTCATCTCGGGCGCGCTTAAGCGGGCAACGATGTCGCCTTTTTTTATGGCCGAACCGACATCCACCCGCAGTTCCTCAATGTAACCAGCGACGCGTGCCATCAGGTCAACGGTCTGATAAGGCGTAATTTCGCCCGGTAGCTTGCGCACCTTGTCCACTGGCTGCGACACCACTTTGGCGGTCTCGACGGCCGTTTGGGCGATCGCGCCGGTACAGAGTAAGATGCTAAGCAGGATTTTCATAGTAGCGGCTCTGAGGGTCGTCAGGATCGAGCGATGCCGATTGCACCGTGGCGCGGGCTTGTAAGATGGCATAGAAAGCGGGCAAGACGGTCAACGTGGCCAATGTGGCCATCGCCAGGCCGCCCACTACCGCCCGGCCCAGAGGCGCGGTTTGCGATCCGCCGTCTCCCGCGCCAATGGCCAAAGGAATCATACCGGCGATCATCGCGGAGGCCGTCATGACAATGGCCCGCAGCCGCCCGGTCGCGCCTTCGGTTGCGGCTTCGCGGGCGCTGAGGCCGCCGTGGCGGGCGCGTTCGGCGAAGCTGACTAACAAAATCGAATTCGCGACGGCGATCCCTACGGCCATAATCGCGCCCAGAAATGACTGTATGTTCAGCGTGGTGCCGGTTAGCTTTAAAGCGATGGCCGAACCGAGTAACACAGCCGGAATCGTCGCGATGATTCCGAAGGCCAGCCGGAAACTTTGGAAATTCGCCGCGAGCAGCAGGAAAATCGCCGCGATGGCGAGTAACAAGCCCAGCCGCAGCCCGGTGAGGGTCTCGTGGAGCGGCGGAATTTGTCCCGCAATGTTCACGCTAACGCCGGTGGGAGGCTCGCCCGCGCGTGCCACCGCCGCCATGATCGCCGGCGCCATATCCCCTAACGGTACTTGATGCATGTTTGCCGTCAAAGATAACGCGCGTTGTGAGTTATAGCGGGTCAGCTCGCCCATCGCCGTCCCCATTTTGAAAGTGGCAATGTCGCCCAGCAAGGGGCGCGAGTGGCCGTCGCGCATGACGGGCAACTCTTCCAGATCCTTCACCGCCGCCATCCGATGCTGCGGAATCTCCACCTGTAACTGAAAGCCATTGCCCGATACCGGATCGCGCCAGTAGTTCGCCTCCACAAAGCGCGACGATGACGTGGCGGCCATCACACTCTTCATGACACTGGACATCGTCAAACCAAATTGCCCGGCGCGATCCCGATCCACATTGATCTCTACGGTGGGGTAATCGGTGGCTTGGACATATTGTAAGTCGCGTAAGTCCGCAATTTTCGCCAGTTCCAGCCGCACCTTCTCCGCGTGGGCCTTGATCGCCGGAAGCGGAGCCCCTTGAATGAGCACTTCAATCGGCGTGGGCGACCCGAACGACATCACTTGCGAAATAATGTCGCCCGCTTCAAAACTCAATTTCACTCCCGGCAACTCTTGGACGAACCGCGCGCGCAATCGTTCTTTCAACGCTTCGCCGGTCAGTTTGGCCGTGGGCTTCAACGCGACGGTCAACACCGCCTCCTGCGGGCCGGCGGTCCAAAGCTGGATCGTCGATACCGGATACGACGCCGGCTGGGTGCCGATAAAGCCAATGGAAATCTCGATTTCCCCCGCTTCCTGTTTCACCAGGTCGAGCGCCTTCAACGCCACTAACTCCGTGCGCTCGATGCGCGTACCGGCCGGTGCCCGCAGCCGCAAGCGAAACTGCAACGGATTCGCAAGCGGGAAGATTTCGATGCCGAGGGTTGGCAGTAAGAAGAATAGCGCCGCCACGCTCACCAGTAAGTATCCGCCCACCACCGGCCAACGCAAAGCAATTACTAAATTGACGTAACTTCGATAAAACCTAGTCATCCAGCCTTCGCCATCATCGGAACCCGGACGCATCAACAACGCCGCCAGTACCGGCACCAACGTGGACGAAAGCACATATGAAGCGATCATCGCGAAGCCCACGGCGAGCGACAGCGGCACAAACAATTGGCGGCCCACGCCGGTCATGAAAAAACTCGGCAGAAAGACCGCCAGAATGCAAAGCATCGATAACAACCGGGGGAGGGCGGTGCGCTGGCAAGCGTCCACCACCGCGCGCGCCCGCGCCGTGCCGCGTGCCATCTGCAAGTGAATATTTTCGATTTCTACCGTCGCCTCATCCACCAATACGCCCACCGCTAAGGCCAAGCCCGCCAAGGTCATGATGTTGATGGTTTGCCCGGTAGCATAGAGTAAGATCAATGCCGCCAGCAGCGACACCGGGATGGTGATCATCACGATCAACGCGCCGCGCCAGTTGCGCAGAAATAGCAACGCCATGAGGCCGGTGAGCAATGCCCCGACTAAGCCTTCATTCGTCAGGTTCCGGAGTGCGGATTGCACGTAGACCGATTGGTCGAACTCCACGCGTACATCCACGCCGTCCGGAACTACCTTGCGGAACGTGGAAATATTCTCGCGCACCCGCTGAATGACATCGACGGTGGAAGCCTGCGCTCGCTTCGTGATGGGGATATACACCGTCCGCTTGCCGTTGACATGCGCATAGCCCGTTACGACATCGGTGCCGTTTTCTGTAACTCCCACGTCGCGCAGATAAACGGTGGTCCCGGAACCCGTCCGCACGGGCGCGTTGTTCAGCTCACTGAAATCCGCCGTGATCACCGCATTCGATACGGCCATCCGCGTCAAATCACCAGTACGCAATACGCCCGAAGGAATCACGGTGTTCGCCTTGGTGACGGCCGTGATCACTTCTTCAGGCGACATATGGTACTGCCTTAACTTATCCGGATCCAACCGCACGACAATCGTCCGTTGATTACCGCCAAAAGGCGGCGGTGCCGATACGCCCGGCAAAGTCGCGAACAAGGGGCGCACCCGGTTAATGGCGATATCCTGCATCTCGTCCGGTAAGCGGGTGGCGCTCGAGAAGACTAACTGCCCAATCGCGATCGACCCGGTGTCGAAGCGAGTAATAAACGGCGGCACTGCGCCGGGGGGCATAAACGATCGCGCGCGATTCGCGTAAGAGACCACTTCGGCCATCGCCGTATCCATATCGGTATCCGGGAAGAAAGTCAGCTTGATTAAAGCCGCGCCTTGAATGGAGCGCGACTCGACGCGTTGAATACCGCTTACATACAGCAGATGATACTCATAATAGTAAGTAGCAAAGCCTTCCATTTGCGCCGGATCGAGGCCGCCATAAGGCTGCGCGATATAGATGGCCGGCGAACCCACTACCGGGAAAATATCGATCTTCATGCGTTGCTGGGCCAGCCACGCGCCTAGCAAGACGGTGAGCACACCCACCAGCACGGTAACCGGATGCCGTAGCGCGAATCGAACGAGTCCCATTAGTTCCTGCTCGCCCCGGCGGCTGCTTTGAGGAACGGCTCGATGTCGCCCTGTGCCGCAGATACAGCCAGCATCGCCCGCCAAATTGCCAGTTTGGCCAAGCTCTCATCGATCTCCGTCTGCGCGAGCAAGCGCTGCGCATCGGCCACTTCCACGATGGTCCCCAGCCCCGCTTTGTATCGCGCGGTCGCCTGGGTCTCCGCCGCCCGCGCCGCTTCTATTTGCGCGGGAATCTTATCGACTAACCGCCGCGCGCCGGTCAACTGCGCGTTCGCCCGCGCCAATTGAGCGGCTAAGTCCTGCACCGTTTGCTCTAATCGTAACTGCTCACCTCGCGTTTGGCTCGCGTCGATTCCGCGCTGGATTCTCAAGCCGGGCAGCGCCATCGCCGGGAAGGTTACGGTGAATCCGGCACCCCAATTTACAATATTAGGGCCTAAACCCGCTAGCGTCCCTCCCGTCGTACCGTTGGCATTGGCCCCCGTGCCGCGCGCATAAGTTGAGCCTTGTAAGTTAAATTTAGGATAGTAGGCTTTTTCCAAAGTTTTTTGCTGGGCTTGCGCCGCTTCGACGGCAGCTGACCTTTCACGCGCCAGGGGATGCGCGCGTAAGCCGGCCTGCGCCAAAATAGCGGCCGGCGGAGTATCCAGCAGTGCGCCCGGCGAGGCAGTAAACTCTGGTGTCATCACGAATTGCGACAACGAAGCCTTGGCCATGGCGACGGCTTGTTCGGCCTGGATCTGTTGCGCCTCAGCGATGGCCCGTTCCGCCCGCGTTCGCGTCAAATCGACACCCGGCCGCAGTTCGGCGCGCACCTGCGCTGCGGCAATCTCTTCCAGGGTCTTGGCGCGAGCCACGGCCGCCGCCGCCGCTTTGACGGTCTGCTCCGCCGCCAGCACCGTCAGAAAGCCGTCGGCCGTACCCGCCGCGATCTCAAACTTGGTGCGCGTCAGAGCGGCTTCGGCCGAGCGTTGATGCGCCGCAGCCACACTCACTTTTGCGGCCCGCAACCCAAAATCGAAAGGCTCCCAACTCACCAGAAAGCCGACGGCGGTGCCCCACACATTGGTCATCGAATTCGCAGCGAGCGGCGGACCGGAGATGGCCGGCAAGGTGGATTGTGGCAGCACCATGCCAAAAACGTTGTTGCGGGTGGCTCGATTGGCCTGCGCCAGGAAGTCGGCTTGCGGCAAATATGCGGTGCGCGCCAAGTTGATGGCCTGTGCGGCCCCGGTGACTTTTTCGCTCGATACCCGCACGCCCGCGTACTTTTCGAGAGCGGTGGCTACCGCTTGGTCCACCGTAAAGGTCTGGGCCAGCAGCGACAGAGGGAACGCGAGAATCGCCAGTCGCATCAACCCGTAAAGATAGCAGATGTGGGGTTCCGGCCCGTCCGGCGACGATAGCTCCCGGGCGAAGGGCCCGCGCGGCTGTCCCGCGCTGCTGATAATCGCTGGTCACTTTGAAGCAAGCGGTCTCGATGGTGGCCACGACGATGCTGCTTGCGGGCGCGTCCAATAAAGGCGTCTCGCCTTTGGGCACCTACACGGCGGGCGTCGAACCGTGATCTCGAACGACCTTCGGGATCGCCATCCGAGTTCGTGTGACATACGCTGGATTCCAGGTGGAGATATCGTTCTGATCGTTGTAACCGATAACTTAACTCGCCCGGTCGACATAGGATACAGCTTGAGTGAAAGGCGTCTTCTTAGCGAACCTGAGCGGTATGTGGTGCGCCAGTCCGTGCGGAATCCCTGATCGGCCCGTCAGCCCAGTTGGTGCCAGGCATGCCCAAAGGATAAGTGGGTTTCGGAGGGGAAAAATCTCATTTATTTTTGCAGAAACTTTTCGGGAAATACCCCGGCGGAGGTGAAGTTGCCAGGTATGGGCGAAGGCTCTGCGAAGGCGAGTTACAGCAAGCGCTATTTGGGAGATACTATGGCAATGTCCGCCGAGACCGATCATCGAGACGAAACAATCGATTTGCAGCGGAAGCTTTTCCGGGTCCAGAGTCTGCTGGAAGCCGCGCGGCGCGTCCATTCCACCATCCGGCTGGACGACGTTCTGGCGGAGGTGCTGGAGATCGCGGCCAAGGAGTTGGAGGCGGAGGGCGCGTTTTTTGTCTCAGCCGCCACGCAACTCGACGCGCGCGCCAGCGTTTACGGCGAGGTGCCGGATGATTGGTCGCGCTGGACGGACCCTGCGACCGCTGGGCGCGGCGCGATGCCCGGCTATGCCAGTGCCAAGCTACCGGGTGAGCGGGGCGAAACGCTAGCGCATCTGGTGATCTACCGGCCCGATGAACTGTCGTTGGAGGAAGCCGATTTTCTCGAAGGGCTCGCGTTGCAATCGGCGCTGGCGGTGGGCAACGCGCAGCATCACGAACGGATGATCGAGTGGGAGCGCCTGCAACTGGATCTTGACGCGGCGCGGGCAATTCAGCGCAGTCTGTTGCCGCATAGCGTGCCGGACGTCGATGGCTACGCGCTGACGTTTCGGTCCACCACCTGTTATGAAGTGGGTGGCGATTACGTCGACGCAGTGTTGCTGCCCGATGGCCGGCTGATGATCGTGCTGGCCGATGTGGCCGGGAAGGGGCTGGCCTCGGCGATGATCAGCACGACTTTCCGCTCCAGCTTTCGCGCGATCGCCGGCGCGGGATTGCCGCTGGACGAGATGGCCGTGCGCTTGAATCAACTGCATTGGCAGGAAGGCATGGAAGCCCGCCGCCGCTATGTAACGGCGATCCTGTTGTGCCTGGATCCGGCCAGCCATACACTCGAAGCGGTAAATGCGGGGCACAATCCGGCGTTTCTGGTGGCCGGCGGCGAGCGCCGGCTGATTGGTGCCAGTGGGACTCCTTTGGGCATGCTGCCGAACCGCACTTATGAGATCGAGCGCTTCACTTTAGCCGAAGGCAGCCAGATATTGCTCTACACGGACGGCTTGACGGAGGTGTTTCAAGGCGACGAAGAGTTTGGCGAAGGTCGCTTGATGGAGCTGTTGGGCAATCAGCCCACGCCCGAGTTTTTGGACCACGTCTGGCAGACGCTGGCCCACTTTGCCGGCGGCACCCGGCAAACCGATGACATGACGGCGCTGTACTTATGCCGTATGGCGAAAGGATCTGCATGATAGTCGAACCGATCATTACGGAGTTACGGCTGCCCACGCGGTTGGGGTTCGAGAAAGTCGCTATGAGCACCGCGGCCAGTGTGGCGGAGATCATGGGCTTCTCGCACGATCGCGTGGAGGACCTGAAAACGGCCGTGTCCGAGGCGTGCATCAACGCCATCGAGCATGGCAATCAATTGAACGAACTGCTGCGAGTGGTGGTGACGCTATCGATGGGCGAAGCGTCGCTCGAAGTGAAGATTCGTGACCATGGGCCGGGGGTGCATAAGGAAGCGCATGTGCCGGACATGGATCGCAAAATGCTGGGCGAGGAAGATCCGCGCGGGATGGGGATGTTTCTCATTCAGGCGCTGGTGGACGAAGTGGAGTACGTGAGCGAGCTAGCCGGAGGCGGCAGTTACGCGCGGCTCGTGATTCATTTGAACCCGGAGAACAAGGACTAATTTTATGGTGATGCCAACGAAGACCAAAGTAGAACAGAGCGGCGACTTGGCCGTGCTGCGATTTGAGGGTGATATTACGAGCCTTTCGGAGGACGCGGTGCTGGGCCAGTATAAGAGCCTGGCCGCCGGGACGACCAAGATCCTGCTGGACTTCACCAAAGTGCCGTACCTGAACTCGAGCGGCATCGCGCTGGTGATCCAACTCATGATGGCCGCCAGTAAGGCGCCGCAGAAGGTGCTGTGCTTTGGCCTGACGCCGCATTTCGTGAAGGTGTTCACGATGCTGGGTCTGGCCAAGTACACGACGCTGCACGCGGACGAAGCGGCGGCCCGCGCGGCCGTAGCCTAGCCCACGGCGTCAGCCGTGGGGTCCATTTCAGAGCCGGATCGCACCCCACAGCTCACGCTGTGGGCTAGTAAGCAGCCGCGAAGCCCCATCCCCGCGCCCGGTCCCGGCCCTCGGGCCCAGCGACCGGTGGCTCGTGCGGCGGATGGAGGAATGTGTTGACCCATACCTACAGAATCCTGATGGCGCTCCTGCGAATGTGCGCCGTCACCGCGCCGCTGTTGGCGCAAGAGGAC
>JANLPT010000088.1:0-12818 GCA_031367405.1 Bryobacteraceae bacterium
AGAAACCGTTGATATGCCGCGCCCAACGTCAGCAGCGTCACCTTCTTAGCGTTCGCCACTAGCGCCATCTCGCTCGCCCATTCCGAGGTGTCCTGGTCAATAGACGGCCCCGCCATCAACTCTCCCATCAGCTTTTGCACCGCCGCCATCAGCGGCAATTGCCCCCGTTGCGCCCGCTTCAGCAGCGTGCCGGTGCCGAGCATCCGGTTGATCTCGTTCGTGCCTTCCCAAATGCGGTTGATGCGCGAATCGCGATAGTGCTTCTCGACCGCATACTCCGCCGAAAAGCCATTGCCACCGTGGATCTGCACGCCTTCATCGACCACATAGTCGAGCGACTCGGAGGCGAACACCTTCACGAAACTGCATTCGGCCGCGAACTCCTCAATCGCCTTGAGGTATATCGGCCAGGCGTTTTCCTGTCGCGGCGTCCAGCCCTCCAGATGCGCCTCAATCATGCCCGCCATCCGGTAACTGATGCTCTCCGTGGCAAACGTGCGAATCGACATCTCCGCCAGCTTGTGCCGGATCATCCCGAATTCGCCAATCGACTTACCAAAAGCGCGCCGGTCATTCGCATATTTCGCACATAACCCAATCACATACTTCGAAGCGCCCGTCGCAAACGGACCCAGCTTCAAACGCCCCAAATTCAGCACATTGAACGCAATAATATGGCCTCGGCCAATTTCGCCCAGCACATTCTCCACCGGCACATGCACGTTGTCGAGGAACAGCGCCGTCGTCGACGCGCCCTTCACACCCATCTTCTTCTCTTCGTGCCCCGGCTTCACGCCCTCATAGGCGCGCTCCACCAGAAACGCCGTGAACTTGTCCTTCGCCCCATCGATCTTGGCGAACACCGTGTAGAAATCGGCTTCCCCGCCGTTCGAGATCCACATCTTGGTGCCGTTCAGCACGTAGTGCTTACCATCTGCCGAAAGGACGGCCGTGGTCTTGGCGGCCAACGAGTCGGAACCCGCCTCGGGCTCAGTCAAGGCGTAAGCCCCAATGATTTCGGCCTTCGCCAGGCGCGTCAGATATTTCTCGCGCTGCGCCGCAGTGCCGAACAGCAGAATCGGCAACGTGCCAATGCCCGCGTGCGCCCCGTGCCAATTGGCGTAACTGCCATCCTTCGCCAAACCCTCGGCCACCAGCATGGACGACACCATGTCCATCTCCATGCCGCCGTACTCCTCGGGCACCGTCACCGCAGTGAGCCCCAGTTCGGCCGACTTCCTTACAATGCGCACAGCCACGCCCGGCTCGTGGCGCAGAATCGCTTCGAGATGGGGCTCCACTTCCTGCCGGAAGAAGTCTTCGGTGGTGCGGGCGATCGCCTTATGCTCCTCCGTGAAATCCTCAGGCGAGTAAAGATGATCGGGCGAAGCGGCGTCGAGGAGAAATGCGCCGCCCTTAGTTTTGGGCACCGCAGTTTTCGGAGCGGAAGTGGAGATGGCAGCCATGAGATATGGTCCTTTCGTCGGGGAAGTCCAATTATGAAAATAGCACTCTGAAGGATTCGCTATGGCGCGAGGAAGTTGTAAAGAGTTTTCCCGCCGGGCCGATATGGGTTCTAACGGCGAAGGAGGCAAGCCTCTCGCGCCCCACAATAGAGCCAACTATCCTCTCACCGGCGGAGTCAATTCTTTTGATTCCGCCGTCCTTTCCTTACTTACTTCAGCTTCCAGTCTTCCCCAAAAAATCCGGCCGCCGCAATCTTGCCTGGCGCGAATGCATCGGCCGGAGTCGCCGTATCGACAATGGCCCAATCCGGCAGCTTCGGCACTTGGCGCGCGTTATTCAGCGCATCGAACTCGCGAAACGTGAAACCGCTATTCAGCACCACATACTTGGCCGGGTTGAGCGGATTCGGGTAAATCAGTAACGGCACGTGGCCGGGCGCATAAGTCTTGGTCCCCACGGTCACGCCGGCGGCAGTCCATTTTACCGGTAGTTGATTGGCAATGCGCGCGAGCACTTGATTCGAGCCCGGATCGCCCCACAGCACCAAGTTACTACTCGCAATATCGGCGTCAGTCACTTGGCTATCGTCCTTCACGGGGGCATCGCCGCGGAAAACCTTGCGCCACTCCACCATCGCCCGCTCACTCTCCGCCTTCACCCAAGGCGCGAGCGCCGCGTCCATGGGCGTACCGGTGGGCTTCACCATGAGAAACGAATTCCAGAAGGCATCGTCAATCGGACCCTGCAAACCATGCCGCTTGCGCAAACCATCCTGACTGCCCAGCGTCCACTTGCCATTCTGCTTCACCAGACTCGCCACATACGAGCGATCCGTAAAAGGCACCGGACCCCTCAACGATTGCCCATCGATTCGAATCGCCGGCTTCGTCGCCACATCGAGCGGATAGCCGCCCGCGCCAAAATCGAGCCGCATCGCCGTTATCCCTGCGGTCTTCACGTCGAAGCCGTTCGCCGAATACTCGGCCTCCACGCGGCCGCGCTCCCAATGTTGCTCCAGCCCATCCACCGTCACCCACTTCATCCGCGCATAACGTAACGTGTAAGTGACGAATTTTACTCTGCGTGAATATAAGTCACGCCCGCGCGCGGCGATGGCATCCAGCTTGGCAGCAATGATGGGCTTCGAATCGGGATGATAGCGATGGCCCGTCTTGGGCCCGATCACATGCGTCATCTGCATCCCTTCCGCCTCCAGCGCCTTGGCCATGATATCGGCCGCTTGCTTCTGCCCGTCTATTTCGCCGGAGTAAGCGACGACGGGGATGTTGTATAAGTTCGTAGCGTAGTCAGTGGAGTTATACAAACGCCACAGTTTCTTCTGCCAATCGGGAGTTTTTGCTAACTCCTCCGGCTTCATCTTCAGAAACTCCGGCGTCTCGGCGAATCCGGCACCGGGCGCGGCGGCGGCGAACTTCCAGGCCGAATGCGTCGCGAATTGCCAGGTGGATGCGCCGCCCATGGAGAAGCCTCGAATCAACACGCGGTCATCGTCGATCGGGTATTTCTTCTTCATATCGGCCAGTACTTCCGATAAGTCCACTTCACCGGCGAACTTATTGGCATTGCAAAAGCGCCCGTAAAGATGCACGAAGAAAGCATCGGCCGGAATCCACTCGCCGGGCTGGCGTTGACGGTCCCAGAGGAAGTTCACTTCGCTCAAAGTCTCGCCACGGCCATGCGCCCAGAAGTCCAACCGCCGCAACCGAGCCGGCTCAGAAGCATACCCTGGCGGCACGATGATCGAGTAAGGCTGCACACTATGGTCAATCTTCGATACGTAACCCCGCAATACTAAGCCCGTGGCGTGGTTCCAGGACGGATGCCCGGCAGCCAATTCCTCTGCGCGGGTAAGTCCCTGCTTGAGTAACTCCTTCGCGCGGAAGATCTCCTCGGCCTTGAAGAATTCGTTGTAAGTGAGGGCGTAGCGCACCGCCTCATGAAAGATTGCCACATCGGCCCAATCCGGACTCTGCCGCAACGGTGCCATCGCCTCCGCCAGCCCCTTCAACCCGGCTTCTAATTCCTTGCGGTCGGCCGCCGGAACCTCCACCCCGGGCGGGGGAACGGGCTTGACGGGGGCGGAAGGCTGGGCAAAAGCGACAGCGGCCAGGAGAAGAACGGAAAGAGATCGCATCAACCGGATTGTATCTGCTTTTGGGATGGCCCGCAGCCGCTAGAAGTCAGTAAGATCTATCATCGAAGGAAAAGCACTAAGGCTCGAAGCGGAGACCACCGCGCAGGCCTGCTAAACTGCCCGTCAGATGAGCACCGCTGTCCTGGTTCCGCTCGCCGACTATCTGGGCCACACGACTGACCCCGATTGCGAATATCTCGAAGGCCGTCTGGGGCAGCGTAATGTGGGCGAAATTAGTCATGGCGACGCGCAAGGGCGCACTTACGCATTTGTTCTTTCAAACGTGCCCGACTATTGGCCCGGCGTCGAGATTCGCGTCCAAGTCCGCCCGGATCGCTATCGCGTCCCTGACGTTGTGATCGTCCGCGGGGGCCGCCCGGCTGGCCGGATTATTACGGTTCCGCCTGAAATCGCCGTCGAGGTGCTCTCCCCGGAAGATCGCGCCTCCGACCTGCAAGATAGAATCGACGACTACCTCCACTTCGGCATCGGCGCCGTTTGGGTGATCGATCCCGAACGCCAGCGCGCCTGGATTCACACCCCGCAAGGCGCTCGCGAAGCCTTGGACCGCATCCTCCGCAACCCCGCCGGAGACCTCGAAGTTCCCCTCAGCGCCGTTTTCCCAGGCACTGCTGCCCCAGGCACTGTTGCCCCAGGCACTGCTGCCCCAGGCACTGCTACCCCAACACAATCGGCGTCAGGGCCGGCATCGCGCCAATGACGTAATCCGGCCCCGCTGCTCGCATCGTCTCCGGACTCAGCCCTAACGTCACCCCGCAAGCATGGACGCCCGCATTGCACGCCGTCTCGATATCCACGCCGCTATCGCCCACCGGTACAGGCGCAGCCAGGCACCATGCCTCTTGGCACTATGCTCCTGACGCAGGCTGTTGATTCCATGGGCAAAGGGGCGGATGACTGAGCTTAGTTGCGGGCCCAGCTGTGCGTCAACCGCACACCCCATCTGTCACGCAAATCTAAGAGAATCAACCAGTTGTCGATTGGCCAGCAAACTGCAACCGATTCCAGCAATGCCGCGTACCATCTATATGCCCTGGCCCTTGCGCGTCGCCGTTTTGGCTTGCCTTTTGCGAACGGCCGGCCTCGCCCAGACAATGCCGGTCTCGAATCCGCTTCCTGACTTGAACGTGAACAGCAAATACATTGTGGAGACGGTCGAATTCCGCTATGCCCGCAAGCCGAACGCTATCCCCAAGCCCGGCTTCGACATTCAGCAACTCGCGGACCGTGAAGTGGGCCAGAACTTTCAGCCCGATCGTTTTGAAGGCATCTTCCGGCGCCTCAAATCGGAGTACCGCTCCTACCGAGTGACGCACCGCACCGAAAAAGGCAGTCTGCCGGACCATGTCAAAGTCATCTTCGAACTCGAACGTCGGGGCATTGAGCTGAATGGCGAATCCAATGACTTCAAATTCATCTATAGCTCCAAAAACAACTTCAGCTTCGGCGGCACCGCCGACTTTAACATCGGCAAACAAGGCGGCCTGCTGGTGGGCGCGCTGACCGATAACGACCTCACCGTTGAACGCACGTCCGGCGTGCGCGCCGGTTACCGTTATGACCTCTTCGGGCGACGCGTCCGCCTGGCCATCGTCGGCGAAAGCTTCCGCGCGCAATGGGACCCTTCTACTCTGGCCGCAGCAGGCAATAACCAAGACGGTCTTTATCGTCGCCGTCAGACGCTGGAACCCTCCGTCACCTTCCAAATTCTTCCTTCTTTGCGCTTCAAAGCCGGCTTCAGCCTGCAGCGCATCGAAACTCAATTTCCGGTCGCACGATTCGAGTCTTCTCAAGCCTTAATTTCAACTCTGCGCTACGAACAGGGCTGGGATCTCGGAACCTCCGCGAGAAATATCGTGGGGGCAGGTTACGATCTGCGTGCGGCCGCCAGAACCTTGGGCTCTGACTTTGTCTACGCCCGCCATGCCATCGACGTGACGGAAAGTCTCGCGCTGGGCGGCAACCAGACGGTGATGCTGGCCTTTAGCGCCGGCACACTTAGTGGGCAAGCCCCGCTGTACGAGCGCTTTGTGCTGGGCAACACCCAAACGTTGCGCGGCTATAATCGTTTCGAGGTCGCGCCGCTGGGCGGCAACCGGATGGCGCATGGCTCGGCCGAATACCGCAAGCGCGGCATCCGCGTCATCTATGATCGCGGCGCGGTTTGGAACGATGGCCGCGAGGCCAAAATCCGCCACTCGGTCGGCGCGGGTTACATCAAGGAAGGGCTCACCTGCTTGCTCGCCTTTCCGCTAAGGGAGGGCACCATCACTCCTATCGTCTTATTGGGGTACACCTTCTGAGGAAACGCCTCTTCACGCTGGCGACGATCACCACCATGGCACTCTGCGTCGGATTGTGGGGAGACGAACTGCGTCCGCGTCTGGCCGGCGATACCTTGCGGGTGTCGCCGGCGAATTTGCGTTTACTGGCGGGACGCCCGCTCGAAAGCCTCAAGAATGGGTCCACCGTCACGTTCGATTTTGGACTGGCCGCATTGAATGAAGCCCGCATCGTGCAAGCGCGCACGGCCGAACGTTTTGTCTTTTCCTACGACCTTTGGGAGGAGCGTTTCTCGGTGGTGCAACTGACGGCCAAAGATAGCCGTCAGCCCCGCGCCTCGGCCGCCAACCTGCTTCCCGACGCGGCTGAACAATGGTGCATGGAACGCCTGGCTGTGCCCGCCACTGCCCTTGACCGTGCGCAGCCGCTTCGGCTCCGGCTCGAAATCCGCGCCGATGAGCCCCGGCGTTCTGGCCGCAACGAAGACCCGCCCGTGAGCCTCGCCGCCTTGATTGACCTGTTCAGCCGCCCCGCGCGCCGCGAGCAACGCTTTTGGGTGCTGGAAAGTACCCCCTTCCGGCTCGATACCCTGAAGTAACTCATGCACCGGCTGCGCACCAGACTGATCGCCGTCTTCCTCCTGGCCACGCTGGCACCCCTGGCGCTGACCATGTGGCTGGTCCGCTCGCTGCTCGACCGTTCCTTCGACTTGGCGTCCACCCGCGAACTTGACCAAGTCTCGCGCTCACTCGAAGTGACGGGACGCGAACTCTACCGCCGCGCCCGTCTCAATTTGAAAGCCAGAACCGCTCCCGATCGTCTCGCCGGCGAGCCCTTCCCGGCGGACATCCAAGCCTTTGCCGCCGGCGATGAACCCGACCGCTACGAACTCATCGGACCCGACGGCGACCGTCTCCGTTACCTGGTTCGCCAAGGGAGCAAAATCGCGATTTACGAAGAGTCGTTGGCCCCCGTCGGCCTCAGCCGGCTGGCCCGGCAATACTCCGACGCCCGCGCGCTGATTGAGAAAACGCACGAACGCGATTGGCGCGGCGGCTTCTTCACCACCTTCCTGGTGGTGGCTTCCGCCACTTGGCTGCTGGCACTCGGCCTGCTGGTTTTTCTCACCCACCGCATCTCGAGCCCGATCCAACAGCTGGCCGGCGCGCTGCGGCGGTTAGGGCAAGGCGAGGCCAACGTGCGGGTGCCCGAGCGACGCCGCGACGAAATCGGCCAGGCAATCGACGGCTTCAACGACATGGCCGACCAGCTGGAACAAAACCGCGAGCGGCTGCTGTTTGTCGCCCGCCTCGAAAGCTGGCAAATGCTGGCTCGCAAAATGGCGCATGAGGTGAAGAACTCGCTGACGCCGATCCGCCTTACGGTCGAGGAGATGGTGGCGCGCCACGGCTCCAGTGACCCCGCTTTTCTCAAACAGGCCGCCCAAATCGTCACCGACGAAGTCACTGGGCTTGAGCGGCGAGTGCGTGCTTTCTCAGAACTGGCCGCCGAGCCGCCTGTCCATCCGGGCCCCCTTGACCTCAATGCCCTACTCACTGAGCGCATGTCTTTCTTGCGAAATGGGCACCCATCCGTCACCTATCGAAGCCGGCTGGACGCGCAGAATCCCCAGGCTTGGGCCGACGAGGACCTGGTCCGCGGCATCCTCACCAACCTGATGGAAAACGCGGCCCACGCCGCCCCCTGTGTGCTGGGCCTCAGCCATCGGCTGGCCGACGGCCGGGTCGCTCTCGAGGTACACGATTCCGGGCCCGGGCTTTCCGCCGCCGCTCGCGAGCATCTTTTCGAGCCGACCATCTCGTTCAAAAAAAGCGGCATGGGCCTGGGCCTTTCTATCGCCCGCAAAAGCGCGCTGCTCAATCGGGGCGATATCGAATTAATTGACAGCGAACTGGGCGGCGCGGCCTTTCGCGTAACGTTACCCAACGCGGAAAGTAAGTTGTAACATGGCCAATCGAATTCTTATTGTGGACGACGAAGAAAATATCGGCCGCAGCCTGCGCATGATCCTCGAACGCGAGGGCTACGCCGTCCTACTGTGTCATTCGGCCGCCGCTTTCCACACTGCCCCCAAAGCTGACCTCTACTTACTCGACGTCCGCCTCCCCGATGGCAATGGCATCGACTTACTGCGTTCGTTGCGTCAGGAAGGGTCCAGCGCCCCGGTGATCATGATCTCCGGGCATGGCACGATCGCCGATGCCGTCGAAGCCACCCGGGCCGGGGCTTTCGACTTTCTGGAGAAGCCCCTGGCCCGCGAACGGGTGCTCCTGGGCGTCGCCAATGCCCTGGAACAACGGTCTCTGCGCGAAGAGAATCTACGCCTCAAGGAGCAGATCGGGGCCGGGCCCAAGATGGTAGGCAGTTCGCCCGCTTTCTTGCAGGTGCTTGAACAAGCCACGTTGGCCGCTCGCAGCGACGCCCGCGTGTTACTGATCGGCGAGTCCGGCACGGGCAAGGAGTTAATTGCGGCCCACGTCCATCGGGAGAGCCCTTTTGCCAATGGCCCCTTCGTCAAAGTGAATTGCGCGGCGATTCCGAATGATTTAATTGAGAGCGAGTTATTCGGCCATGAGAAAGGTTCTTTTACGGGTGCCACGGCCCTGCGGCGCGGTAAGTTTGAGTTAGCCGACAACGGCACTCTATTTCTCGACGAAGTGGGTGACTTACACGCGAATTCTCAAGCCAAGTTACTGCGAGTGTTACAAGAAGGCGAGTTTCACCGGGTGGGTGGCGAGCGGGCGATCCAGGTGCAAGTCCGCGTCCTCGCGGCGACCAATCGGGACTTGACCGAAATGGTTGCCCAGGGCAAGTTCCGGGAGGATCTTTACTACCGCCTCTCGGTCATGCCGTTGCGGGTTCCGAGTCTGCGCGAGCGCCCTTCCGACATTCCGGCGATCGCCGCATATTTCCTGGAGGAGTTCTGCGGACGCAATAATTTCCGCCCCAAGCGCGTCGCCCCTGAGGTCTTTGAGCTTCTTTCCGCTTACCATTGGCCCGGCAATGTCCGCGAGCTGCGCAACATTGTGGAGCGCATGGCGATCCTCTCGCCGGGGGATACGATCGAGCCAGGCATCGTGCCCCTCGAAATCCGCGCCGCCCCTGGCCTCAGCGGGCCTAAGTCCGCTCTCCATGAGGCACGGGATACGGCCGAACGGGAACAGATCATCAAAGCGCTGGAGTCCGCCGCGTGGAATGTATCGCAAGCAGCGCGGGCACTGGGCATGGAGCGCACGAATCTGCATAAACGGATGCGGGCCCTCGCCATCGAACGGGTAACGCATGCTCGATAGGTGTTGATAAGATATCTTTAAAAAGATATGATATCTATATGACGAAAACAGTCATCGCCCTTGATCCAGATATCAAACAGTGGCTGGATAACAAAGCCTTGCAAGAAGGGGTATCGATGACGGAGCTAGTTCGGCGTGCCGTCAAGCTTCTGAAGGAGCAGGAGAGTTCCTCATTCGAGTTGATTCTTCAGCAATCGAAGGGCTCCTGGACGGAGGGTGACGGGCTGGAATATCAGAAAAAACTGCGGAGTGACTGGTCTCGTGACAACGATCCTGCTTGACTCGGTGATCCTCATTGACCACCTGAACGACGTGACTGCGGCCACGTCCTACCTGCGTAAGGTTCGCGGTGACGCGGGTGTCTCGGTGATTACTCGAGCCGAGGTGCTCACAGGCTACGAACCGAATGGGGTGCAAGTGGCGCTGGCCCTCCTGGACAGTTTCCCTGTCTTCGCTATCACGAAAGAGATCGCCGACCTGACGGCTCGCCTTCGCCGCCAACACCGCTGGAAGCTTCCGGACGCCTTTCAAGCCGCGATCGCTCAAGCCAACCAGTTGCAGTTGGCCACCCGAAACACCAAAGATTTCGATCCCGCTCGATTTTCGTTCGTCACCGTGCCTTATGCAATCTAGAACCGTGTGCGGCGGCCTGCTAGAAAACGTTGGGCGGGAGTTTGCCATCCTTGGCGCTGAAGTTCATGTCTAACGAATGAAGCTGCTCGCCCAGCAAGCCGCGGGCGAGGGCCACCTGGGCTAGCAGACGCAGGTCAAGGTCTTTCACCTGTTCGAGCAGGGGTGCTGCGGTCTCCGCCTGATCGGCACCGATGCCCATCATCAGCGCCCGCATTAACTGGGTGGACGGCCAGACATCGCGATCAGAAAGATTAGGCAGGTCGGGATCTAAGTCGCGTTTCAGAAAGCGGCCGATGGAGGCGAAAAAGCCTTCGATTAATTGCTGCTCGAGTTGCGGGGTGAGGAGTTTTTGTAAGTCGTCGTCCGCAGTGGCCATGACGACCGACAGCACCGACATGGGACGTTGTAAGTCAGGTAGTAACTCGATGGCGCGCGAGATTACGGTACGTGCCGTGTCAGGATCTTTCTCACCTACCGCCCCCACCACGGCCGTCAGAGCCCGCGCCTTCCAGTCAGGGTCCTTCAATTCACCGGCTTGCTTGATGGCTTCACGGGGATCCTTCTGGGCGAGTTCGGCGATTCGCTGCAGGAACTGCTGCTCGGCGGCAAAAGGGCCGATCATGGAAGCCGCTTTCTGCTCATTTTGATCGTCGCCCGACACGCTCATCACGGAGGTGTTTTTACCCAGCGATTCTCTCCCCTTCGGATAGCGTTCGAGAGCCGTCCGCAAGCCTGGCCGCGTGGATAGGATCTCGTCCAAGCGCTTGGGATCGAACAGGCGGATGACGTGGCCCGTGTCGAACAATAGCGCATCCATGGGCGTTGGCAGTAAGACGGGACCTTTTTCTCCACTCAGAGACACCGATTCTCCCTTGGCAAATTTGGCATCCGCGACGCGGGCGAGTAACATCGAAACTGCACCCTGGATAGACTCGCGGGGCATGGTGGCCGCTCGCTTGGCGAGTAACTCCGGAAACTGGCCGCCACCCGTTGCGCCATACGCCGTCGTCGCGCGGCCAAATAGAATCACTTGCCGGGGATCATCGGGCGGCAAGCGTTCGAGTAAGAGGTTCAGCGCCCGGAACGGATAGTTGCCACCGGAGTAGATTTCAAAGAGTTCCACCGCAGCAGGGATCTTGTCGCGTTGCAGCAGCGTGCGAACGAGGCTCTCATACAGCACTGGCTTGGCTTCGGGATCGGCGGGCTGATAGACGGCGACGCGTTCAATGGCGGCGTCGAGGTCCACTTCGGCTAGCAGGCCAAGGATCTTACCCTGATGTAAGTCCCGGCGTTCTGCTGGCAGCGCCGCGCTGGCGGAGAAAGCTTCGGTGAGCAGTTTGATGGACTTCTTTTTATCGAGCTTTCGATAGAGCTCGCCGAGATCACGCAGCAGTAACACTTGCACGGCGGGCGTCGCAGCAGAGACCGAGGCCGTGGTTTCGTCCAGCATCTGCCGGGCGCGGGCCTTTTGGGCGGGCGTGGGCTCGGCGGCGTGGACCAGCGATGTGGCCAGGATGAAGGCGGAGAGTCGCCAAAACATAGCCCAAAGGTATAACAATTTTGCGTCTTCGTGTCCGGCGATTGGCCTTTGGCAGCGACGACCGCCGGGAGGAATGCGCCGCATGGATAAACCGGGTTTGGGCTCCATGCTTGCGATTCTAGCCCGGCGGCCGGCGCGTAGTAGCGGGAACGTTGGCTAGTTGAGGACGCCGCTGAGGATCGCCGTAGCACCGTTGCGGACCACGACAATAGCGCCGGGCTTAACGTTGGGCACGGTTTGTCCGTCCTGCGAATTCAGCTCCAGTTCGCCGCCGCGCACGGGGGCGGCGCTCAAAGTAATAGAGCCGACTTTGGCCCCGTCCACCAGCACATCCACTTGAGTGCCGGCGGGCAGATTGACATCTTCCACTTCCACGTTCAAACGGGCGCGGCCTTGGGCGGCAATCGCGCGGAAATCGGCGTGTCCCGAGGGTGTGAGTCCGCCGATGACGCCGCCCGCAAGGGCCGTGCGCAAGCGGACTTCATTGTCTTTTGCCACCACGAGCAGTGGCATGATGAGCAGCAAAGCAGCCGCAAACATTGAGTGACGACGCGTACACATAATAAAGTCTCCTGGATGATTTTGATTACGAAGGCTGGCCTTCTGATCAATGAGACCCAAGAAACTCCGGACGGGAACACTGAGCGTTGTTAAATCAATTTAGAAGGTAAACCGCATTTGTAACTCGAGGCGGCGATTGTTAGCCGATTCAGAAAACGCGGTGCCGGCGGGCACAGCGGCACCGGCCGCCTGATTGGCTTGTCCGAAACGGGGCGAGGTGAGATTGCCGATAATGGGCCCGGGATTGTTGTGATTGAGTAAGTTGCGGATTGACATACCGAGGGTGACGTTGTACTTACGCGAGGTCTTCGCCCCTCCTACTGCGGCTCCGGTGCCGGTGGCGAAAACTCCGCTGGCGTCACCCCGGCGCTCGCCGCCGCCGGGAATATTGGTGGGGGCTTCGCGGCCTTCACCGTTGCCGAAGGCGAAGGTGCGGGAGAGGCGCAGATTGAGCAGGATGTTATTGGGGCCGCGACCGTAGTTACGCCCGATCAGCGGCACTCCGGGGGCGGGGTTGGGGTCGAGCAAGCCGTAACGAGCGGTGGCAATTGTGCCGGGCTTGGAGGCATCGGTGGCGATGGCGGGGCGTCCATTGAAGAGCGTATTGCCGTAGAGGTCGCGACCCACGGTGATGTCGAAGGGCAGCCCGGTTTCCGCAGTGAAGAGCGGGTTCAAACGCAATCCTTTCCAGGCGGCGAGCGTGCCACCGGCATTGACGCGCTGGCGAATATCGGTGGCCGCAGGGCCGTATTCTCCAGCGTCGCTGGATGGGTTGGCGGGAAAGGTGCCCACGCCGTCAGTGTTGCTGCGGGCGCGATTGAGCACGAAGGAGCCGAAGACCGAG
>JANLPT010000089.1:0-4246 GCA_031367405.1 Bryobacteraceae bacterium
GCAGCAGCTTAGTGCCATTAGCAGCGATCCTCAGAATGTTCCTGCCCAAGCCAAGGCAGCCTCCGCTCTCCAGACCCTCAAATAAACAACAATACAACCCTACATTACCTATGGCCAGTAATCGACTCCCGGATAAAAGGACAAACTTTTCCCCCTTGCCGATGACACGATCTAAAACCTGCCTGCCAAGGCCACCGTTCATTTTAAGGTCGCGGCCTATAACGCCGCCTGGGAAAGTGCGCGGAGCACCGAGGCGAGCCTAACACTGACTTAACGAAATGAGCGCTAACTATCTCCCATTTCGATTTCAGCCGGCACCTTTTATTCCTCGTTCCCAAGTTGCACTTAGGAATGGATTTGCGGGCGAAGCTGCGCTTCGGCGGTATGCGCAAGCGAGGAAGCGCAGCTTCATGAGACAAGGGCGTGCCTAGGGCAACTTTGGCACGAGAAGAAAAGCAAACCATTAACAGTCAACCATCACCACAATATGCCATCATCTACTCTGACTCCGAACGCGCCAATCGATACCACCAAAGCCCTCGGCCATCACTCCGAGCCGGCGGTCGCCATCAATCCCACCAACCCCAAGAACATCGTCGCCGGTTGCAACAGCCCGGCGGGCACGGTGGAAGTCATGGTCAGCAACGATGCCGGACTTACCTGGGCCAAACGGATCATTGGGACCGGCCCGGCCGGGGATGGGTTGCCGCCGTCCTTCTGCGATCCCAGCATCGCCTTCGACCGGTTTGGCAATTGTTACTTCGTCTATCTGACCCACACGGGCTGCGTGCTCGTGCGCAGTCGCGACGGCGGTGCCACGTTCAACAACCCGATCACCATTGCCGGCCCCGGCACCGACCAGCCGACGGTGGCAGCGGGCCCCGGCGCCACGGCTAGCACGGCGAGCGTCTGGGTCACATTTCACAATGGCCACGGCTCGATTTCGGCGCGCGGGGCGGTGGCCACCGCCCTCGGCACGGTCGCCGCGTTCGGGGTGGAGTTCATCGCGCTGGGGTCAAATGGCGGCAACTTCGGCGACGTGGCCATCGGCCCCAAAGGCCAGGTCATGGTGGCCTACCAGTTGCCGGTGAATAGTCAGGGGCCTTCCGCCATTTTCGTCAACCTCAAGCCGGATGGCACCGGCCCCGGGCCGTTCGGCGGGCCGGTGAAGGTGACGAATACGAATGTCGGCGGCTTCGACGTCATCCCCGCGCAGGCCAACCGCTCCATCGACGCCGAGGCTGGCCTGGCCTGGGACTGCACCACCGGGAAGCATAAAGGGCGCGTCTATCTGATTTATACGGAAGAGCCGGTGGATGAAAGCAACGACACCGATGTCCTCATCCGCTTCTCCGATGACAGCGGCGCGACCTGGAGCAAGCCCATCCGCGTGAGCGACGACACGAAGAAGCGCAGCCAGTTCCTCTGCAAGCTGGCGCTCGACCAGACGACCGGCAAGCTCGGGGCTATCTTCTACGACTGCCGCCGCGACGACGGCACGGTCGGCCCCGGCGGCACGAACACTGTGCCCAACGACGATGTGCATGTCTTCGCCACTGCCAGCAAGGATGGCGCGGCCACATGGACTAAGAACCGCCAGATCACCCAGGGTGTGACCAACGGCTCCAGCACCAGCAATGGCAACGAACTGGCCGATTACATCGGCCTGGCTTTCCACAAAGGGATGATGGCTGCGGCCTGGACCGATAATTCCAACAGCACCGGCGACAACCCGGATGGCCCACTCCGCGGCGGCGACATCTACGTGGCCACCGTCAAGGTGGTATAATTGCCCGAAGGATAAACAAAGTAACGAATTCAACCTATGAAAAACAAACCATTGAACAGGACATCCACGGAACATAACCCCGACTATCCCAAGGCCGGCTCGGATTCAGACGAGTCTCTGGAGTTGCTCCGGGGGCTTCTCGGGCAGACGCAGATGCAGACCAGGCATCTTTCGGAAATCCAGATCGGCGTCGAATTGGACGCCTGCCTCCTCGAAAAAATCGGGCGAATCGTGTGCCTGACGGCCAACGAAGCCCACGCGCAGACACTTGAACTCATCGCCATTCGGCAATCCTTCGAGGCATTTCTCGAAATGTATAAATGCGCACATCCGGAACAGGCGCTGCAACTGGAAAAATTCGCGAGGCTCCGTGCCGAGATGCACAAGTGCTGCCCGCCGGACGAGAAGCCGATAGCGATCTGTTGTGATGAACCGTGCGTGCTCGGTGGCGGTCTCGGCCGCGACGATGGCTATTCGATGAAGTCCAGGGGATACGTGGAAGCTCTGCCAATCAACGAGGGGCCGCACAGGCCCTGGAAGATCGATGCGCAGGAGCTGAATGAAAGCGACGAAGGGTTGCCGCAGGTGCCGCAAGGTCGGATCGTGGGGCAGCTCGTGCCGGTCCCGCCGACCCCTGGGGTGCTGGACTTCCGCAGCGGCACGGCCCCTTCGGGCTCGCAGGAGCCGGTGACCTTCCGCACCTTCACGGAAACCGGTATCAAGACGAACGTCTGGCCGCCCGATATGAGCGGAGCCAAGGGTGGCGACGTGGTCGTGATGTCGGGCAATCTGTGGCTGAAGCTCTCCGTGGACGGCGGCAAGACCTTCACCGATCTGGACTTCACCAAACTGTTCGCCGCGGATAAGACCTATGGCGCCTGGAGTGGCGACCAGGTCATTCATTACGTGCCCTCCATCGATTGCTTCGTCCTTTACGTGCAATCCAAGACCGGGTCGGGAGCGAATGCGAGCAAGAGCGTGGTCAAAGTGGCCCTGGCCAGCCCGGCGGACCTGAAGAAGTTCAAGGGCGGCAAGCCGGCTTGGGGGCGGCAGTGGGATTTCACGTCGGACACCTTCGGCCTGAACGCCTGGCTGGACTTCCCCGACGTGAGTTACGGCGACGCCTTCGTTTATATCAACACCAACAGCTTCACGCGAACCTTCGATTCGACCGGCAAGTCTTCCGACGCGTTCCAAGGCAAGCTGTTCTTTGAGCTGCCGCTCAAGGAGCTCAAGGCCGGCACCGGCTTCAGCTTCTACTACGCACTGGTCGCCGATCAGCTCGTCTATAGCTCGCCGACGCAGAACGTGGGCGACGAGAACTACTGGGCTGCGCACATCGACAACTCGGCGCTGCGAATCTACTCCTCCAAGGGCAGCGATCCGAACTACTACTGGCGCAAACGCGATCTGGCCGCCAACTGGCCCCTGGCCGCGCTCGACACGAACAAAGTCCGCGACATCATTAGCTCGGCACCCGATTCGGGCGATTGGATCAGCGAGGACCATCGGATCATCGGTGCGACGAAGGTCAACAACCAGCTCTGGTTCGCCTGGTCGGCGGCGGCGGGCGACGGCGGCGGGGGCGGATTCAAGTTCCCGCAGGCGCATATCCAGATCGCCAAATTCGACCTCGCGCAGGACTACAAGTTTATCGAGCAGACCCAGGTCTGGAACGCCGACGTGGCCTTTGCCTACCCGTGCCTGACGACTAACTCAAACAACGAAGTGGGTATCTCGCTGGCGTGGGGAGGTGGGAAGTCCTTTGGCAGCCACGCGGTGGGCATTCTTGGGGACTTCGTCGTTTGGTTTGGAGAGGCCAGCGAGCTGACCAGCGGGCAGGTGAGCCCCACGCGATTTGGTGACTATCTGCACGTCCGTCTGGCTCATCCCGATACGCGGTTCTTCAGTGCGTTTGGCTATGCAGTGCGAAAAGACGCTGCCTCCACACCGCCGGAGAAAACTGACTATTTGTATGTGGAATTCGGGCGGGAAGCACTCGCTCCCCCGCCGCTCAGGTAGCCGGTGGCACGAGCGAGACACCAGTGCTGAACGAGCGCGACGTTGAATTCCATCACGGCTCCCGGTCGGGGTTCCAGTAGCCGTTGACTTCGTCTGGGCCGAACCAACCGCAGGGAAAATGGTCAGTCCGCAGCCGCAAACGTCGGGAAAAGGGTCAGTCCGTGCATAGGTGCAGAAACGAATCTACCGGCGTTTCGGTCGCCTGCCGACCGCGAACGACGCCGCTTGCGCATATTCCTGCACGTATGCACGGACTGACCCCTTCCGCGCAGACCCCTTCCGCGCGCAATACGGACTCTGGACCCCGCCGCGCCACGCGGCGTGGACCGCTGCATGAAAGCCAAAGGCCAAACGCATGAATGGAACTCGGAAAGCCGTGGGCGGGAAAACCGCCTGCACGGTTTGATGAGGGGTCGGAAGCGAAAGCGGCCGCGC
>JANLPT010000101.1:0-18952 GCA_031367405.1 Bryobacteraceae bacterium
GCGTTAGCGTTGGAACGGCCGTGGCAGATGATGCACACGCCTTTGACGCCCAGCAGCGGTGCGCCGCCGTATTCGGAATAGTCGAAGCCTTTACGGAACTCGTTAAAGCCGTTGCGGGCCAGGACGGAACCGATCTGCCGCGTGATGGTGCTCGACAGCGAATCCTTCAGCTTATGCCGAATCACTTCCACTAAGCCCTCGCTCACCTTGAGCGCCACATTGCCGATGAAGCCGTCGCAGACGATGACGTCGGCGTGGCCATTGTAAAGGTCGCGGCCTTCGACGTTGCCGATAAAGTTGATGGGCAACTTCTTCATCAGCGGCCGCGTTTTGTGGACGAGGTCGTTGCCTTTGTGGTCCTCTTCGCCAATCGATAGCAAGCCGACGCGGGGATTCTTGACGTGGAAAATGACGCGCGAATAGAGCTCGCCCATGATGGCAAACTGCGCGAGCATTTCGGG
This sequence comes from Bryobacteraceae bacterium, assembly GCA_031367405.1. GTDB lineage: Bacteria > Acidobacteriota > Terriglobia > Bryobacterales > Bryobacteraceae > JALHNI01. The sequence continues at coordinate 462 of JANLPT010000101.1, forward strand.
GCTGGAATCGACATTGGCACCAACGTCGACCATCACGCAAGGCTTGTTTTTGAGGGTGGGGAAGACGCCGGCGAGCGCGGGACGGTCGACGCCGGAGACCATGCCTTGCACGGTTTTGGCGGTCACCATGACGGCACCGGTGTTGCCGGCGGAGACGACACCTTGGGCGATGCCTTCGCGGACGAGGCGCGAGGCGACCCGAATGGAAGAGTCCTTTTTGGAGCGCATGGCCTTCGAAGCGCTATCCTCCATCGTGATCACTTCACTGGCGTGATGGATCACAATGGGGAGCATTTCCCAGTCGGCCTGATGATGCGCCAATTCGCGCCGGAGAACATCTTCCTGACCGACGAGAATTATGCGGACGTCGTGTTCGACGACCGCTTGAATGGCACCCTCAACCTCGGGCTTCGGGGCATGATCCCCGCCCATGGCGTCGACGGCTATGGTCAGCATGAGCCCAGCGGTTTAGGCTTCAGCGACTTCGATTACTTCGCGGCCGGCCTTGCCGTATTTGCCGCACTTCGGGCAAACACGATGGGGCAGCTTTGGCTCAAAGCAATGGGGACAATCGGTATGGCCAGGGACGCGCAAGGCGTCGTGAGCGCGGCGGGTTGAAGTGCGGCGCTTGGAGTGACGTCGTTTTGGATTAGGCATGGATTCGGGTCCGTACTTCTATAATTTCCCCGCCCGGTTCATTCAAGAACCGAGGCTGGGCTTAAAACTCTTCAGCGCTTCCCAACGGCTTTCCACCGCCGGAGCGACACACGAACATTGCTGCTCGTTCAAACTCATTCCGCAAATCGCGCACAAGCCCAGGCAATCCGGGCGGCACACACGCTGCACAGGCAACGCCAATAGGATCTGCTCCCGCAAAATATCAATCAGCGAAATGCCTTCACCTTCGTAAAAGCCCACATCGCCGTCCGATGGCTTCAACGCCACCTCTACTCCACCCTCAAGTTCTTCGACCGGATGGTAGTAAAGGTCAAATTTCCGCCGGATCTCCTCACTGGCAGGCTCCAGGCAACGGTCACAGGGCGCATTCACGCGAACATGAAGCTCTCCCTGCACATGAATCTCGCTCACCAACTCGAGGAATTCGGCAACTCCTTGGGCGGTCAGCAGCCCAGCCTGATGCAACTCAGCATCCAGGAGATCCACCTCTCCCGGCGCAAAAGCAACCTCAAACCGGTTTGGCTTTAACTCAAGGTCCCTGATTTTGAAAAACATTAGAACCCTAAACTGGCCGACCGAAGCCGAGGCTCGCATCAGCGAAGAGAAACGAACCCTCGAATTATAGCGCAGAATCGGTCTCGCTTGCTCAACCACTGCCTAAAGCGCTTAGTTTGTTACATTTCGCGGCCCAGTCCGCGATTTCTGCTAGGCTGGTAGGCGAATGCGACGATTCGCCTGGCTGCTGGTGATTGCGATTCTGGTGATCGTCGGTACCGTCGGCAACTCCTACCTGCGCCAGAAGCTGATCACCGCTCGCAACGCCCCGCCCAAACCCGCCCCTCTCGCCGCCGGGCTCTCCGCCAAAGCCGCCAAATGGGAGTGGGCCAACAACCAAGGCGACAAGCCCAAAGCCATCATCCGCGCTTCCAGCTTTCGCGAAATTAAAGACCCGCCCAGCACCGAACTAGAAGGATTGGAACTTCTGCTCTACGACCGCTCCGGCACCAAGTACGATCTGGTCGAAAGCAAACAAGCCCGCTTCACCAAAGGCGATCGCGTCCTGTTTTCTGAGGGCGACGTCCGCATCACGATGGGCATTCCGGAAGGCGGCGCTAAGCCCAACCGCGTCCTCGAAATTAAAAGCTCCAGTGTCCGCTTCGAGCTCGACTCGAACAAAGCCTCCACCGACAAGGCCGTCTGGTTCAAGTTCGGCCAAGGCGAGGGCCGCGCCATCGGTGCCGCCTACGATCCCACCCTGCGCGAACTCACCCTGCGCAACGCCGTCGAACTTACCTGGCACGGTGCGAAGACCATGCGGGTAGAGGCCGGCGAGGCACTTTACAAGGAACACGACAGCAAGGTCTATCTGAAACCGTGGGCCAAGCTCACCCGCGAAAGCCTGGTGCTGAACGCGCAGGCCTCCATCATTGAGTTGGATAAAGGCGTCGTCCGCCACGTCGATGCCGCCAATGCGTCCGGCAGCGACCGGCAAAAAGGCCGCACGCTCGAGTACGGTGCCGACGCGCTCCACATCGACTTCAACGCCAAAGGACAAGCCCAGAAAGTGGAAGGCAACGGCACCGCCCGCCTCGCTTCCGCCAACGACCGCGAGCGGACCCTCATGAGCGCCGCCCGTCTGCAACTCGACTTTCTCGCCACCAATAAAGACAGCACTCTTGAAAAAGCCTTCGCCCAAGGCAAAGCGCGGGTCGAATCCAAGCCCGTCGCCCGCCCCAAGCAGACGCTGGCCGAAACCAAAGTCCTTTCCAGTGATTCAATTGAAATGAAGATGCGTCCGGGCGGGGAAGAGATTGCCCTGGTGCAGACGCACGATCCCGGCGTCATCGAGTTACTCCCGAATCAGCCCACGCAGCGCCAACGGCGTCTTGAAGGCGAGCGCATTTATCTTACTTACGGTAAAAATAATGTGCTTGAAAAGCTGCAAACGGTTAAGTCGTCGACCCGTACCGAGCCCGCCGCCCTGCCTCTGGCTAAGGCTGGGTCAAAGCCCGCCCCAGTACTTACTTGGTCGCAAGACCTTGTCGCTTCGTTTTCGCCCGCCGGCGAAATGACTAAGCTCGAACAATGGAATAAGTTCCGCTATCAGGAAGGCCTTCGTCAAGCCACCGCCGACCGCGCCACGCTCGAACAGGCCAAGAGCGAAATCAATCTTACCGGCAAGGCCCGCGTCTGGGACCCCACTGGCTCCACCGACGCCGACACCATCCTGCTTGACCAGAAGACCGGTGACTTTTCTGCCGCCGGCCAAGTCCGCAGCGTCCGCGAAGGCGAGCGTAAGCCGGGCACCGCCGGCTTAATGAATGGCAGTGAACCCGTCCGCGCCACGGCGCAACAAATGTTTTCGACCGCTAAGAATACTCAGGTGCGCTATGAAGGCCACGCCGTCATGTGGCAAGGCGCCAATCGGCTCAGTGCCAATCGCATCGATATTGACCGTCCGGCCCAGATACTCAAAGCCCATGGCCAAGTTGTCAGCCAGTTACTTGACCGGCAGGCGAATCCAGCGGTGCCCGGCCAAGTCTTCACCATCGTGCGCGCGCCCGAACTCCTTTACTCCGATAAAGATCAGCTCGCGCACTATCGCGGTGGCGGCGTGTTACTCACCCGGCCCGGCTTGCAAGTAAAAGGGCAGGAGATACGCGCTTACCTGGCCGCTGACAATGCCGAGTCCAATTGGGAGGGCCCTAACGGCGGCTTAGAAAAGGCCTTCGCCGAGGGCAAGGTGGAGATCGTCGAGACGCGCGACACTAAGTCGCGCCAAGGCTGGGGCGATCACGCCGAATATTACGTGGGCGAAGCGCGCTTAGTGCTTGAAGGCACCCGCCCCCGCATGGTCGAGTCCCTCGCCGGTGTGCCGCAACGCACCACCGAAGGCAAGAGCTTGGTCTGGTTTGCGAACCAGGACCGTCTCATTGTCGACGGCGAAGAGAATAAGCCCGCCATCTCTAAACTTCGCAAGAAATAGATTGCCCCCTCTCAGCCGGAGACTGGCTCGTTCGCCGGGTTCCACGTCCAGTCCCGGATCTCAGGCATGTCCTCCCCATGCCGTTCGATGTATTGCTTATGCTCGATCAGCTTGGCCCTCAATTGCTGCTTCAAATACAAGCCTGGCGCGCCCGTCTGGGGCAGGCGGTCGATGGTGTCCATTACTAAGTGGAAGCGGTCGAGGTCATTGAGCACCGTCATGTCGAAAGGCGTCGTAATCGTGCCCTCTTCCTTGTAACCGCGCACGTGAATGTTGTCGTGATTGGTGCGCTTGTAAGTCAATCGGTGGATTAACCAAGGGTAAGCGTGGAAAGCAAAAATCACCGGCTTATCTTGAGTAAATAGCTCGTCGAAATCTGCATCGCTCAATCCGTGCGGATGCTGCGATTGCGGCTGCAGCTTCATCAGATCCACCACATTCACCACCCTGATCTTCAGCGTGGGAAGATGCTCGCGCATGATCGAGACGGCCGCCAGCGTCTCCAGCGTCGGCACGTCTCCGCAGCAGGCCATTACCACATCCGGCTCCACCTTTTGGTCGTTGCTGGCCCATTGCCAGATACCGATTCCCGCGCTGCAATGCGCCACCGCCGCGTCCATCGTCAGCCATTGCGGCGCCGGATGCTTCCCGGCAATAACGACGTTGACGTAGTGACGGCTGCGCAGGCAGTGGTCCATCACGGAGAGTAAGCAATTGGCGTCAGGCGGCAGATAGACGCGCACCACTTCGGCCTTCTTATTCACCACATGGTCAATAAATCCAGGGTCCTGGTGCGAGAAGCCGTTATGGTCTTGCCGCCACACGTGCGAAGCCAGTAAGTAATTGAGCGACGCGATGTTGCGCCGCCAGGGGATCTCCGACGTCACCTTCAGCCACTTCGCGTGCTGGTTAAACATGGAATCGATAATGTGGATGAATGCCTCATAGCAATTAAAAAGCCCGTGCCGCCCCGTCAGTAAGTAGCCCTCCAGCCAGCCTTCGCATTGATGCTCGCTCAGCATTTCCATCACCCGTCCTGTCGCGGCCAGATGTTCGTCCAGCGGCAACGCCGCCGCATCCCATTGTCGTTCGGTTACTTCAAAAAGCGCGCCCAGGCCATTCGAGATCGTCTCATCCGGGCCAAACACGCGGAAGTTACGCTGTTCGCCGTTCAGTTTGGCTACATCACGCAGAAACGGCCCAAGCACCCGGGTATCTCCCACGCCGTGCGCCCCGGGGGCCGGTACGTCCGCCGCGTAATCACGAAAGTCCGGCATCCGCAGATCCCTGAGTAACATGCCTCCATTGGCATGCGGATTCGACCCCATCCGCCGGTCGCCCTTGGGTGCCAACGCGGCTAACTCTGGCAATAGGCGGCCCTGCAGATCGAAAAGTTCCTGGGGCCGGTAACTCCGCATCCAGTCTTCGAGTAACTGCAGGTGCTCCGGATGGGCCGCCGGATCGGACAGTGGCACTTGATGAGAACGGAACGTTCCTTCAATTTGCTGGCCATCCACCACCTTGGGCCCCGTCCAACCCTTCGGCGATTTCAGGACGATCATCGGCCAACGCGGCCGTTCCGGCAGCCCCCCGGCGCGGGCCGCCCGTTGCACCCGCTTGATCTCCTCCACCGCCCCATCCAGCGTCGAGGCCATCGCTTCGTGCATCAATGCCGGATCGTCACCTTCCACAAAATAGGGCGTCCACCCATATCCGCGCAGTAACTGCTCTAACTCCTTATGCGTAATCCGCGCCAGCAACGAAGGGTTCGCGATCTTATAGCCGTTTAGATGCAAAACCGGCAGTACCGCGCCGTCCGTCGCCGGATCAAGAAACTTATTCGAATGCCACGCGGTTGCCAGCGGCCCCGTCTCCGCCTCGCCGTCGCCCACCACGCAAGCCACAATCAGTTCGGGATTGTCGAACACCGCGCCGAACGAATGGCTGAGCGAATAGCCTAGCTCCCCGCCTTCGTGGATTGATCCCGGGCATTCCGGCGAAACGTGACTGGGAATGCCGCCCGGAAACGAAAACTGCAAGAACAGTTTCTGTAACCCCGCCTCGTCCTGGCTGATGTTGGGATAGATTTCGCTATAAGTGCCTTCGAGGTAAGTGTGGCTCACCAAGGCCGGTCCGCCGTGCCCGGGGCCGGAGACGTAAATCATGTCCAAATCGTATTTCTTGATCACGCGATTCAGATGGGCGTAAATAAAAGTCTGCCCCGGCGTCGTACCCCAGTGCCCCAGCAACATCCGCTTAATGTCTGCCAAAACAAGCGGTCGCTTCAGTAGTGGATTATCGTAAAGATACATCTGGCCGACCGACAAGTAGTTAGCCGCCCGCCAATACGCATCAATCCACGCGAGTGATTCCGCGGTAAGAGTCTTAGTCTGCATAAATCATATTTCCTCACTTGATCCAAGCTTCAGCACGCGGCTGACTGATCGCGCGATCATCAATTCTTCATCGGTGCGGATCACCGGTACCGCTACCCGCGACGCGTCCGTAGAAATCACGGGCGCATTCTTCGCACTACGCGGCGGACTCAGTTTTATCCCCAGGAACGGCGAAATTCGTCGCAGCTCCGCCAATAGCTTCGGTGTCACGCCGCTACCGTCGCGAAAATAGATTGCTTTTCCAGCCACTCGAGTAGAAAACTGACCGCCGCCCCATGGTCCAGCCGGCCGCATTTCACCACCGACTTGCCCACCGCCAAATTCGTCCCGCTCAAACCGATGCGATCTAGCTTCCCGCGCAACAGGACGCGAGGCGCTTCGCCAACCTCATAAATCGCCAACCGGATGCGCGACGATCCGCCGTTCAATGTCAAGATACTGAATCCTGTCGATTTCGTAGGCTCCATTACTGGTCACCCAATGCTACCGCGCCGGGCAACAATGAAGGGCCCCGAATCGACGGTATATCCTGAAAAGAGGATGAAGCTTCTGACCCACCTGTTCGAAGACCTCGCCGCAAAGATGCGGCGCACCGCTGCCGCCGCCGGAATCGACGCCGTACACGACCTTCGTGTCAGTGTCCGCCGCGCCACCGCTGGCTTGCGCATTTACCAGAGTCAGCTTCCGGAAGCCCGTCGGCTGTCCAAAGAAATCAAGGCGATTCGCGACTGGGCCGCCGCCGTCCGCGACCGCGATGTCACCTGCCAATTGCTGCGGAGACATCGCCTCCCCACCAGCGATCCAGCCTATTGCTACTTACAAGGCCAGCGCGACCTCGCCGCTTCCCACTTACAGAAATTCCTCGCGGCCCAGTTACGCCAAGATCGTCCACGCCGCTGGCAACGCTGGATTGAGCACTCACGATGAAGCTGGAAAAGCTTGCCGTTGCGTTCTTCGAGGCGGGTAAGATTGCGGCCGCATCCGATCAACCCGAGGTCCTTCACCCCTTCCGCGTCGCCGCCAAGCGTCTCCGTTATACGATCGAAATAATCGATCCCCCCGGTAGCGATCATTGGCTGAACCTCCTGCGCCTCATTCAGCAACAGCTTGGCGACATGAACGACGCTTTCGTCGCCGAGCGCTATCTGCGTTCCCGTCCCACGCTCTCCACCCGCGCCCGGCCGCTCCCCGCGCTTCTCCACGCGAATGCCCAATCGCACATTGTCAAATTTCAAAACGCCTGGCAGCGGCGTTTTGGCCCGCGCACGGAAAAGGCCTGGCTGGCCTGGGCGCGGTCGATCACATCAGGGTGAAGGGTTCCCACCTAGCGCACAATAAAGGGATGGGCTCACGCCGATCCTTGCTCGTCCTTCTCCTTCTGTCCAGCTTCCCCGTCGCCGCTGCTAACGTCACCTTCAGCGAACACATCGCGCCCGTGCTCTTCAAAAACTGCACCGGCTGCCATCGGCCGGGTGAGGCCGCCCCCTTCGCCTTGATGAACTATCAGGACGCCAAAAAGCATGGCCGCGTGATCGCCGCCGTCACGCAAAGCCGCTTCATGCCGCCCTGGAAAGCCGCCGTGGCGTCCTACCCTTACCGCGACGAGCGCCGTCTCTCGAACGCCGAAATCGACCTCATCGCCGCCTGGGTAAAGCTAGGCATGCCCGAAGGAGACACCAAAAAAACTCCCGCGCTGCCCGCCTTCCCCACCGGCTGGCAACTCGGTCCACCCGACTTAGTCGTTAAACTCCCTCAACCCTTCGCCGTCCCTGCCGATGGCCCCGATATCTACCGTAATTTCGTCATTCCCATCGAACTCGCCGCCGATCAATGGGTGCAAGCCATCGAGTTACGTCCCTCTTCCCGCTCCGTCGTTCATCACGTTCTCTACTTTGCCGACACCTCGGGCGAAGCGCGCAAGATGGCTGCGGAAACCGGCGGCTTCAATGGCATGAAAGTGACTCGCGGCACCCTTCCTCTCGGCGGTTGGGCCGTCGGCGCGCAGCCTCAACGATTGCCCCACGGCCTCGCCCTCAAGTTACCCAAAGGCTCCGCCTTAGTGATGCAGTATCACTTTCACCCTACCGGCAAAGCTGAAACCGAAGAGTCCACCATCGGGCTTTATTTCGCCAAAGCCGCCCCCGAACGCACCCTCAGTTCCATCCAACTCCCCGCCGCGTTCGGGCTTTTCGCCGGCCTGCGGATTCCACCGGGTGAAGAGTCTTATACCGTCAAAGAGTCCTTCGTCCTTCCTGTCGACGTTGAAGCGATTGGCGTCGCCGCCCATGCCCACTACATTGCCAAGCACATGAAACTGACCGCCACTTTTCCCGACGGCCAAGTCAAAACTCTCCTCGCGATCAACGATTGGGACTTCGCCTGGCAGGATCGCTATTTATTCGCGGACTATGTCTCGCTTCCCAAGGGCACCCGCCTCGATGGCGAAGTAAGTTGGGATAACTCAACTAACAATCCTCGTAACCCCTCCTCACCGCCCATCGAAGTAACATGGGGCGAGCAATCGAAGGATGAAATGGGCAGTGTCAGTCTCCAAGTCGTCCCTCGCCAGCAAGCGGACTTAACGGTGTTACTCAGCGCCTATCGCCAACACACATTGATGGCCGCCGTCGAAGGCATGCGGCGCGACCCCACCTTACGCGAAAAATTAATGACCCAGTTCGGAGTCCAAATTCCCATCATCCCCCCCGCCAGCGACAAACCGCAACGCTAGCCGGGCCCCCGGCCCGCCTTCATTCATATAAACGGGCGGCTTTAAGGAGTCACTGCCCACCGTAATTCAACGTAAGTCAGCAATCGCGCAGCCAATTGACTTCGTCTCGCGCACCTTCACGTTCTTACCCGCCAATACGCTATCCAGCGCCTCCGCCAAATCGTGCCGCGCCGGCACCGCCCGGTACTTACCAAAATCCACATACCGGTCATCGATCCGGCCCCGGTACACCCGCTTCCACCCCCGCCCTTCCGGCACAAACACTGCCGCTTCCGGAGTCACCACCGCCGCCGCCCGCGCCACCAACTTTTGATCCGGATCCGCCACCCCCTGCATGCGGTAGCCATACTCCGCCCGATGGGCCTCGCGCTGCGCCTCCGTCGTGGCCCGATCCGGATAAACCAGCCAAAACCGCACGCCCCGCGCAGCATATTCACGATCCAAGCGCGAAACCTCCGGCGCATAGCGATTCGACACCGGGCAATCCGTCCGCGTGAACACCAGCACCACCGCCTTCACTTCGCGCTCGGCGAAAGGGTCCGCTGCCAGCAGCAGCATAGTCAAAAGCAGCACTGCTCCGATTCTACCGAACCCGCGCGCTGGAACTTGAACCGGCCCGCCGGTGTCAGACCCACCTTGACCATAGGCTCCCCACACGCCATCATCAACGTCACCCCCCTGATCGACATCCTGCTCGTCCTCATGATGATCATGATGGTCATCACCCCCATCACCTCGCGCGGACTTCCCGCCGCCGTCCCTAACGCCTCGATTGATGGGACGCCCCCGCCCGCTCAGCAACCCCTCGTCGTGCGCATCGACCTCGACTCTAACCTATGGCTCAACCGCGAGCCCGTGCCGGAGCGTGAGTTCGATTCGCGCATCACGTACCTGTTAGCTCGCCGTTCCGGTGCCGTCCTCTTCATCGAAGGCGACAAAGATCTGGCCTTCTCCTCTGTCTCCAAGCTGGTGGATCGCGTCCGCGGATTAGGAGTTTCAACGATTGCCCTGATGCCCACCAACAACCCTCCATCCAGCAACCAGCCGCGCACGCCGTGAGCGGCTCACCCACCGAATCCGAGCCGCCCCCTTACTTCACCGGCAACAGAATCACATCCACCTCATCAATCGCCGCCCATGCCTCCGGTCGAATCAACTTCCGTGTGACCGGGCCAATCAATTCCACCTTCGGCGCATGGAACTGAACCGTAATCTTCTGCCCCTTCACCGCCGCAAAGTCGATTTCGTACACCTGATAACCATCGTTCGCGCTCACCGCCCGCGCCCCAGCGGGGGAACCATTTACCAGCACGGAGAGCATCACCGCTGCCGGCACTTGGCCCTTCGGCGTCAGCCATGGGTTGTAGGGCAAAATGTTGGTTGCGCAATGCGCGTGTAAGCGGTAACGGCCGGTTTGCGCCGCCGTGATCACTTGCGAAAGCTCCGCCCGCTTTAAATCGTTGCCCACGTTCGCCGCCGGGCAAACCTGCGGGGGCACGCCCTCCAGAATCACGGGACACAACACGCCGCCCGTCGCGCCTTTGTAACTGTAACTTGGCGCGATAAACACTTCCTGGTTCGATTTCCAGTTAGAATTACCCTGCTCGAATCCATTATTTTGCACCGGATTCGGCACCGCCCTCCGCCGCACCATCACCTTCTTCAATCCATAAACCACCAGCCGTCTGGAAAAAGTTGGCAGATACACTTTACCGTTCGCCACCGTCGGCGGCGTGAACTTAGCGTAGTTACCCAGATCATCCTCGGGATTTGCCTCGCTATTCCACAATTCCTTCGAGAGATCGGTCGCGTCATAGGCGTGTAACATACCGCGCACTACCTTCTGATTCGCGTCGTTGTTATAGGGCGTGGTGGCCCAGATAATCCCATCATGATCGCCGTTCGCCGAAATCGAAGTCATCCCACCCGTCATCATTGAAATCAATGGGTTCCAGGGAAGCAGCGGCGAAGTCGCCACACTGACAGCCCAGGGCGGCACGCTGTCCGGCAGCGTGTTGATCCGCCATGCGCCGTTTTCCAGCACCAGCGGATAGGCTCGTAAATGATCGTTCTCGCCCCAAATGTACACCTGGGGCCCACGCGCAGCCGAGCGCCAGTAACGTAAGCCTCCATGAAGATGCGGGAACTTATGCACCGACGTCTCGCGGACCGCCTGGAATTCCTGAAGTACATTCTTGTCGAAATCATTCGGGCCGCAAATAGGCGTGGAAATTCCGCCCAGGTTATCCCGGTCCCAGAGGTAGACACGCCCTTGCTTGCCGCCACCCGTCACTAAGCGCGGCTGCGGCTTCAGTGCGGAATCGTCCAGAATTGACGGCCCCGACGAGCCCAGGTCTAAGTCGTTCACATCCATGATGTGCTGGCTGCAAGGCGTGAAACGGTCGGTCTGCGCAATGGTATCGTTCGCCGTGCTGAAACGCACCAGGCTATCGCCAAAAGTAACTTCGCTCGAGTTACCATTGCCCGTCATGAGATAGAAGTTTCCGTCGTCATCGACAGGAAAGCCCATGCCGCTTTGCCAAATGCCCGCGCCCGAGCCCTGCGCGCTGTTATCCGAGTTAGTCACCCACTGACCGAGTTGTTTATGGAGGTCATTCGCTTGATACGACAGCAGCCAGCCATGGAATACCGGATAGTCGCCGTGCGAGCCGAAGCCCAGGATGATCTGGGGCAGCTTGCCCGTCGGCTTGGTCAACAGCAACGCCGGCCGCTGCATGTGCGACAGCGGATCGAAGCACAACGTCGGATTCACCCGGTGCCGCCCGTGATGCTCCACGCCCGTATTCACCGCCGCCGCCGACGGGCTGACGATGCAGGCTTTAATCTCGGCCGGGCTGCCAAACCGGTCTTGGCCTGTCACTAAGTCAAGCGCATGAATATTGTGGTGAAACGAGGCGAAAGGCGGCACTTTCTCATCGCGCTGCACGAAACTTGTCAAGTAGATGGTGTTCGTATCTTTGTCAATCACCGGAGTCGACACCGTGCCATGCTCCGGGTTCAGATCGTGATACGGCATGTTATTGTCCACCGCCGCCAGGAAGGCGTTCGGCGTAGGCATCGACGGGCCAAAGTTCTTTTTCCAAAGCAGCGCGCCCGTGTCGGCGTCCAACGCGTACAGAGTGTTATGCGCCGTGGCCACATACGCCACATTATGCCGTTGGCCCTTGAATTTGAGGCCGGTCACAATTAAGGGCTGGGCGTAAATCAGCCCATCCACCGGCACCTCGAATAACTTGCCAAAGGTCGCCGGACTCACCGCCGCCGGCGTCAGAATCGTCTCCGTCAGGTTCGTGCCCGTTCGTTTTAAGCCGTTGTGATGAGTAAGTACATCGGTGGATTGCGCAACCAGGTTGGCCGTCACCAGCAAACTAACAAGAAAGATACGCATGAAAACAAACTCCTTCGGGCTAATGCCGATATCCGCTCTTGACGGCGCCCGCCGCGTCCAGCACAATATCGGCGAAGGGGCAAGGCCCTTGAGCCATCGCCAAAACGGTACTTGCGGCAAGTAACAGCAGACGCATCATGGGGAGATTAGCACAACATGCGTTTGGCAACAAGGGTAGGATGCTGTATAAATAGTTGGCACAGGAGACCTCAGTGAATCGACCAATGTTTGGATACATGTTTCTGCTGCGTGTTCCACTCGCCGCCGCGCTTTTCGCCGCCGCGTTTCGCTGGCTGGCCCTCTCCAGTGGTTTTGCGCCCTATCTGCGCGGCTTGTACGACACTGGTGCAGACTCTACATTTTGGGTGACTCTGGCTGCGGGGCTCTACTGGCTCGCCATGACGATCACTAGCTCAGTAATTTTGCGGCACGGAGCGGACCGGGCGCTACTGCGGCCGCTGCCGGATTGGGCCACGCACCCCATCGGATTGGGCGTGACCCGCGTCACGGCGATCCTCGGGCTCACTTACGCGGTCGCCGTGGGTTTGCTGCTCTCCGGATTCACGGCGGGGCGTCCCGGGGCGGGTCTGGCCATCGCGGGCGGCGTGGCCGTGTTCGCCTTGGGGCTCGCCCTTTTCGCCTGGCTCTTCGAACGGCTGCGGCGTCACTTCCCCACCACGCCTCCTCTGATTTCGCGGTTGATGCGGTGGCTGCACTCGCCCGCCGGCTTTTTCGATTCGGCCGGACAACCGCTCCCCGGCCACCGGTTTTCGCAAAACGCATTCTTCTGCTTTCTCGCCATCTATGCCTGGTTCGGCTGGACCACTTGGAGCATGATCGAACGGCCGCACCAATTAGGACCGACCGTCTTCTTATGCTTACTCTTCCTGGTGACGCTCGCCTGCTGGACCCTGGCCGGCGTCTCCTTCATCGTCGACCGCTGGAGGCTCCCCGTGCTCGTGCTGTTGAGCCTGGTGTGGGCGGCCGGAAGTGGCTTGCTGGGCGGTAGTTGGTTTCAGCGTACCGACCATATTTTCACCTCGCGTCCGCTCGCGGAAAACGTCAGTCTGCTGCGGCCGGCTGACTTACTCCGGCCCCGTGAGAATCGCGTCGTGCTGGTGGCCATCAGTGGCGGCGGCGGCTTTTCCGCCGGCTGGAGTACGCAAGTCTTAGGTGGCCTTTCGAGCGATATCCCCGCGTTCTCGCCCACCATCCGGCTGGTGAGCGCGGTCTCCGGCGGCAGCGTTGGCGCGATGTACTTCTTGAACGAGTTTCGCGGGGGCGTGTTCGATCCGGCCCAGGCTCGTCCGGTTTTCGAACGCGCCACTCGCCCCAGCCTCGCGCATCTCGCCTGGGGACTCGCCTATCCGGATCTACTGCGCATGTTCTTCCCCGGCGTGCCGCAGGAGGTCGACCGCTCCTGGGCGCTGGAACGCGCCTGGATCCGCGACGCGGGTTCACTCCGCGACGCCACGCTCGCCCAATGGGCCCGCGATCCGTTGACCCGCCCCGCCGTCTCGTTGAACGCCACCGTCGTCGAAGCCGGCGAACGCTTTCTGTTTTCCACTTACCGCCCGGATCCCGAAGATGATCCGCTGCACGCCAGCCGTCTCTTCTGGGACGAGTTCCCCCGGCAGGATATCCCGATCTCCACGGCCGCCCGGCTCTCGGCAGCGTTCCCTTATCTCTCTCCCGTGAGCCGCAGCGGCACGGCGACCGATCCCCACCGCGCCTATCATCTTGGCGACGGCGGTTACTTCGATAACTTCGGCGTGGTCTCGGCCCTTGAGTTTCTGCGCGGGGCGCTACGCCATACGGTGCAGCGGCCGCAGGTGCTGCTGATTCAGATTGAGCTGGGCCCCACCTGGAACTCGACCAGCCAGACGTTCGCCCAGCGCGGCTGGGGTTATCAGCTCATCGCGCCGCCCGCCGGCTACCTGGGCGTCTGGAACACCACGGCGAGAGACCGTAATGCCGTTGACCTGGCGCTGCTGCAACAGATCTATCCGGGCCTCATCACGACGGTGCGCTTCGGCTTTCCGCAATGGGATACCGCGACCACCTGGCACCTCACTTCCGGCGACGTCGAGTCCATTCAGCGGGCCTGGAAAAGCGACGCCACCGTGCAGCAAGCGCGCCGCCAGGTGGAAGCTTTTTTCGCGGAAGCAAACCGGAAATGATAAGATCGTTCGAACCCCCACGTGCCCTTGGAAACTGGTAGTCGTCTCGGCCATTATGAAGTGCTGTCGCCCCTTGGTGCCGGGGCTATGGGAGAAGTGTATCGCGCGCGTGATACGCGGTTGCAGCGCGAAGTGGCCCTCAAAGTGCTGCCCGACGCCTTTGCGAAAAACCCTGAGCGTCTGGCCCGGTTTCAGCGTGAAGCGCAACTGCTGGCGGCGCTGAACCATCCCAATATCGCCGCCATCTACGGCATCGACGATGGTGCCATCGTGATGGAACTGGTGGAAGGGCTCACCTTGGGCGAGCATCTGCTGCGCGGCCCGATGCCACCGGAACAAGTGTTGCCGCTGGCCATGCAAATCGCTGCGGCGCTCGAAGCAGCCCACGAAAAAGGCATCATCCATCGCGATCTGAAGCCGGGCAATATCAAGATCACGCCGGACCATGTGGCCAAGGTGCTCGACTTTGGCTTGGCGCGGCTGACGACCAATGAATTGACCATCGCCGGTTCCACCTTGAAAGGCACACTGGCCATCACGCAGGACCCGGAATCCACCCAGACCGGAGGGGATCCAGGGGCCACCCGCGCCGGAAAAATCCTGGGCACCGCCTCCTATATGGCGCCCGAGCAAGCCCGCGGCGAGACCGTCGACAAGCGGGCCGACATCTGGAGTTACGGCATCGTCTTGTATGAGATGCTGGTGGGCCGCCGCCCCTTCACCGGCGCGAATCTAGCCGAAACGCTGTCGAACGTCATGGGCTCGGAGCCGGATTGGGAACCGCTGCCCGAACGCTTCCGTCCGCTCATCCGCCGCTGCCTCGAGAAGGATCCTAAACGGCGTTTGCGCGACATGGGCGAAGCGCGATTTGCCCTCGAGAACGAGGGCTACGCGCTCACGCCGCGCAAGCCGCGTAGCTGGACGCCGTGGATTGCTCTGGCCGCAGCTTTGGCCGGCGCGGGCTTAATGAGCGTGTCGCCGTTCGGCGTCAGGCAAGCCAACATGGACGCCCCCTCGCTGAACTTCGCCGACGTGCCGGGGCCCCCCGTTGACGGGCAATCGGGCCGCGGCGTGGTGCTCTCAAACGACGGCACCCGCGTGCTGTATGTCATTCGAGGAGACGATGGCGTCCGGCGTCTGGCGACCCGGCTCTTGGCGCAGTCGAACGTGGTGATGCTGGCCGGCACCGAGGGCGCGGCGTACCCATTCCTTTCGCCCGACGGACGCTGGACCGGCTTCTTCGCCGGCGGCAAGTTGAAGAAGATGCCCATCCAGGGCGGCACCATTTTGCCGCTGTGCGATGCGCCCAATGGGCGGGGCGGCACCTGGAACGAAGACGGCATCATTCTCGCCGCCCTCAATAACCGGGGCGGGCTTTCGCGCCTGCCCGCCGGCGGCGGTGTGGCTCCGGTGCCCGTCACTGAGTTGGGCCCGGGAGAGAACTGCCACCGTTGGCCGCACTTTCTACCCGGAGGCAAGGTGTTCGTCTTTACGGCCGGCAGCGCCGGAGGAGGCACCCTGGTGAACACGCACCTGGATGCGCAGCGCCTGGACAATGGCCAGCGCGCCAAGTTACGCGCGGGCGGCATTTTTGTGCGCGCGCTGAACGAGAGCCGCCTGGCCTGGATTGAGGAAGGTACGCTGCAGACAGCCGAGTTCGACGCCCGCTCGCTACGCCTGACCGGCGCGCCCGTTTCGATGCCGGAACAGGTGCAGGCCAACGTCCGGACGGCCGAGGCAATGTTCGCCACTTCCGCCACCGGCCTGTTGGCTTATTTGCCAGGGCGAACGCCCGATGTGCTGTTGGATCTGCAATGGCTGGACGCCCAAGGCGTCAGTGAAGCCGCGCTCGAACAACGGGGCGATTACTCGGGAGCGCGGCTGTCGCCGGATGGCAAGCGTTTAGCGTTCACGCTCACCGAAGGCGGAAGCTCTCACATTTGGGTGCATGAATTCGCCAGCCGTAAGGCCACTCGGCTCACGTTCGCTGAAGGCTTGCAGGAGTCGCCGGTGTGGTCGCCGGACGGGGCCCGCATCGCTTACCGGTCGGGTACCGGAATGGCCTGGGTAGAAGGCACCGGCGGCACCGCGCGGGTGCTCAGCAGCAGCCGGAACTCGCAGTATCCGCAATCCTTCACGCCGGATGGCCGGCGCTTGCTGTACGAAGAGTTAGATCCGGTGAAGAGCACGAACATTGGCCTGCTCGATTTGGAAAGCCTGACGGCCACGCCCGTGCTCACCACCCGCTTCACCGAAGCCGGCCCGGTGGTCTCCCCCGATGGGCACTGGCTGGCTTATTCTTCCGATGAGACAGGGCGCAATCAAATTTATGTGCAGTCCCTGTCCCAACCGGGGGCTAAGTGGCAGGTGTCAGAGGGCGGCGGTGTGTATCCCGTGTGGGCGGCGAAGAGTAGCGAACTGTTTTATATGGGCGAAGGCTATCAGTTGATGGCAGCGAATTACCGGGTAACCGGCACCGCATTTGTCGCGGACCGTCCGCAGCCATGGACGCTGAAGGCCATGGATTCCATCGGTTTCACGCGCGGCTTTGATCCGTCTCCAGATGGGAAGCGCTTTTTGGTAACATCGATTCCCCAACAAGCGGCGGGGATTATGCCCAATCGACTCGCTTTCCACGTGAACTACGTGAGCGAAATTGCCCGCCGCCAACGCGCGGCCAAGTCACCATAAGTCGCCCCAATGCCTCGACCGGGTGAAAAATAGTTTTCGCCCTCCAGAACCCCGACCGTCAGCGACGGGATCTCGTCGCGCAACAAGGGGATACCTTTCCACTTGGCCACCCGAGGCCCTTCAGCCGCCCCCAGCTATGTCATGCGCGACGACGTCCGCAGCGTTTCCCGCGACCGCTTCGGTCAACGCTTGGGCGTTGTGTCCATCCAGACGCTGCGGTTGGTGAAAGAGAACCTGGAGATTGTGCTCGGTTTTTAGCTCCGAATCGGGGCACCCCCGCGTTGCATAATGCATCAGGCAAGCATTCACTCAGGATGCGCTGGTCCTAGAGTATTCCGATCCGATACCCAATATGATGTAGAATCGTATCATGCTAGCATCTAAAAAGCGTACCACGCTCACACTGCCCGCATCGGCCTTGAAGCGAGCGGAGAAGATCGCGACGGAGCGCCATGTTACCCTGAGCGCGGTGGTGGCGGAGGCTTTGGAGGACGGCTTGGCGATGCGGAGCCGCACCCGGAGGGCGGAGGAAGTGCTGGCCGCCTACCGCACGGCGTTCAGCGGCTTTACGGAAGAGGAGCGCTTGCTTCTCGACGGCATCGAGTTGGAGCCCGAGGTTGGCTAAAGAGCTGGATCCGGCCCGTGGACCATTCCTGTTCGACACCAGCGCCGAGAGTTGGCTGGAACGCAACGCCGCCCAGGCGCAGGTTCGAGAGTGGCTGGACAGTTACTTGGCGCGGCACGAAATGCAGTTGTCGGCCATTACCGTCTTGGAGCGAGTGCGAGGCTACGCGCGTCTGGGGCGGCGAAGCGAACGCGCGGCCTACTTGCGAACGCTGGGTCGCGTTTGGCCGGTCGATACGGGCGTGGCGCTCGCGACGGCCGAGGTGCTGGCACTGGTTCCGGAGCCGCCGAGCCCCGGGAAACGGACGCACCGAATGGTGGAGTCCCGCGCCGGGCGAATCAGCCGGTGGCGATTCGATGCGATGATCGCCTGCACGGCGCTCGTAACGGGCCTGCCACTCGTCCACAACAACCCCGCCGACTTTGAGGCAGTACGAACCGCCATCGAGCTGTCGCCGGACCACTTTCCGGGCCTAGGGTCGCTGTCGCTCATCCGGGTGGCGCGGGTGCTGGAGAGCTAACCGCGATTACCCCCTCACGCGCGTATTCCCCCGGCCTGCCCCTAACCCGCAGTAAATAAAAGCTTTTCAAAGTGCCCCGCACTATCTGCTTCCCCGGCACTATCTGCTTTCAAAGTGCCCGGCACTATCTGCTTCGTCAATGGCGAATCCGCTTGGACACCCAATACCTCGCTGCTGCTGGCCATGGCCGAAAGCTTGAAATACATCAAGAATCTTGGGATGGACAAGCTGGTGCTGAACGCCCAAATGCTGGCCCGCGCGACGCGTGCCGCCGT
>JANLPT010000132.1:0-20431 GCA_031367405.1 Bryobacteraceae bacterium
CGGGTCGGGCTGAGGTCGTCGCATTCTACTGATAAGTGGGTTGCGGGAGCGAAACTTCTCATTTATTTTGCCTTTATTTTCGCCTCACAACACATGCAGGAAACGTCACATAGCCCTAACCCCATGATTCTAATACTTTTAATACTGAGTCCGACTAGCTATTAAAGGCTTTAGAATCATGGGCGTGGGGGGAAATTGCAGATTCGTTAGGTGAATTGATGCGCTTGGAGCCCGGCCTAAGGCGCGGGGGTTAGTCAGCGGTCGATGGCCACCGTGCGGAACGCCACTTTGCGCCTTACATCGACCGCCCATTCGCGATAGTGCGCAGCCTCGACCGCCTGATTCATTTGCTCCAACAACAGCGCTTGCTTCTGTAGCCAGTCAGCGGTCGCGACCGAATCCCCAGTATCGTCGCGCAAATGGCTCAGCGCACTCTCTCGCGCTCGAAAGGCATCGCGGGACCGCCCCTGCGCCCCGTAAGCGTCCGCCAGCGTGTCGAGCGCCGTCGAGAGCAAGGGGTGCGACCGCTCTTCAAACAGCTTGGCCGCCCGCGCGATCACCGTTTGCGCTTCGCCCGCCCGCTCCAAACGAATCAGCAGCGCCCCCAAATTGTGCAACGCAATCGCGTAGTCGTCACTCGTTTGGCTGCGCAGGGCGTGGATCCGCACGCTCTGCTCCAACGCCTCCAGCGCATCCGGCCATTCGCCCAATTCCTGGTACGCGATTCCCAGGTTCGTGTGACACTGCCCAGCCTCGTGGCTTTCGGCACCGTGTAAGCGGCAGCGCAATTCTTTCGCTTCCGCCAGCCAGCCGACGGCATCTTCGGCCCGCCCGGCTCGCAACAGTGCGCCCCCGAGATTGAGCAAACACGCCCCCAGAAACTCGTCCGGCACCCCGGCGTAGCGCCGGAATTCGCGCAACGATTCGTCGAGCAGCGGGACCCCTTGGTCGGGCCGCCCATTCTCGCAAAGAATCGAAGCGAACTCGGCCCGGCGCAATGTGACTTCCAGTCTCCCGGTATCGCTCAACCGGCCCGCTCGTTCCAGCTTGCCTGAATAGTCGAGGTAGAGCGCGATCGCCCGGAGCGCCTCATGCGTGCGGTTCCCGCTCAACTGCGAATCGATATAAAGATTGAGCGCCGCCAAGCGCCAACGTTCCCGTTGAGACGCCACCGGCCACCAAGCGGCGGCACGGTTCAACCAACGTAAAAACAGCACAGAATCAGGCATGTGAGGTGTCAAACGTCAATCGGCCCGTGCGTCAGCAGACTTTACATCGCCGGCCGATGCCTGCCAAATGGGCCTGCCAAATGCGCTAAATGGAACGGCTCTCCTGAAAGTCACCCTCCGCGCCGATCCTGAGCTGTGTCAGAATGATGGGGAGTTTTAACTTTTCGCATGAACCCCTCGGACTTCACTAACCCGGTGCCCTGGCCCGCCACGGAACCTACCTCACCGGCCACCACCCCCATCGACGCCCACCCCGTGCCTGCAGCTGAGCCCGCAGCGGCTCCGCCGCATCCGAGCCCTGTAGTAGCTCCAGTACCCGCCGCCCCCATTGCGAGCATTCCCAAGCCGGCTAAGCCCGATCCGGCAGTCGAATTCAACCCTGCAGATGCACCGTTCGACGACTCCTTCGGTGACATACTCTCGGAGTTTGAGCAGTCTCATCAGGCTCCTGGCAAGGGCAGCCTCATCACCGGTACAGTCGTCTCCATTACCGACGAGTGGGTTTTCGTGGATCTGGGCCGCAAGAACGATGGCGTTGTGGCTTCCGAAAAATATCGTGATGCCGCCGGCCAGATGACGGTGCAAAAAGGGACCCAACTCACCCTCACCATCACTTCGCGCGACGAACACGGCATCTACCTTCTCGATACCTTAATGGCCCAAGCGCCACCCAAGGATTGGACGGCTCTCGAAGAAGCATTCAACGAAAACCGCATCGTTCGGGCTCGCGTGCTCGAAGCCGTCAAGGGCGGGCTCCGGGTCGATGTCGGCATGCGCGGCTTTCTTCCCGCGTCCCGTAGCGGTACCCGCACCGAAGCCGATATGCTGGCTCTCATTGGCCAGGATGTTGAGTGCCGCATTACCAAGATCGATAAAGAAAAAGACGATATCGTCGTCGATCGCCGCGGCATTATGGAGGAGCGTTCGAACGCCGCTAAGCACGAGATCTTCGCTTCCCTCTCGGAGGGTGCCATCGTGCGTGGGCCCATCCGCAGCCTCACCGAGTACGGTGCCTTCGTCGACCTGGGTGGTGTGGACGGCTTGCTGCACGTCGGCGACATGAGCTGGAATCGCGTTGCCAAGCCGGGCGACGTCGTTGCTGTCGGCGACATCGTCGCAGTCAAGATCCTCAAAATCAGCCGTGAGAGTAAAAAGATTTCGCTCGGTCTGAAGCAACTTACTCCTGAGCCTTGGACCCAGGTTGGTGACAAGTATCAAGTGGGCACGCGCCTCAAAGGTGCCGTGGTCCGGCTGACTGACTTTGGTGCCTTCGTCGAACTCGAGCCCGGCATTGACGGCATGGTGCATGTCTCTGAGATGTCCTGGACCAAGAAGATTCGCAAACCCGCCGACGTCCTCACCGTGGGCGAAATCGTGGAAGTGCAAATCCTGCAAGTGAACCCCGGCGAGAAGCGCATTGCGCTCGGCCTCAAACAAGTGCTTGGCGATCCCTGGGCGGCGATGGAGGAGAAGTATCCCGTCGGCTCTACCATTGAGGGGAAGATTGTCTCGCTGCAGAAGTTCGGTGCCTTTGTCGATGTCAGCGAAGGCGTCGAAGGCATGATCCATGTCGGCGACATCACCCACGAAAAGCGTCTGGAGCATCCCTCGGATGCGCTCAAGACGGGCCAACTCGTCACCGCGCAAGTGCTCGAAATCGATAAGGACCGGCGCCGCTTGCGCCTCGGCCTGAAGCAATTGCTGCCCACCCGGACCGACGATTTCATCGGCGAACATACGGTCGGGCAGACGGTGACGGGCCGGGTGGCCGAGGTGAACGAAGGCCGCGCCAAGATCGATCTGGGCGATGGCGTCTTCGCCCAATGCCGATTAGCGAACAAGAAAGCGGCCGCCAGTGAAGGGGGCAAAGCGAGTGCCAGTTCCACGGACGTTTCCTCGCTCAGCGCGATGCTGGCCCAGCGCTGGAAGCAAGGTGCCGTAGGCCCGCAAGCCGACGACAGTCCGAAGTCCGGCCAGGTCCGCAGCTTCAAGATTACGGCGCTCGACGCCGCTACCAAGAAGATCGAGCTCGAACTCCCTTAGCGAGTTCAATGCTACCGCCAGTTGAGCCAGAGCATGATGCCGCCCACGCCCATCATGGTCACAAACGACATCGCCATCCGCCATCCAAACGCCCGATTCCGTCCGCTGTAAGCCAGCCCCGTCTTAAACACCGCGTTCATCAATAACGCGAGAAAAATCGCCTCCCGCGCGCTCACCCCGTCGATATGGCCCGCGGCTTGCACCTCCGAAGTGGAAACCACAATGACATCGACATCGATCAATCCACCAATCAGGCTCGTCAGATACACCGCAGTCGTCCCATAAATCGCGGCGGCGGCGCGCGAAACCATCAACATCACGGCAAAGATCACCCCGAACCACAACGCCGGGCGTAGCCGGAACGGATTCCGCAAGGGAACCATGGTATCGGGTGCGGAATTGGGCGTCCCCTCCTCAGCATCCACGGCAACCGGCCACATACTCAGTACCAAGCCGGCCATCGACATCATCATCAGCGGCCACGCCATGGAGACTGCCAGCGGCCAATTTAACGCCGCAATCAGCGCCAACACCCGAGGGAACTGCATCGCATTGGCCAAGGTCGCCGCCTGCCATAAAGCGCCCAA
Source organism: Bryobacteraceae bacterium (assembly GCA_031367405.1). Taxonomy (GTDB): domain Bacteria; phylum Acidobacteriota; class Terriglobia; order Bryobacterales; family Bryobacteraceae; genus JALHNI01. The sequence goes on from JANLPT010000132.1 coordinate 3,860, forward strand.
CCGGCCCGGATTGTCCCGGGCATTCTTGGCGAAGGCACTAGTCGCCGCCGTCGTCGATGACAAACCGCCCAGCAGGCCCGTCAGCCGCAAGCCCCACGTGCCGCCAATGAACTTTTCAAAAAAGTAGCCTAAGTAAGAAATACTCGACACCAGGATCACGAACACCCAAATCTTTCGGGGCTCGAAGGCTCCGTACGGGCCGAACCGTCCCTCGGGCAGCAGGGGATAAATCACAAACACCACCGCCAAAAACTTGATCGTGTCGTTGAACTCGGCGTCCGTGATCACTTCCCGGAAGAACCGGTGCAACTGGCGCTTCATTTCCAGCAACGCCACCGCCACCACCGCCAAAGCCACGGCGATCGTTTCGGCACCGGGCACGTTCGGCACCGCCGCCAGATGGGCCAGCAGAAACGTCATTACGGCCGCCAGGCGGGTCGTCAGTCCCGATGATTCCTCCGGCCGCGTATGGAAGACGGGCCAGGCAAGCGCCACCGCCGCCATGGCCACTACGGTGATCAACGGTTGATTCAGTAAGCCGCACACCGCGCCGATCAAGGCGATCAACGTGAAGTCTCGCGCCCCGGCGGCGGTGGGGGGCAGGGAAGTTTCTCGTTGCGCGCCGAAGATCAAGCCGATCAACAGCGCTTCGGCCACGCTCTTCCACATGCTCGGACTCGTGGGTACCGGCGGCGTGGCCGACGCAATTGAATGCAGAAAATCCATACGGCTCAACTGATCATCGCAGACCGGTCTGATATCCTGCTGGAACGATGAGTTCCTTCACCATTGGGCTCGACCTCGGCGGCACCAACCTGCGCGCCGCCGCTTTTTCCGCCGGGGGGCAGATGCTGGATCAAGTCTCCCGCGCCACGGACGTTGCCTCCGGCCGCGAGGCCATGGTCCACAACATGGTTGACGCGATCAATACACTTCGCCGCACCTATGCCCACCTCGATCTGCTCGGTGTCGGCATTGGAGTGCCTGGTTTTATCCGCCTCCGCGAAGGCATCATCGTCGGCTCCAATAACTTGAAGCCGCTCGAGGATTTCCCCTTGCGCGATGCCATCGGCGAGAAGCTCGGCACCCCCGTCATCCTCGAAAACGACGCCAACGCGGCCGCGCTCGGCGAGAAGTGGCACGGGGCCGGCCGCGACGTTGACGACCTCGTCTTGTTCACGCTCGGCACCGGCATCGGCGGCGGCATCGTCAATCACGGCCGCGTGCTGCATGGCGTCGACGGTATGGCTGGTGAACTGGGCCACATCACGGTGGTGCCGGAAGGCAACCCCTGCGATTGCGGCAATCGCGGCTGCCTGGAGAAACACGCTTCGGGGATGGCGCTGGTGTCGATGGCGAAACTGATCCGGCTGGGTGATGGACTCACCCCGCTCGACGTTTACGAGTTTGCGCGAGCGGGCGATCCCCGCGCCATCCAGATCTTCGAAAGCATGGGCCGCGCGCTGGGCATCGGGCTCGCTACGGTGATCAACGTGTTCAATTTTCCCCTCTATTTGCTGAGCGGCGGATTGCTGCCCGCCTGGGAGTTCTTTGCCCCGGCGATGATGCTGGAAGTGAAAATTCGCAGCTTCACTTACCGGAACTCCCACGTGCGCATCGAGCAAGCGACTCTCGGCAACCAGGCCGGCCTCTACGGTGCCGCCTACCTACCCCACCTACCTCCCGAATAGGGCGTTTGTCTCAACCGCCGGTACCGGTCTCTCGAAGGCCAACCCTTCCTCCTGCTGAGGCTCGCCCTCACGGCAAAAGAACCACCGCCAGAGGTCCGCCTGAGGCGGTGAGGTCTATTTCGCTTTGAGGATCGTTTGCAATTGCTGCAGGTCGCCAGCGGCAATGGCGGAGCGCTTCGGGAAATCAGCGCGCGACATCAACTGGCGTCGATAGCGTTGGAAGTATTCAGCGAGGTCGCCGCCGTATTGGAAGCTGTACATGATATCGGCAAACTCCCGCGTGTGACGCAAACCCAGGCCATGGCCCGCTTCATGCAGCACCGTCAAATACACCATGACATCGCGCAGCAGCGGATCGCCCACATTGCGGCCCATGGGACGGATGGCCAGCCGCACACCCGGCTTGCCGTTGATCATCACCGGTTCCGCTTCGCCATAAAGGCCGCCGAATTTAGAAGCCCAAATCACTTGGATGCGGGCTGCCAGCGGTTGGTCCACCCGGTGCAGGTTGAGCTTGCCTTCGGCGGCGGCTTGCCAAGCTTCGAGGGCGTAAATGGCAAGCTGATCGTCACCGGACAGGCAACCCGATTCAATCGCCGCTTCTTTCGTGCAAGGGGCGATGTAATAGGGGAGGTCTTGAGCGGAGGCATCGTCCAAGAGCAGCAGGAGCAGCAAGAGGTTCATCGCTGCTCGATCCGCTGGGCGTCGCGAAGCTGCTTCAACTCATCCTCGAGCGCCTCGAGCGCCTCAATGCGACGAGTGAGTTGGGCGATGATCTGGCCTTCCGGGTCAGGCATGGTGCAGTGGTCCAGTTTGCTTTCGGGCTCGGCCCCGCGTTGGCGCACCACGCGGCCCGGGATGCCGACCACCGTGGAATGGTCCGGGACGGATTGAATCACCACGCTGCCGGCCCCGATGCGCGAATAATCGCCAATCGTAATGTTGCCGAGCACCTTGGCACCGCCGCCGATGACGACATTGTTGCCGACCGTGGGATGGCGCTTACCCTTTTCCTTGCCGTTGCCGCCCAGGGTGACGTCTTGATAGATGAGGCAATCGTCGCCGATGATGGCGGTTTCGCCAATCACCACGCCCATGCCGTGATCGATAAACAGGCGGCGTCCGATCGTCGCGCCGGGGTGGATCTCAATGCCCGTCAACCACCGCGCAAACTGCGATAGGCAACGTGCCAGCACCCGCAGCTTCGCCAGATAAAGCCGATGCGACAGCTTGTGCGTCATCACCGCGTGCAACCCCGGATAACAAAGCAGTATCTCGAGGTAACTGGTCGCCGCCGGATCCTCGCGGAATATCGTTTCTATTTGTTCGCGGATGGTGCTGAACATGACCCTGACCTCCAGAATATCGCACTCGAAAGCTCCTGAGAGCCGATGGGGCGTGGCATTCCCCGGCGGCTGTTAACAGTGGAGTAAACAAGCGCGGGGAAGCGTCCGGAACCAGGGGGGGGCTGGTATACTTCGAGTGTTGCCCGACGGCTCCGGTTCGCTTTTCAATTCCGGTTGAAAATGAGGTGATCCGCGAGACCGTCCAGCATGGAATCTATCCCGCGTCGGATTCCTGTGGCCGCCATCGGTTCCAGTTCTGCGTCATCGCTTTCCTTTTTGTGATTTCCTGTGGATTCTGGCCGGGGGCTACGTGTGGGCATACAAAAAGGGAGCATTTCATGATTTCAATGGCAATCATTTCCCGGCTAACCAACAGGTCAATCTTGTTATTCCTCATGGCGGCAAGCGTCTGGGCCCAACCTAAGCTCCGCTTATCCACGACCACCGTAGGTCCGGTGACTTTCGCGCAAGGCGCGGTGGCGGCGGGGCAAAGCATCGAAGCCCGCAACGCCGGCAGTGGCAACCTCAACCTCACCCTATCCGCTGACGTGCCGTGGATTACCGCCGTGGTCGGCACTTCGCGCGCCTGCACCGTGTTAACCGGCACTTGCTTGCCGATTAACCTGGGCTTTCAGTCCACCACGCTCGCGCGGGGCACCTACACCGGCACGCTCACCGTGCGTGACCCCAACGCGATCGACGCGCCGCAGTTCGTCACCGTGGTGCTTCAGGCCGGCGGCGGCGTTCCCGATCGGGTCGACTTTTACCTTCCTCCCAACGGCAGCACCTCCGAAGTTCCCTTCACCACCAACAGCGCGCTGCAATCGAACATCGCCACGGCTTCAGGCGGCCAGTGGCTGTCGCTCGCCCTCGACGGCAACGGGACCTTCCGCTTCAGCTATCCCTACCGGATTGTCGGACGGCAGATTGCCTCCACACCCGAGGGCGCTTATCAAGGTACACTCACCACATCGGGCTCCACGTTCGCGGGCGATAACCGCGCGGTTCCGGTCGCGCTCAACGTCACCTCCCGCCCCATCGCCACTGCCAGCACGGCGAATTTAAGGTACCGCATTCCGCAGGCCGGTAAGTTGTCCCAGTATCTGGTGATGGGCAACCGCGGACTCGGAACGCTAGCCATCTCTGGTGCCACATTTACTCCGGGGGCCACTGGCGGCGCATGGCTCACTCTGACGCCGGATGCCACGAATGCGGCTTTGATTAAAGGGGATGCCGATGCGGGAACACTCGCGTTGGGAATCTACACGGGCGTGGTGACGGTGAACTCGAATGCCGCCAATGGCCCAACGCGCGTCAATGCGACGCTCGAAGTCATTGCGCCGGGTCCCCCGGCCGCCGCCGTCGGCAGCGTTCTCAACATCGGCACCTATGCTCGCGGCGAGACACTGGCGCAAGGCGGCGCCACGGCCGTATTCGGCGAGCAATTCGTGCCCTTGGGCACGGCTGCGGCAGGTGCCGAAGCGACGCCGTATCCCACCACCATTAGCGGCGTGCAGGTCTTCGTCAACAGCGTGGCGGCACCGCTCTACTATGTCTCCTATGATCAAGTGAATTTCCTGATTCCTTACGAAACACCCCCTGGCGACGCGGTAATTCGAGTGGATCGGGCCGGTCAGCGAGGCAATTCGGTAGGGGTGACGATCGAGCGGCGCGTGCCGCGCATCATGCTCTTCAGCAGCTTCCCCGGTGATTACGGCATCATTGTCAATGCCACCCAAGGCGGCTATCCATTGCCCGCGAACCTCGGTATTCCGGGCGGCGCACCGGCCAAGCCCGGCGATGTATTGGTGATTTACGCGATTGGCCTGGGTGCCACCAGCCCCCCCGTCGCTAGTGGCGCTGGTTCGCCCACCTCTCCACTGGCCATCGTGCAGCCGAACCCGGTGGTCGTCTTCGGCACTCCCGGACCCTTTAGCAACTTCTCCGCCGAGCCATTCTTCGCCGGACTCGTGCCTGGCTTCATGGGCCTCTATCAGATCAACGTGGTGGTGCCCCCCGGCGCGCCCGTCGGCAACAGCGTTCCGATATCCTTGGGTATTGAGAGTTTTTCGAGTAACATCGCTCGCATCGCTCTCGCCGCCCAATGACAGAACGCCTTTACTATTCCGATGCCGCACTGCCGGAGTTTCGAGCCCAAGTGGTCGCTTGCGATGAGCAAACGGCCACTCTCTATTTAGACCGCACCGCATTCTATCCCACGTCAGGCGGGCAGCCGCACGACTTGGGAACCGTAAACGGCATCGCCGTTATCGACGTGATCGACGAAGGGGAGCGCATTGCGCATCGTCTGGCTTCTCCGCTGCACACGGCAGAAGTACACGGCCTCATTGACTGGCCACGTCGCTTCGGCCACATGCAGCAACATACGGGCCAGCATTTGCTGTCAGCCGTGTTGGCGGACCGCTTTGGCATCGCCACTTTGAGCTTTCATCTGGGCGATGAGGCGGCGACGATCGATGTGGAGACGGCTGAACTTTCGCTGGCCAAGCTTGTCGAAATCGAGTGCGCCGCGAATGAAGAAATTTGGGCCAATCGGATCGTGACGGCGGCGGTGGAGATCGATGCGGCCGGTCTGCGGAAAGCATCGGAGCGCACCGGACCGCTGCGGATCGTAACCATTGCAGGCCTCGACCGCAGCGCTTGCGGCGGGACGCATGTCGCGAGCACGGGGCAAATCGGCCTGGTGCTTCTGCGCAAGTGCGAGAAGGTGCGGCAATCCTTGCGGCTGGAGTTTCTCTGTGGGCGGCGAGCCCTCAATCGTGCGCGTGCCGACTTCAACGCCTTGTCAGCCGCCGCCCGCGATTACAGCGTCGGGCTCGACCAGGTGCCGGCTTCCGTTCGAGACGCGCAATCGCGTTTGGCCACGGCGGAGAAGGCGCTGACGAAGCTCCGTATTTCGTCCGCCGAGCAGCGGGGCGTGGACGCCTATGCGCGAGCGGAAACGAATCCGCAGGGCCTGCGCGTGGTGGTGGCGGAGGTGGCTGCGGTTTCAGAAGAAGTCCGCGCCGAAGCGCAAGGCTTCACCCGGTCAGGCCGGGCGGCTTACCTGGCTTGGTCAGCTGGAGCCGTATTGTTCGCGGTGTCGCCGGAGAGCGGCTTGAACGCCGGGGCCTTATTCAAAGAAGCCGCCGGGCAAATCGGCGGGCGAGGCGGCGGTGGCCAGACGCTAGCCCAAGGGACGTCAGAGGATGCCCGCGCGGTGGTCGCGTTGCTGAAGACGAGACTCTAAAGTAACTCATTCCCAGGCAACCAACCAATGCGGCCATCGAGCCGCGACCGGAGGGAGCGGGCCACCATTACGTTTTATAGCTATTTAAGCGAGGATAGAGATAGCCCGCTTCCTCCGCTAGCGGCTCGATGGTTCACTTGCGTCTGTCGTCGATAGGGAGCGGATCCTACCGCAAGCCACAAATTAACAAATCACGCGTTCAGAGGACTCGCCTTCCGCTAATTCAAGATGAGACTCGCCCGGAGCGGCGATAATAAAGTCTATGTTGCCTCCGTTCCGGAACGAGCCCTACGCCGACTTCCAACTGCCCGCCCATCGTGCCGCCATGCAGCGGGCACTGGCGCAGGTGCGCGGCGAACTGGGTCGCGAATACCCGATCATCGTGAACGGCGAACGGCTCACGACGCCCGAGAAGCACATGAGCGTTAACCCGTCCCGCCCGGCGGAACTGGTGGGTGTGCATCAGAAAGCGACGGCCGCCATGGCCACGCGGGCCATTGAAATGGCTCATGCCGCGTTCCCCGCTTGGGCGGCAACGCCGGCGGCTGACCGTGTGGCCCTCGTGGTGGCCTGCGCGCGCATCCTGCGGGAACGCAAGCAAGAATTCAATGCCTGGCTCGTACTCGAATCAGGCAAGAACTGGAATGAGGCCGAAGCTGACACGGCCGAAGCGATTGACTTTTGCGAGTACTATGCCCGGCAGATGGAGCGTCTTGCGGCACCCGCCCCCTTAGTCCAGATGCCGGGCGAACATGGGGAATTGCGCTATCTCGGCCTGGGGGTGGGAATCATTATCCCGCCTTGGAATTTTCCGCTGGCGATCCTCGTGGGGATGACGGTGGCGGCGCTGGTAGCCGGTAACACCGTCATCGTCAAGCCTTCGAGCGAGACGCCGACCATTGGCGCGAAGTTTGTCGAAGTGCTGGCCGAAGCCGGTTTTCCGCCCTCCACTTACTCCTTCGTTCCGGGCAGCGGCGCCGTGATTGGCGACTTACTCGTGGAGCATCCACTAACCCGGTTCGTGTCATTCACCGGGTCGCGCGAAGTGGGTTTGCGCATCAACGGTCTAGCGGCCCAGGCCCGCCCCGGCCAGAAGTGGATCAAACGCGTGGTGGCGGAGATGGGCGGCAAGGACGCCATCATCGTCGATGCCGATGCGGACCTGGAAGCCGCCGCCCAAGGCGTGGTTGCGGCCGCATTTGGTTATCAAGGGCAAAAATGCTCCGCCTGCTCCCGCGTCATTGTCGATGCGCCGGTTCACGACGAATTCGTGGCGATGATCAAGGCCAAGACCGAGGCCTTGACCATCGGGCCGGCCGACGATCCGGCTTTTTTTATGGGCCCCGTCATCAGTGCCGGTGCCAAAAGGACGATTCAGAGTTACATCGAAGTGGGCCGCGCCGAAGGCGAGTTAGTGACGGGCGGGATGGATGCGCCAGGCGAAGGTTACTACCTGCAGCCCACCATTGTCAAAAATATCGAGAGCCACCACCGGCTTTTTCAAGAAGAGATATTTGGCCCAGTGTTAGCCGTCGCCAAGGCGCGCGACTTTGCCCACGCCTTGGCGCTCGCCAATAACTCGGACTACGGCCTGACGGGCGCTATCTACAGCCATACCCCCGCCCATCTGGAGCGCGCGCGCCACGAATTTTTTGTCGGCAACTTATACCTGAATCGTAAGTGTACGGGGGCGATGGTAGGCGCGCATCCCTTTGGGGGCTTTAATATGTCGGGCACCGATTCAAAGGCCGGCGGACCGGACTATCTTCTGCAGTTTCTACAAGCGAAAACGATTGCGGAGAAAACCAGCTGACTTTCGATATTGTCATAGCCGGTGCAGGTCCAGCGGGTTTGGCGGCCGCGATTGCGGCCCGCGAATCTGGGGCGCGCGTCGCGATTCTGGACGATAACCCCGGCCCCGGCGGGCAGATTTGGCGGTCGCAATCAAATAGCTGGACCACCCGGATGCGCGCTTCCGGTGCCGAGTTTCTGCCTCAGTCAACGGTGTTCGAAGTGCGCGGAAACCATTTACTGGGCGTGTGGCGTGACGGCATGGCGCATAACATCACTTACGCCAAGCTCATTCTGGCTACCGGCGCGCGAGAGCTATTTCTGCCCTTCCCCGGCTGGACGCTGCCCTACGTGTTGGGTGTGGGAGGCTGCCAGGCGCTAGCCAAGGGCGGCTTACCCATTGCCGGCCAGCGGATTGTCGTGGCCGGGTCGGGCCCACTGTTACTGGCGGTTGCCGAGTATCTTGTCGCTCACGGAGCCATCGTACCGTTAATTGCAGAACAGACCAGTGCCGTCCATCTCAGTCTGTTTGGCGCGGGGCTGGGCGCGGCTAAGATCCGGGAAGCCGCCAAACTGTTTTGGGCGCTCCGGGGCGTACCCTATCGCCCTGGAACCTGGGTGACGCGCACGGCGGCTAACTTAGTGGATCTCAATCGCGGCGCTCCGGTAGCGTGCGACTATCTGGCTTGTGCCTATGGCTTGATTCCGAATCTTGAGTTAGCCCGGATGCTGGGTTGCGCCACTCGCCATGGGGCCACGGTGGTGGATGACCTGTGCCGGACATCGCTGCCCGATGTGCATGCCGTGGGCGAGATCAATGGCATTGGCGGAGAAGACTTAGCTCTCATCGAAGGGCAACTGGCCGGATTTGCCGCCACCGGGCAAAGCACCAAGGTGGCGCGACTGCTGCCGCTACGGCGAAGTTCATTGGGCTTTCGCCGCTTACTCGCCCGGACCTTCGCTCCTCGCCAGGAGTTAAGAACGTTGGCCGAAGCCGGCACCATCGTCTGCCGCTGTGAAGACGTTCGCTACGGGCGCCTGTCTACTGCGATGGACGGGCGCGATGCCAAACTGCAAACTCGCTGCGGCATGGGCGCGTGCCAGGCGCGCGTCTGCGGACCCGCTTGCGAGTTTCTATTTGGCTGGCCGCCCGGCACACTGCGCCCACCGCTGTCGCCCGTGCCGGTCTCCGCTTATCTGAAGCACTAACTGGTCAGCATTCGCGATTCGAGCGCCTGGCGCGCCTCGGCAACCGCAGGGAGCGGGGCGATCCGGATCGGAATGCCGAAAATCTGCGCGATGGGGTCGAGCGCTTGGCGGCAGAATTCGTCCCGCACGTGGTAGGCCGTGGGCCGGTAAGGCGAATGCTCCAGGGCCCCCAGCACGCATCGGATCAATACATCCTCGCGCTTCGAATCACTGGCCATCACGGGCGGGAATAGGTATCCGCCGGACGAGTCGGACGCCAAGGCCATCCAAGGGAAATAGGGAAGGCTGCCGCGATCACGCATGCTGGAGCGCAGGATAAACACGTCGGCTTCAATCGGGTGCCCCGGCTCGCGCCGACTCATCTTCGCCAGTAATAGATTGATCCGGCGTTCGTCCATTTTGCCAGGCGAAGGGCGCTCCGCCGCCGGCCGGGGAGGATAGGGAATCTGTTTCACGCTAAGGTGGCCGGTCCAGTCAGTCAACAAAGGCATCTCACCGGTTTTCTCCCACGGATTTACCTTGGGGTGCTTGGCGAGCCATTCGAAAAATAGCAATGCGGCCATCAGACAATCATTGATCTGGGCTACGTCAGCGGATTGGGGATACCAGGGATAAAGGGTAGGGCGGGAAACGCGGACCTGTGGAACGCGCATTCCCACGGGGACCGGATCGGGGCAAACGGCGAGCAGTGCGCGATCAAGCGGATTGTACTCGGTGCGACGCACATACTCGATCGTGAACAAGTCTTGCCGGGCGAGAAACTCCGACGAATCTGCGAGGCGCTCGTTTTGGATGTCGTCGAACAGTGCGAAACCGGCGTCGCCGCGATAGGCCTGGAAGCCGTAGACCTCTTTGGCGGCACCCATGACGATGCAGTACCAACGCTGGCCGGTGCCGCTATCCAAGGCGAAGACGTTTGAATCCTGCAGGGCGAGCCAAGGTTGCACAATACCGATGCCCAGGCTGGCCCGCATCATGAGACCTAACGACCTGAGGCTCGGCACTGGCGCGCCCGCGAGTTCGGTGCCGAACATTTCGAAGAGCGATAAGGAGGGTTTTGGCGCGGTCTTCTTAGCTGTCTTCTTAGCTGATTTCTTAGGGGGGGCCATTCATGCTCCTTCGGTTTGCTGGCGTAGCCATTCGGGACGGGTGATAAAGCTATCGCGGCCAATCGCGCGGTCGATGGCCAGGATGCCGTCCAGGTGATCCATTTCGTGCTGTAACAATTCACTCAAAGCGCCGCTTGCTTGTAACTCGCCTCGCGTGCCATCCGGACGATAATAACCCAACGCGCAGCTCTGGCTGCGGCGGAGGCGCACTAACAGGCCGGGAAAAGAAAAACAGTCATCCCACAGCTCGAACGTAGCCTCCGAAAGCGAGACGAATTCGGGATTGATGAGTGAGTAAGCCACCCCATCCATCTCCAGGTAGATCAGGCGCTCCAACCGGCCGATCTGCACGGCACTAATACCCCGGCCAAAGCCATGCTCGCGCCGAAACTCATGCAGCGTGTCGCGCAGATCATCGAAGGTGGCATGACGCGGATCGACGGCCACGGAGATCGCGCGCAAAAGCGGGTCGCCCAACTGCCGGATTCGCTGCGCCGCCATACCCGCTACTTCCGTACCATCACTTCTTCACCATCGCGTCCCGCACCTTGATGGCGAGGAAATTTTCGACTTTGGTTTCGTTGCGCGCCACATCGTAGTAGGCGGCTTTATAAAGCTGGTCTTTTCGCGAAATGAGAGTATCGCGAATGTCCTGCTGCACGCGAGGATCGTTCAGGTCACGTTGCCCGGCCGGCTCTTTTGACAGGATCTTGAAGATACGATAGCCGCCGTTCGTGCGCACGACGGGCGAGTGCTGCCCGGCCGTCAGCAGCAAGACCATTTTGCGGAGTTCGGGGCTGGCTTGTTCGAGAGACGTCTCGCCGACGAAGCCGAGGTCGCCGCCGTTGGCGATGGTGTTGGCGTCTTCAGAGTAGTTCTGGGCCAGCATGCTAAAGTCCTCGCCTTGGCGCAGGCGGGCTTCGATCATCTGGATCTTCTTGACGGCTTGGGCTTCGTTTTGCGCTTTGTCGTTTTTGAGGTTGCGAATGTTGGCGTCGGGCGCGGGCGAGACGGCGATCTGGGCCAGATGAATCTGCGGCTCGGGCAGATTGAATCGCGACTTGTTGGCTTGATAGAAGGCCGTGACGTCGGCGTCGGTGATGTGGATGTTGGCACTGATCTCTTTGTTGAGCAGCTTTTGAATGCTCAGGTCGCGGCGCAACTGGGCTTTCAGATCGTCGAGCGTCATCTTGCGATTGGCGAGTTGCTTGCCGAACTCTTCGGCGGTATAGGCGGCGCGCATTTCAGTCAGCTTGGCCTCAATGTCGGCGTCGGCCGCCATCAGCCCCAGCTTTTCCGCCCGTTGAAACATGATCTCCGCATCGATCATCTGGCGCAGCATATCCAGCTTGTTGATTTGGGTTTGGTCGTCGGTGGGAGGATTGGCGAGATTCGCGGCCTGAATCTGATACTGCTTTTCGAGCTCCGCGTAGGAGATCGCCCGGCCGTTGACGTAGCTGGCTATTTCCGGCGGCGCCGTTTTGGTGCAACTCGAAAGGACCAGCAACAGCAGGGCCAGTACCGGAGTGACCCTGGCCGGAATGAAGTGGGAAATCATGTGTTCCACTATTCTAAACCTCTCGTGCGCGAGAATAGGGGTAAATGCGCAAAATCCCGGCCGTCGTCGGCGTCTGTTTGGTATTGGCCTGGTACTCCCAGGCCGAAGAGAACCTGTTTTGGAAGCAATGGGGCGATGGGCAAGCCGAAGTGGCGGCCTACGACCTGATCATGCCGCGTTACAAGGAATTGCGGCGGGGCGTGGCGGTGAGCATCTTCGTCACCGAGAGCTTTTCGAATACCTTGCGCGTAAAAGCTGACCCGGGTAAGCACCCCGCCACCGACATCGTGCCGGTGATGAAGCTGAATCTGATCAAGGACTTCCAGACCGGCATCTATGACTACAACGACATGCTGTCGGCGTTCGCCACGCTGGCACCGGCGAATGGGCTGCCGGCCGGCGTGCTGACCAAGGCTGTGTATTCGCGGCAGGAGTGGTGTGGCAGCACGTTCAACCTGGCGCTCTTCGACAAGAATAAGGTGAAGATCACCACCCACAGCTACTTCGATGGCGAAGGCGATCGGCAGCGCGAGTTGGCCATGCAACCGAACGCCATGACCGAGGATGGCTTGTGGTTCTGGGCGCGTGGCTGGGCCCAGCCTGTGTTGGGCCCGGGCGACGTGAAGGCCGTGCCGTTTCTGACGTCGTCTGAGCACAGCAAAGACATGTTGCAGTGGACCAACGTCCAGTTGAAGCGAGCGCCTTTGACGAAGAAAATCACCGTGGACGGGCAGACGATCGACGCGGATCTCTTGACAGCGCAGGTGATGAATGGGGTGCGGAAGGACTTCTACGTGGAGCGCGGTGGCCAACGGCGCATTCTGCGATGGGACTTTTCGACGGGCGAACGCGGGCAACTGATCAAGTCCGCCCGGCTGAAATATTGGGAAATGAACGGCAAGGGTGGCGAAGCCGCTTTGAAGCAGCTGGGCGTGCTGCCGCGGCCGCCCAGGACCATGTAGATGGCCCGCTTGGCCCTGGTAACCGGTGGCACGCGCGGCATCGGGTTGGCCATCGCGCAAACCCTGGCTCGCGATGGCGCGCGGGTGATCGTCTGCGGACGGCAGCCCGTGAACTTGCCCGGGATCGAAGTGGTGCAAACCGACGTTACGCAGCCTGCTGAGTTGGTCGAGTTGGCAGCGCGGGCAGGCCCGGTCGACATTCTGGTGAACAACGTGGGCGGTTCGTTGGGCGGCGGTAAATTCACCGCCTCGACGCTTGCGCAATGGCGCTTGGCCTTCGAACTGAATCTAATGCCAGCCGTGATTCTGTCGCAGGCCCTGTTGCCGGGGATGCGCGCACGGCGTTGGGGGCGGATCATCAACATCGCGAGTATCTGGGGACGCGAAGCCGGCGGTGGTGCCGCTTATAACGCGATGAAAGCGGCGCTGATCTCGCTGTCGAAGGGGATGGCCGGTGAGGTGGTGCGCGATGGGGTGCTGGTGAATTGTGTGGCCCCGGGTTCGGTGATCTTTCCCGGGGGCGGATGGGAGCGGAAACAGCAGGCTGACCCCGAGGGCATCGCTCAGTTTGTGGCGGGGCAACTGCCGCGCGGTACCTTTGGCGTTCCTCAGGAAGTGGCCGAGTTGGTTGCCTTTCTGGCCAGTGACAAATCGTCGCTGGTGGCGGGCGCCTGCCTCACGGCCGACGGCGGCCAAGGCCACAGCAACATCTAGGCCGCTATACTTACGGGGATGCCGGTTGACGACGATCAGCTGCAATCCACGAAGCTGGAAGCGCTTGGGCGGCTGGCGGGTGGTGTGGCGCACGACTTTAATAACCTGTTGACGGTGATTGAGGGATACGCGCGGATGTTGCGCGACGAGCCGGACTTGGCGCGGGCCGAGGCCGTCGAGTATGTCGACGAAATCATCCGGGCCGCCAATCGCGCCAGTGATCTCACCCGCCAGTTACTGGCCTTCAGCCGGCGGCAATCGCCGCAGCCGCGGCCGCTCGACTTGAATGAACTGGTGCGCCACACCAGCGGCATGCTGCGCCGCGTGATTGGCGAAGACATCCAACTCGAAACCGATTTGCGCGCCGATCCTAGCCAGATCTTCGCCGACCCGTCGCAGATTGACCAGGTGCTGATGAATCTGGTGGTGAACGCGCGCGACGCGATGCCGGGCGGCGGCCAAATCCGCATTACGACCGCGTTTCACGATCCCGCCGTGGAGTTGAGCGTTAGCGACGGTGGCAGCGGCATTCCGCCGGAGGTGATGGCGCGCATGTACGAGCCGTTCTTCACGACGAAAGAAACCGGCCAAGGCACGGGGCTGGGTCTTTCGCTGGTACACGCGATTGTGACGCAGACGGGCGGCCGGTTGGACGTGGAGACGGCGCTGGGCAAAGGCACGACGTTTCGGATTCGCTTTCCGCTGCACTGGGGCGAGACCGCCCTGGCCGATGTGGCGGCGGAGCGGGACTTGCCGCGTGGGCGAGAGACAGTGCTGGTGGTGGAGGACGAAGAGCCGTTACGCTCGCTGATCCGGCGGCTGCTGGAGCGCGGCGGCTACCATGTGTTGGAGGCGGCCGATGGCGACGAAGCGGTTTTGCTGGCGGGGCTCGGCGAGCCCATCGACCTGCTGCTGACCGACGTCATGCTGCCGCATCTGAACGGTCGCGCCGTGGCGGCCGCCGTGCTGCTCGCGCACCCCACGGCGCGGATTCTGTTCATGTCCGGCTATGGCGAGAACACCCCAGCCGGCGCGCCGCGTCTGGAGAAGCCGTTCGGCCCGCTGAAACTTGCCACGGCAGTGCGCGAGTTGCTGGATCAGCCTTGAGCGAAGTCTATGAAACGAGGCCAGTACATCCCGCGTACCCGTCCCGGATGCAGGGTTCGCGCGTGACTTACAGGCCGGCATTGACGCCCGCCGCGACTCGTTCGAGCCGCCCAGTAGGACAAAAGATACCAATCAAACGGTCACTGCACTTGTGCTCTGACCGTGTGAAAACGTCACTGTGCCTACCAGCCGCGAACGAAGTGAGCGGGTCCTGCGGCAATCCGGAAAGCAACAATTCACACGGTCGCGGTACTTTCGGGTGAGTTCGCACAGCTTCTTGTAGCCGCTTACTGCTGCGCTTGCCGGCTCGATGGCGACGATTTTGACGGGTCGGGCGCTGCTGGAAATTTGAGGGCAGATTAAAAAGCCAAAGCAGGAGGTGGAGCCGGCCTGCAGGCCCATAAGAGCTAACTTAAAGCACTTCCCGCCACAGCATATCGTGGACATCTAGAATCGCGACCGCTTGATTTATAACTTTCTTTCAATCAGCACACGGCGTTAGCCGGGGGGTCGCGAACAGGCTGTGGAATGTGCCCCGCCGCATACGCCGTGAGCTAGTGAACGGGCCAAAAGAGAAAGTTAGAAACCACGCGGTCAAACCACCGGAGCCGCGACCGCTGGGTTTGTAACTTTCGCGTTGCGTCACAGCATCCCCTCCCTCACGGTCGGGGTTCGTTTGGACGCCCAGGATGCAGCCATCTGACGAACCCTGACCGTCAGGGAGGGGATGCTGAGATGGCATGCAGAAGATATTTTTTAAGCAGTCGCGGCTAAAAATGTTCTTAAGTTAGCGCTGATGGGCCGGGAGGCCAAGCCTACGCCTTGAGCTGATAGGTCTTGTGGGCGTTGCCCCACACCAGCTTGCGGAACGCGGCTGGCGATACCGTCTTTTTCAAAAGCCCCAGGGTCTCCCGGGCTACGCATTTTCCAGCCAAGCGGCTCGCGCCGGGATTTCCCTGCTGCGAAATCCCCGTGCCTTTGCCGTCGGCGCAGCTGCAATCGCTCCCGTAAATCAGCTTGTTCTCGTGGCGTTTCAGGAACCCCGCCGTGAACTCCGGGTCGCGCGACAGGGCATTGTTGCCCGAATTCGCGGCCAGGTCGCCGTACAGATTCGCGTAGTCGCCCAACAGCTTATCCGTCACGCCACCCTTTTTCACCGGGCCCTTTGGATAGTCCACATCGTTGGCATAATCGGCGCTGACGTTGGCCCAGAAAGCGTCCGCATGCCCAATGAACCGGGTCTGCGGATACGGACCGGTGAGGGCGACCGGTGAGGGGACCCGGTGAGGGGGACAGTCTGCTATGAGCCCACTGCACCTACTGAAGCGGCATTGTTTTACCCGCTGATGCGGGTACTGGATAGTCTACATTGGAGGAGTTATTCTACATTCCGAGCGCCGAGCGGTATCATCTGTCGAACATATCGTCCGTTATTCTGCACCCGACGCCCAACCAAAGCCGCAGGTGTGCGCGGGTTACAGTGGGCTCATAGCAGACTGTCCCACTTTCCCATAGTCCCACTTTCCCATAAGTGATTTCATCTGATGTGATGTGTTTAGGGAAAAATAGGAGAATGTCGGGTGTGCCGACTTTTGACGACATCTACCAGCGCACTTCCTGGCACGAACTGGGCTTTGGAAAGAAGGGGAGGGTCGGACCTCCCCCTCTTTACCAACCGAGTTAAGACGTTGTGCCTCTGCAATTTAGCGGGAAACAAGGGTGTGAGCGGTGGAGTGCGGTGCCATTTTGAGACAAGGAAAAAGGGAAAATGAGTGACAGTCGAAAGAAAGGACTGTCCGATGAAAAAGAAGAAGATACGGAGCTTCGACGAGGAG
>JANLPT010000213.1:0-20992 GCA_031367405.1 Bryobacteraceae bacterium
CTGATACGCCGCCACCGATTCGCGAGCCTTCCCCAGCCGCAAGGCCGCATTGCGCACTCCCGCCAACGCCACCACCACCTCCGAGGAGATCTGGCGCGCGACCGCTGCCGCGCGCCACTCGGCCTGTTGGATCGCCGCTTCGGTCTGCGCCAGTCTTCCGGCGGCGATGTTGTTGCGCGGCGCGAAACCATACCGCAGCCCGGCCACCGCGTCGACCCCGCGCACGCCTTGAAAAGGCGAGGTAAAGTAACTCGCCGCGCCCTCACTCAGTCCGCTGTAGCCGCTCGAAAGAGTTAACTCCACATTGGGCAGTAAGCCGTTCTTCGCCTGCGCCAGAAAGGCGCGCTCGGCTTCGGTGCGTTTACGCGCTGCCAGATAGTCGGACCGTTGCGTAAGTGCCAGTTCAATGTAGCGGCGCATGACTTCGGGCTTGTCTTCCGGAGATATTACTTCGGGAAGTCCTTCAGCGGGATCGGGAATTGATGCGATAGCCTCGGGAGGAACGCCCACGGCGAGCGCCAACTGCTGCCTGGCCACCACCACTTGCTGCGAAGCGGCGACGCGACCGGCCACGCGTTCCGCCAGATTGGCGCGTACTTGATGAATGTCATTCTGCGGGATGCGATCGGCCTTGATCAAATCGTCGACGTTCTCAAGGATCATCGTGGCCCGCGCTTCCGAACTGGCGGCGACTTCCAATAATCTTAGGGCACCGACTAACTCCCAGTAACTCGCCGCCGTGTTGGAGAGTAAGCCGGTGAAGGATTGATTTAGATCGAGACGACTGGCTTCCACCTGCACACCGGCCGAGCGTTCACCGGCCGCGACGACATCCGGCCCGCGATTGCGCAACAAAGGGATGGTCATTTCATAGGCCAAGCGCGAACGGTTGATCCCGGCGATATTCGCGAGGCGATCCCGCGCACGATCCATTTCCACAATCGGCCCGGCGGTGATGCCATTGCGGTACAGGCGGCGCGATGCAGCGCTAAAACTCGTGAAATTCACTGCGGCGGATTTTGGCCCGGTCGTAACCTGCTGCCCCGTGGTGAGTGGAGTGGGCGCAAAATTCTGTTGCAGGCCGCTCGAATAGAAAGGGTCAAATATCCCGGACGCTTCCCGCAACGCGCCACGGCTAGCCGCCAGTTGCTGCTCGCGGATCTTCGCTTGCGGATGCAAGGTGAGCGTGGATTCCAGCGCCTCCTGGAGCGTCAGCCTACCCGGCCGCGCCTGCCCCCAGGCGAGCGAAACTAACACGAGCGTGTTCAGAGTCAGTCGCAATAAGAATGTACCGGAGTATACACCCATGGCAGTTCGCAATTTGTGGGGGCACGGCTCTGACGGCCCATACGGCCGGGGTTCGTTACCGCGTATTTAATCAACCAGCCTTAATCGGAGTCTTCGGCAGGGCCGGAGTCTTCGGAGCAATCGAGATGGCGTCCCCGCCGTTGCCGACGCCGTAGCCCTTCTTCCCATTGGCGCCGCCGCCAGCAACCTTGTCCAGTTCGTGCCCGGATAACTCGGTCTGTTCGATTTTCTTGATTTCTTCACTCATGGTGTTTCTCCTTGGTCGAATTTTAGGCTGCGTTTGCTGCCTTCACCCTATAATGCGCGGGATGCTTGAAAAAGGGATCGAAGTATTTTCGGGCGCGTTCCCGAGGGCCCTTGGCAGGCCGTCGACGTTCGAGAGACTGCTGCCCGCTCTCGCCGGTCGCGGCTCGTGGGGTTGCGTTGTTTTCGTCGAAAAGGGTAGGGTTTGGGTTCGTTTGGCGTTGCCTTAGCAGGCGGGTTCGGGGGCGAAGATTGGATAGTCTTCGAAGCGTTTAGATTTCGGCTTGGATGTAGCTTGGCCGGGAGTGAGTGTTGGCTTCGTTTGGTTCGGTTGTAGCGTGCGTGGAATTGCCTTCGCTGCGGCCGAGGTCCGGTGGATCGTTGCGCGTTGCGGTGATTGGCTTCGATGCGTTTTAGGGATGAGTTGCGGTACATGGTTGGCTCCTGTGGGCACGCAGGGTCGGCACCCGGCGCGCGTGTGGCGGCGGCCCGTGCTGGGGCTGATATCAGTTTACCGTTCGCTTGCAAAGTTGGGGGTGTTTGGCGGGTGTAAGTGCTTTGCTTTGTTGGACGACGGTTTTGAAAAATCGCTGTGACCGTGACTTCGCCGGTGTGCCGTTTGCACGACAACGCCTACCACAAGGTGATGAGAAGCGATGATTTAAGCCCGCTTGACCCGCTCACTCCGTTCGCGGCTGGCCGATGTTCGGCACTAACCCGGACCGGAGGAGTGGACTCGGACGGGGACAACGACGCCGTGACATCTTCCGCTAGCTAGGGTAATCGCAAGCTTTTTCATAACGTAGAGATCCTGCTGACCGCCGATGAGAGCGGCGGGTAGCGCCTGGAACATCTGGCCAATCGCCCGGAGGACTTGACCGAAACGGACAAAGTTCAGGAAACCCCCGCACCTCATTGACCGCGATCGAACCGTCCCTACCGCGCTGTGCCGTAGACTTTCAATTTGGCCTTCGTCACCCGGCCCGAAATCCCGTTCGCTTTGTTATCCGCGAACAGTAGGCGCCACTTCCCGTTGGCCGATTCGCCCCAGTGCATCACGGAGGTCATCTTGTAATCGGTAAAGTCGGCATTGTCGTCATTGGGCCGCGCGCTCGCCAGGCTCAACATTCCGGATGGCGAGGTGAACCCGATCTCCAGGTCGCCCCGGTTGGCGTGTTTCACGGTGAACGTCAGCTCGACGTGTTCCACCCGGATCGCGGCACCGGAGAGGTCAGCATCGGCGCTGAATATTTTTCCGTCATCGGCAATGGCCTCGTTGCCAGTCAACTCTACTTCTGCCGTGACCAACGGGCCGAGGTTCGTCCAACGGCTCGCGAGGTCCAGCGCGGCGGCGACGTTGACCAACCCGGCACCGAACGAGTGGCTCAACACGAAGTCACCGCCGTTCTTGAAGAACTCGTCTTTGCCTTGCAGCCCCTCCCGGTTCCCGGTGCGCATCAGAATCTCTTTCACGTCCCGGTAGCCCAGCCCCGGATTGCGCTCGAGCATCAGCGCCACTGCACCCGACACCTGGGGAGCTGCAGCCGACGTGCCATTGAACGAGTCGGTATAGTTCATCGGCGCGAGCGAAGTGGGAAACTTCTCCGCTTTCAACGCGAACGCTGCGGCACCGGAGTTATTGGTGCTCCACATCACGTCCGGCTGTGCAAATTCACCGCCAAAAGCCGAAATCGCCACCGCCATCCCACTCTCGGAATACGAACTCTGCTTGCCCCCGCGGTTCACTGCGGCTACGCCAATGGCAAAACGCGAACTCGAGAATTCGTCATAGCTCTCATCGTCTCCTTCGCCCCGCCCATTTCCGCCGGAAACGACGATCACCGTACCGAGCCCGTCACGATTCTCGCGCGCGCCGATCTGCATGCCCGCCAGTTGTAACGTACTAATGCGCCCGTCTCCCTTGCCATCGTCCGCCGGACCCCAGCTATTGCTTGAGACGTGGGTGAAAATCCCTTTCGGCTGCCACGCCAGCGCAACCCCCGCAGCATCGTCGGCCGTGTCGCCGGCGATCAACCGCAAACCCATCAGCTTCACTTCCGGCGCTACGCCAATCACGCCCACGTTGTTAAAGCCCGCCGCTCCAGCCAAACCGGCGCAGCTCGTGCCGTGGCTATCGTCGGTCTTGAGCGGCGAGGGGTCCTCAATCTTGCCGGCGTTGAAGTTGTAGTGAAAGCCCTGATCCAACGCATAGGCATTCGGTGCCAGGTCTTCGTGCTTCACATCGAGCCCGTCGTCGACCACCGTCATGTTGATGCCTCGACCGGTTGCCAAATCCCACGCGTTGCGCATGTTCAGGTTGAAAGCGGTGCTCTGCAAATGCCACTGGTTGGCGTAGTAGGTATCGTTCACCGGCCGGACCAAGGCTTGTCTCTTTTCCATCATCCGTGTGAACACCGGCACAAACTCATAGCCGCCTTGCCGGGTAAGCCAATCGGCAGCATCGAGCGCCGCGAAAGGGTCGGCATAGGTGACCGTCACCCAACCCTCCACCATCGAATTCTCCACTGCCAACGGCTGGGCCGGTTCTAGAGCGCGTGCGTGGTCTTGGCTCGCGTGGACCAGTAATTTCGCGGTCATCACGCGCCGCGCCGCCGCCAACCGCCGCTCCCGCTCGGCTTCCGGAAGAGCCGCCAGCCGCTCCGCCGACGGCAGATTGCTGAGGCTATAGAAGACCGGTGCCAAGTTGGCGCGATCCTGCGCCCAGTTCGACTTCACCATGCTCATCGCTGTATCGCCTGCGGCGAGTTTGTTCACCCGGCCCCCGCCCCACTCCCGGCTGCCTTTGGTGGCGCTCATCCCGCGTCCGCCCCGGCTAAACACCTCATCCGCCGCTAAGCGGTACCGCACCTCGCGGCCTCCATCGGAGAATAGATATTCGGGTTGCGCCGAGAGGCTTGCCAACGCCAACAGTCCTGTCAAAATTACGCGAAAAATGTTCTTCATGATTCCTTTTGGTCCGCTCCTGCCCTGAGGCAATACTCTTCCTGAGGTTAGCAAAAAACGAGGCTTAAGAGAACAGCATTGAATGACCGGGACGAGCGCTCATCACTCTTGTAAGTCGATGTGAATACAACAGTCAACGTGATGCGGGACCACGTGGTGCGCATTCAAATGGTGGTGGCCGGAAACGGGCTGGTCCGTTCAGGCCATCGAATAGTAAAAGTGCTCATGAACAATCTTGCCGTCCGCCACCGTATAGAGGCCGATTTCGGTCATTTGAAAACGGTGCCCGGAGGATTTTTGGGTGATGTCATAATTGAACTCCACCGCGAAATAGTTACCCGCCACCAAGGGCCCCTTCACCTCGGCATTGTGTACCTGATGATTCTCCAGCCACCATTGGTTTTTGCCCTTGATGGCGGCAATCCCGGCCATCTCGGACGGCATCCCGGGCGCACTCATGGGTTCTACGCTAACGATTCCGTCAGCGTAATATTTCTCGATGGCGTCCAAATTTTTCCCTTGCCGGCAAAGGCCAGCGAGGTCGTCCGCGATTTCCATCGTCGTCATGCAGTTTGTTTTACTCCTTCGTTAGTTTAGGGTTTCACCCAAGCGCGTTTTTGATGGCTCTTCAAGACGGCGGCCAGCAACGTCATGCCGTGCAGACCGTCAGCAAAAGTGGGGTAATCGGCCGGGGATTGCGGGTTTAAAATGTGGGCGTAGAAATGCTTAAACATTTGCTTATGCGAGTCATCGTAACCTTCGCTATGGCCACCGGGTAAATCCGCATAAGCGGCGGCGGCGGGCTTCATGAGTGACCCATCCTTGATGATGATCTGATTGGGCAAGTTACGATGCCCAATCCAAAGTTCGTCGGGACGCTCCTGATTCCAGGAGAGCCCGCTCTTCGTGCCATACACCTCCCAGCGGAAGGAATTTTTATTACCCGCCGATACCTGACTTACGGTAAAGCAACCCTTGGCGCGGTCGCCGAGCTTCAGCATGACCATGCCAAAGTCGTCCGTATCGATGGGCACTTCTTCGTAGCCGCCGGGCTTCAACTTCTTACCGGCAAAGGTCGGGACGGAAGTCTTGGGTTTCTTGCGAAAAGGATGCACAGTGGTCAAGTCGGCGCACACTTCATTGATGGTTAAACCGGTCAGAAACTGAATTTGATCCATCCAATGCGAGCCGATATCGCCCATGGCACGCAGCACGCCGTTATGCTCTTTCTCGATGCGCCAGTTATAGTCTGTATCGTAGAGTAGCCAGTCTTGCGAGTAAGTGCCTTGGACCACTATCACTTCGCCAATATCCCCGGCGGCGATCATGGCTTTGGCATTCTGTACTAACGGATAATTGCGTAAGTTGTGCTGGATACAATTGGCGAGCCCTTTTTTGGCGGCCAACGCGACCAGCGTCCTGGCTTCGGATACGTTCATGGTCAGCGGCTTCTCACAAAGCACGTGCTTGCCGTTTTCGAGGGCCAGTTTGGCTTGCGGGTAATGGAGCACGTTGGGAGTGCAGATGTGGACGGCTTCGATCGTCGGGTCCTGGCAGAGTTCCTGCCACGTTCCAGAGCGCTCGATGCTGTGCTCTTTAGCAAACTTGGCGCCTTTCTCCGAAGTGCTGCCGGCCACGGCGACCACGTCGACATAGCCCAGGCGTCTGACGTTTTCCGTGTGTACGGTGCCCATAAAGCCGGTGCCCAGCATAGCGATCTGAATGCGTTTCATAGGTTCTCCGGTTGAGTGTATCGCATGCGCCGTACGCCTCGTGTAAAACGTCGTGGAAGTTGGATTGCAAGGCATCGGTGAGATGCAGGTGAGAATTCCGATGAAGGCGGGCGTCCAGCCCAGCAAAGTGCGCGAAGCGGATCGCGCGGCGGCCGGTTTGGCGAGTGGCCTGTGCCGCCCGGTGATGCTGATTGGCTATCTGATGGCGGGTTGGCGGTTGCTATACGAACTGCGTTGGGGACACAAATTTGGCATTGATGGCGGAATTTGGTCACATTGGCAGGTGTGGGGGGCGCTCGCCCTGGTCAGCCACTTGCTGTGGTCGCAGTTGGGCAAGCATGCGGCTGAAGACCCTGAAGCGTGAGGCCTGAGTATGAGTCGTGCGGGGCGGATATGATGGGCTGTGACCTTAAGCGAAGCCTTTCGCATGATGGCGGACCATCCGGTGCGCATTTTTGTGCGGCAATGGAACTGGAAGGCTGCGGCGCTGAGCGCCTTATTGCGAGCCTTGGTATTTTATTTCACTAATCGATCGGCAGGTTCCCGCGCCGCTTGGACTGCGCTGGGCGTGGAATTCGGATATCGCGTGCTCACCAGCGGCATTTTCGGTTCTTTGTTGCAGGTGCTCAGCCGCGTGGAACCAAAGCGGGTTTCGATGCTGGCCGTGCTGCTGGTGCTACCCGCCGTCAACCAAGGGCTCAACGGGCTGGTCCACTGGTGGCAGGCGACGCCCAAACTGGGCCTGAGCCTGCTGGTGGCCACGCTGATTACGGTGTGGGCTTCGCTTTTCAATTGGTACGCCATGCGGGAAGGCACGTTCGTGGTGGGCCAAGGGCAACGTGGTTTCGGCGAGGATCTACGCAGCCTGCCCGGATTGATCTGGCGATTCACTTTCGGCTGGATGCGGCGGTCAGGCTAGTGTCTCGACCGGGTGAAATCTAACTTTCGCGGCTTGTCGCAGGATCCCCTCCCTAACGGTCGGGGTTCTGTTTGGCCTCTAGCCCACGGCGTGAACCGTGGGGCATATGCTAAAGCTATTCGCGCCCCATGGCTTAAACGCCGTGGGCTAGTTAGAGGACAGTTACAAACCAAGCGGTCGAGGCACTGGTTTCTCGACCGCTTGACAATATATTCTGTATGCCACTGCAACATCCCCTCCCGCACGGCGAGGGGTTCGGTTTGGCTCGTAAACTTGCAGACTACCGGTCACGGTCAGTAACCAAGTCAGTAACGGAAAGCAGTGCGCGGCGATAGGGCGAATCGGGGAACGACAGAATCAATTCGCGCGCCCGGTTGGCAAAAGCGGCGGCCCGGTCTTGCGCTTGTTCCACGCCGTGGTGGTCCTCAATGAGAGTGAGAATTCGTGAGAAAGGAACCCGGTCATAATTACGGTCCTTGAGTACCGTCTCCACCAATCGGACCTCCTCGCGGTTGGCGTTCGAAAGGGCGTAGAGCAGCGGCAAGGTCACCTTGCCCTCCTGTAAGTCATTGCCGACCGGCTTACCCAGAATGTTCTCACGCGAAGTAAAATCTAGAATATCATCCACTAATTGGAAGGCCATACCGAGGTTCCAGGCGAACTCAGTTAGTTTGGCCTGCGAAGTCGTGTCGCCGCGTTGCCCGATATAAGCGCCGACTTCGGCGCAGGCTCCGAAGAGCGCGGCCGTTTTGCGATCAATCAGCTCCATGTAGTCCGCTTCGGTGATGTCGAGCTTGCCGATGCGTTCTAATTGGAGTAACTCGCCTTCCACCATGCGCTGGGTGACGTTCATCAGGATGTCGATGATGCGGAAGTCACGCAGTTCCAACGTAATCTGAAACGCCTGCATGTAAATCCAATCGCCCGCCAGCACCGAGACATGATTGCCCCAGATAGCATTCGCCGACGGGCGGCCGCGGCGCGTGTTCGCCATGTCGATGACGTCGTCGTGGACCAGGGTGGCGGTGTGGAGTAACTCCATCACGGCGGCCATGCGAATGGCGTCATCGCTCACATCGCCCACCAGCCGCGCGCTGAGTAACAAGAGAATTGGCCGTAAGCGTTTGCCGCCGCCGGCTTGCATGTGGCTGGCCACGGCAGTGACCGTGTGCGACGAGGCGGCTGACTCGAGCTTGAAGTGCTGCTCAACTTTCTTGAGATCGTCGCGAACGAGATCGTGAATTTCGCGGCTGGTGAGCGCCAGGCCGATGTTGGTCATGCCGGTCCTTTCTGATCTGAGTTGGCCCGCTGGAAAAGCCGTTGGAAATTGGCCGTGGTGATCTGGTCAATTTCGGCCATACTAACACCTCGCAACTCGGCTAAGCGCGCCGCCGTATGCACCAGGTGGGCGGGTTCGTTGCGCTTCCCGCGAAAAGGCACCGGAGCCAGATACGGACAGTCAGTTTCGAGTAATAGCCGATCAGCGGGAGCCTGACGGGCGGCATCGTGGACCTCGATCGCTTTGGGGTAAGTAATCACCCCGCCGAAACCCAAATGAAATCCTAACTCCACGGTGCGCCGCATTTCTGCGATACCGCCCGAGAAACAATGAAAGATGCCGCCGATACCGCAATCCCAATGACTTTCAATCAAGGCGAAGCAATCGTCCCAAGCGTCGCGCGAATGGATGATAATCGGCAGGCGCGCCTCGCGGGCGATCTCCATTTGCCGCACGAAGACGTCTTTTTGCACGTCACGCGGCACGAAGTCGTAGTGATACTCAAGCCCAATCTCACCAAAGCCCACCACTTTCGGATGCCGGCAAAGCTCCGGAAGGCGTAAGAACGTTTCCGCCGTCGCCGCCGAGGCTTTGTGGGGATGAACGCCGACGGTGGCGTAAATCGTCGGATACAGCTCCGCCAGCCGGATGCCGGCTTCCAGATCCGGCGGCCCGTCCCCGGAACCAATCGCCAGTAAGTGGGTAACGCCCGCTGCTTGGGCGCGCGCTACTACTTCGGCGCGGTCGGAGTGGAACGCCTCGTCATCGACATGGCAATGCGAATCGATCACTTCAGCCGGGCCCCGACGGGAACCTCCTCGAGGAAAGCCGCCAGTACCGGCGACCCGCCTTCGAGCGATGCCGCCACGATCATCCCTTGGCTTTCGACGCCACGCAACTTACGTGGGGCCAGGTTCGCCACAATCACAACTTTGCGGTTCACCAACGTCTCTGGCGCATAGGCTTTCGCGATGCCGGCCACGATGGTCCGCGGCTCGGCCTCGCCGATATCCACTTTCAGTTGGAGTAACTTATCGGCCCCTTTCACCGCTTCGGCTGAAAGTACCAGCCCGACGCGCAGGTCAATTTTGACGAAGTCGTCGATCGTAATTTCCGGTGAGATCGGGCTCACCGCGTTCAGGCCGGCGGCAACGGGCACGGCTTCGGCGGTCTTGCCGAGCAGTAAGTTCTGGCGGGCTAATTCAGCTTGTTCTAGTTCTTGCATTTGAGGAATCACGATCTTGGCGTCGAGCCGGGGAAAGACGGGGGTTAAGTCACCGACTTGGCCATCAACGCCCATCTGGGCGCGAATTTTTTCAATGGAGGCGGGAATAACGGGATGTGCCAGATCGCAAATCGCCTCTAGAGCGCGATAAGTGGAGCAGAGCACCACGTCGAGGCGCGCATCCTCGCCCTTCTTGGCGAGATCCCAGGGCTTCTCTTCCATGATCAGACGATCCAGGAAACCAATGAAGGCCCAGATCACCTCGAGCGCCTTCGAAAATTCGAATTTGGCATAGTGGGCCTGCGCTTGCTCGCGAGCCGCCGCGATCTGCGCGGCTACGCTGTCGAGCACCATGACCTCGGGCACCCGGCCGGCGCGGTACTGCTTGATCATCGTCAACGTCCGGCTGGTTAAATTGCCGAGGCCATTGGCGAGGTCAGCGTTGTAGCGGGCGACCAACGCGTCGAGCGAAAAATTGCCATCGGAGCCGAAGACCACTTCGCGCAATAAGAAGTAACGCAAGGCGTCAATGCCAATGACGCTGGTAATGGGCGTGGCGCGCAGTAGATTGCCCTTTGACTTCGACATCTTGTCGTTTTCGAAGAGTAACCAGCCGTGGGCAAAGATTTGCTTGGGCAACGGCCAATCGGCAGCCATCAGGAAAGCGGGCCAGAAGACAGCATGGAAACGAAGAATCTCTTTGCCAATTAAATGTAAGTCGGCGGGCCAGCGTCCTTCGCCTTCCACCGCACTCATGTAAGTGGTGAGCGCGTCGAACCAGACGTAAAAGACGTGCTTCTCTTCGCCCGGCACGGGGATGCCCCAGGTGATCGACGTGCGGCTGATGGAAAGATCCTGTAAGCCGCCTTTCACAAAGGCGAGCACTTCATTGCGCCGAATTTCCGGCTGGATGAAGCCGGGCTGTTCTTCGTAGAGTTTCAGTAAGCGATCTTGAAATGCGGAGAGTTTGAAAAAGTAATTCTCTTCAGTGACCTCTTCGAGCGGGCGGCCGCAAATCGGACAAGGCTCGCCAGGTTTCGCTTCATTCGCGTAGAGTTCATCGGAGACGCAGTAAGCGCCCGTGTAACTGCTTTTATAGACGAATCCGCGCTCTTGGCAACGCAAGAACAGTTCCTGTACTTTGCGGTGATGCGCCGGATCGGTGGTGCGTTTGAAGCGATCGATCTGTAACCCAAGCTCGATCCATTGCTTGCTGAACTCGGCGGAGACGACATCGGCAAATTCTTGCGGCGACTTGCCCACCGCTTTCGCCGCGCGCTCAATCTTTTGGCCGTGCTCGTCGGTGCCGGTCGCCAACACAACGTCGTAGCCTTCGGCGCGCTTTAAGCTGGCAATCACTTCGGCGGCAATAGTCGTATAGGTGTGGCCGATATGCGGAGCGGCGTTCACGTAATAAATCGGGGTAGTGAGATAAAACTTCTTCATCTGGTGGACTGGTAAGTGAAATGGGCAGCGGCGATCACGTCTTTAAGGGGCACCCGGCGCTCGCGCGCGAGTTTCTGGCAATCATCGTACTCGGGCGAGGCCGAACCGTCTTGAGATACTTTCATGCGGATTTCGCCGAAGGGCGTCGTCACCGGCACGATGCGGCGTTCGAGCACGCGGCGTTGGGCACTGTACATTCGGACACCGAGCGAAGTCGTTTCGGCCAGAATCAGCTGGGCGAGTTTCTCTTGATCCTCAGGTTTGGCAATGACACGGAGGAGAGTGCCCTGCCGGTTCTTTTTCATCTGCAATGGCTGCAGCGCCACATCGAGCGCGCCTTCTTCAAAGAGGCGGTCCATGGTGTAGCCCAGCACCTGAGGCGTGGTGTCGTCGATGTTGGCCTCGATCACCGTCACCGTGGCCGCCTCAGCAGCGGAAGAAGATTCCCCCACCATGACGCGCAGCATGTTGGCGTGGCCCGGAAAATCCTTGGTGCCGGCACCGAAACCGATTTTGTTCACGGTCATGGCGGGCATGTGGCCGAAGCTCTCAGCCAAGGCCGCCGCAAAGGCGGCACCGGTGGGCGTGGTGAGTTCGACCGCCGGGCCGGACGAGTAAGTGGGATGGCCGGTAAGCAGTTTCGCCGTCGCCGGCGCAGGCACGGGCATCAGGCCATGGTCGCACTGGACGGTACCGCTGCCGACATTGATGTTCGACATGTAAATGCGCTCAATGCTGAGCAAATCGAGCCCGTAGCACGCGCCGACGATGTCGCAAATCGAGTCCACCGCGCCGACTTCGTGAAAGTGAACGCGTTCGATGGAGATGCCATGGACACTGGCTTCGGCCTCACCCAGCTTGCGGAAGACGCGCTTCGAACGCTCCTTGGTGGTGGCCGGTAAACCGGATTCATCAATGATTTTGTCAATGTGATGCAGGTGGCGATGCTTGTTGTCTGGCGGAGCCTCGACAATGAAGCGCGTGCCGGCGATTCCGGCGCGTTTCGCCGGCTCGACGGTGAACTGCGCCGCAGTGCCCAGGCTGGTGAGGCCGTCCATGAGGGCGCGTGCGTCGGCACCGGCATCAATCAACGCGGCGACGGTCATGTCGCCGGCAATTCCGGAGAAGGCATCGAAGTAAGCAAGTCGCATCGAACTTCTATCTTAGCGAGGTTGCCGTTGCTCAGATACGTGCTGTTGTTCAGATACTTCCTCAGCTACAATGGCGTCCATGGCAAAAGCACCACGACGCAACTTTATCGCCTTGGCCGCGCTGGCTCCGGCGGCCGCCACAGCGGCTCCGGCCACCACGGGGAAAAAGGTCCACTATCGTAACGGCAAGAAGCCCGACAAAGCGCCGCTGTTCAACGGCGCGGTCTCCTATGGCAACCTCCTGTTCATCGCCGGCAAAGGCGCGCACGTCGAAGGCGACATCAAGTCGCACACCAAGATTGTGCTCGATGAGGTGGAAAAGGAGTTGATCAACGCCGGTTCATCGATGGATAAGGTGTTGAAGTGCAACGTCTACCTGAACGACTTGAAGGACTACGCCGGGATGAATGAGATGTTTAAGGGCCGCTTCGGGGAAGAGCCGCCGGTCCGCACGACGATCGCAGCGGCGGGGGGCATTCCGGGCAACTCGCTGGTAGAGATCGACGTGATCGCCTACATCTAGGTTCGGGCTTGCACCTTCGAGACGGATGCATAACTATTGGCGCATGCTTTTCTGGTCGGGGTGACGGGCATGGACCGTGCCCAGCAACATCGTGAATTTCTTGGCGTCCTCCAGCAGAAGGGGGACCTCTTCCGCTACGCGTAAAAAGATATTTTCATAATCGGCACGGTTCCTCTTCTCTCTTAGCCGGTTGGCGATGATTGCCAACTTATGGCAATCCGGCTCCGGGCTCCTGCTAAAGAGCCGCCACAACTGCGCGTGAGTTCCTTCGTCTGGTTTGGGTTTGAAGCCATTCGCCTCAGCCCTGTGAAGTGCAAGATGGTAAACGTAGTAGTATGCGCGACTGATGGCGCTGCGGAGGGATCCTTCGTCGGCGCGTTGGCCAAGCTCTTCGGCCAAGTTCAAATAGCCGGACCAGTCAAATGAAAACGCAGCCATTCACACCAGCTCGTAGGTGAATGTAAGATATCCAGATGCCGACTGCGAATGTGGAATCCACCAGCCATCATCGAATTCTGCAAGAGCCTTCCTCACAAGTTGAGTACAGCCGGGCCACATGGCAACGGCATAGAGGGTCCGCGATCCCGATTCATCCATCGAAGCCCTCAGGTTAAAAACGGTGTCCTCGCCGAAGCACGATTTCAAATGGCCAACTGAATCCAGCAGAATCTGAGCGATCGTCCGATGTTCGGCTAGAAATATGGTGACCGACGAATCTTTCGGCAACACAAAGTGCCTACGCAACTCACAAAGAGCCGATTCTTCCGCTTCGCGAATCGCGAGCGGCCGCTTAGGACCATCGAAAGTGGCGATTCCCATCGGTTTCGCATCAAGGGGGGACAGAGGCCGCTGATGCCCGCGACCTCGGGGAAGATCCTGATGAAGTATTGGCCCTATAGACTGACTCCGCTGGTAGCCTGATGTTTGGGCGGTCGGATGCGCATTCATCCTCGATCCTCCTCTACCCCTAGCACTCTAAACAACTCTTCCTGATCCACCCGAAGCTGAGACGCCATATCGAGCGACGTACCTCCGATTTCGAACTCCCTCTCAAGTTTCGCGAAAACGGCGTTTGCCAGCAACGCTGATCCATCCAGTGTCACGCCACGTTTCTCCCACCTTGCGATGACCGCCATCGTCCGGACGGGCGCTGTCTCGAAAGATACCCATTGCGCGGCCAAAAACGGATTCAATATCTCCAGGTAGGTCTTCGTTCGTGGCTGTAGATGCATGCCCACGGTTGACTTCTTCGTTCCCATGACAATCCCACTAAGACTAGACAGCGTCAACATAATGGTGTCCATCATGGTGATCGTTTCGTCAGCCGCAGCCCAATCAACGTCTTCCCGTGAGAATCGACAAGATGCGATCCCGAGAAAAAAAGATGCTCGTTTCGCGGGAATTCTGAAAGTTACACCTTGCTCGGAATGCTTTCCGTCGTTGTGTGGTTCGATGTCGTCTATGCTCGCATTCCATGGTTTCAGCGCGTCGAAAATCCCCTGAACAATCAAGCCACGATCAAGCAAGAGCTTGAGGACAGGACGATCATAGTCGACGGAAAGCTCAAAAAACGAACTCGGGATTGTAACAAGCTCAGGCATCAACTCTCCGCCCTGAGTTTACCGCGTTTGGCGGGCTGAGCCCGAACAAACCCGGGCTCTCACAGAGCTCATGTCAAGGGCTTAGGAATGATTGGGGCGCACGCTTCAGCGATTCCAGCTCCTCCAGCGTGCGCGGCCAGTCCTGGCCCAATAGACGCGACAGTCCGCGATCAGCCAGCAACTTGCCGCCGGTCTGGCAGCGGACGCAGTAGTTGGTTTCATTGGACGCATAACGAATCCGCTGCACGCGTTCGCCACAGCGGGGGCAGGGTTGGCCGTATTTGCCATGCATCGCCATCGCCGGCCGGAAGGCGGTCACCTTGGTAGGAAAGCCGTCGCCCGTTTCGGCGCGAAGGCGATCCGTCCACGTCCGCAGGCCATCCACCGTGGCCTTGAATAGCCGCGCGATTTCATCCGCGGTCAACTTCTGCGTCTGCGCGACCGGTGACAGCTGGGCGGCCCATAGGATCTCATCGGAATAGGCATTGCCAATGCCGCTCAGAATCCGCGGATCGGTCAGCGTGCGCTTCAGGGTGTGGTTTTCATGGCGCAGCGCGGCGGTGAATTGAGCCAGTGTGCAGAGGAGCACCTCGAGGCCACCAGGGTCGAAGCTGTCAATATCCCGCGTTAAATGCAGCGAGGCACGATGCTGCGTGCCAGCCTCGGTCAGGGTCAGCGTGCCGGTATCGAACGCAAAAGAAGCCTGGGAGGGCTTTTTGCTATTCCAGTGCAGGCGTCCGGCGATCATCAAATGCAGGACGAGCCACACGTCGTTATCGAGGCCGACGGCGATCCGCTTGCCCACGCGCCGCAGTTCCCGCACCCGCGCTTGCAAGGCTTCGCTCACCGGCGGATCAGGCGGATCAACGGACCGCAGCACAAAGGGGCTCTTCAATTTCACCGCTTCAAGCCGTGACCCGAGAATGCGGCGTTCGAGCGCTTCGACGTATACGGTGATGTCGGGAAGCTCCGGCATCACTTCAGTTTGTCAGAGGCCGACCGCGTTTGGTAAACTCAGAAGTGCTGCGCGATGCGTTCTTCTGGCCCGTCTACCCCTGCGGTAGGCAAGTCGAGAAGAATCAAAGCGTTAGCAAACTGAAGGACAAACACCATGCCCAAGTTGAAAACCCATAAGGGCGCGGCCAAGCGCTTCAAGAAGACCGGATCCGGTAAGTTTATTCGGCGTCATTCGCATGCTCGCCATATTCTCACTTCGAAAAGCCCGGGCCGCAAGCGCCGTTTAGCGCAAGGCGCCGTGGTCGATCCGACCAACGTCTACGCGCTTAAAATTATGCTTCCCTAACCGAATCTGACTGAACTTTCGAGTGTGGACGGGCTCCTCGCACGTGCCCGCGGCCGCCTCGAACCCCTTCAAATGGGGCCCTTCACCGGGACACTAAAAGGAGAACAAACGTGCCACGTGTAAAACGCAGTACTAAACGCCGGGATTACCGGCATAAAACCCTTCGCCTTGCCAAAGGCTTCTTCCTCACCAAGAGCAAGCTGAACCGCGCTGCCCAGGAAGCCGTGGAGAAAGCGCTCAAATACGGCTATGTCGGCCGTCGCTTGAAAAAGCGCGACTTCCGCGCCCTCTGGATCACGCGCATCAACGCGGCTTGCCGCACCTGCGAGATCTCGTATAGCAAGTTCATTTGCGGCCTTAAAAAGGCTGGCATTGAGCTAAACCGCAAGGTGCTGGCCGACATCGCGTTCCATGATGAGAGTGGTTTCCGTGCTTTGGTGACCAAAGCGAAAGCGGCACTTTAGATTCTTCTCGCTTCCGGCGGACCAATCCTGTAGATTGTAGAGGATGGCTACCTTAGCTGCATCCTCTACCCCCCAAGGGGACGAATTCCCTTATCTGACGCAGCTTGAGCGGCGGATTGGGCGTTTGCTGGATTTGGTCGCCGTCCTCAAACAAGAACGTCAACGGCTCGAACGGGAAAACGCTGTTCTGCTTCAAGAGCAGGCGATCGCTTTGCGTGACAAGACGATTGCGCTCGACGACAAATCCAACGTCATCAAGGAATTGGCTGAGACGCGCGCGTCGCTCGCAGTATCGGAGGCCGTGGCGAACGAAGCCAAAGTCGCCCTCGCCCAAGGTGTTTCGCCCGCCGAGGTGGAAAAGGCGCGCACCGAAGCTCAATCAGCGCACCGGCACGCCGATGAGGCCCAAGCGGCGGCCCGCAAATGGGCCGAGCAGGTCGAACTCGCCAAAGCCGAGATCAGCCGCCTGAACGACGCCGTCGGCCGGATGAAGATCGACCGCCAGCAAGTTCGTGAGCGCATAGAAAAAGTTCTGGGCCAAATGGACACCCTTACGCCGAACGGTTAATTTTACATGCAGCCACTCAGTAAACAAACCGTCCGCGTCACAATCTTCGGCCAGCACTACAACCTCCGGGCCACGGGTGACACGGGCGAGATTGAGGAACTGGCGTCCATGGTGGACGACCTGATGACCTCCATCGCCTCGCAGACGGGCACCTCCGACCCCAGCCGGGCCGCCGTGCTCGCTTGTCTGCATTTGGCCGACCAGCTCAAAGCCGCCCAACAAGAAATCTCCGGCGTCCGGGAACGAGCCGACGACCGCGCCCATCAGTTGTGCCAGGCTCTTGAACAAGCCGAAAACGACTTCAAAACGGGCCGCTAATTTTTTCCAAAAATAACGGAGAACTTTCGCTCCGTCAACCCACTATTTAGTGTGACCCTTTTCTATTGCCTATGGCTGTTGCAACTGCCCTCGTCGGCACCCGTTTATAACGAAGGCTCCCTGGTGAATGCGGCCTCTCAAACGGTGGACCGATTCGCACCCAATTCCGTGCTCACCCTCTACGGAACCAACCTGGCGTTTGGCACAGCGGTCGCCCGGCCGCCTTCCCCGCCCCGGGCCGGTTGGCTCTATCCCGACCAACTGGGGGGAGTGCGCCTCTACTTAGGGCTTGGGTTTCTCGAGCTCATCTACGTATCGCCGACGCAAATCAACTTTCGATTGCCTGCGGGGCTCAGGCCATCCAACTACGACATCCAATTGCTGCGCGACTCGGTGGTGGGGCCGCGGTTTTCGATCCGCGTTCGGGATCTGGCCCCTGAACTCTTTACGACGCCGGACAACTGGATTCTCGCCACGCGGCCGGATGGCTCGCTGGTGACAGCCGATACACCGGCGCGCCCGGGCGAGACGATCGTATTCTACGGCACCGGTTTTGGTCCGACGATGGCTACCAGCGCGGGGCTACAAACCACCGTGAATTGGCTGCAGCACTTTCCCGAATTCGCCGTGCTGATGAACGGTGAGCCGAGCCCGGGCCTTTACTACGCCGGCGTGACGCCGGGGTACAGCGCGCTCTATCAAGTAAACTTCACGCTGCCCGCGACGGAGACTCCGAATCCGGAGATTCGCGTTTCGGCGCGGGGGGATCGCAGCCGGGAAGGTACCCGGCTCTGGTTTAAGCCCTAACGATGCGTTGCCCTTTGCGCAGGCTGTCCATGGCCATCACCAAGGCAATGTTGGTCCTCTGCGCGACATGCACCGGAGCGTTGGGCTCGTGGCGCGACGCGGCGCATTCCAGAAAATTGCGAATGTGATGCCGCACGGCAGCGTTAAAACTCTTCGGGTCGCGCTTGCTAGCCGACTCTTTCAGCTCGATCGCCTGGGGATCCTCCGGATAGACCGCGTAGTGCTCCCGCCCGACATCGAAGCGCGCTTTGTGGCCGTGAAATTGCGATAGTTGATCCAGAAATCCGCTGTACCGCATGGCATGGTAGCCCACGGCGAAGGTGGCCAGGAAGCTGCCGAACTCCATCGAGATCGACGTGGTCTCGGGCACCTCCACTTTCTGTAAGTTGGGCGCGGCACTGGTGGCCGTGACCGCTTTGGGTGCTCCAGCGTTCATGAACCAGAGAATCAGGTCAATGATATGGGCGGCTTGGCCGACCATCAATCCGCCAGAGTAATCCCAATAGTAATACCAGTTGAAGAAACGATGGGCATCGACCGCGCGATTGGGCGAACTGCCGAGCCATTGCTTCCAATCGAGATTTCCCGCGAGAGGCTTATCCGGCGGCGAAGCCGCATGATTCAGCCAGTAACTCAGCACTAAGTTAACGGGCCCTTGCGGCGCTTGATCGAATAACTGCTTGGCCTCTAAGAACAGCGGCGAACTGCGGCGTTGCATGCCCACTTGCACGATGCGCCTGGTGCGCTGGACGGCGGCGATCATGCGCTCGCCTTCTTCGATGGTGTGGGCGAGAGGCTTCTCGACATACACATCTTTGCCGGCCTCGACGGCATCGATCATCATGCGTGAATGCCAATGGTCAGGCGTGGCCACCACCACAAAGCTGAGCGACTTATCCTCGAGTAACTTGCGGTAGTCGGTATAAGGTTTGGCGCCGCTGGAGGCGGTCTTCAAACCGCGTTGTAAGTTGGGTTCGTAGACGTCGCAGACGGCTGCCATCTGGGCCCCCACCTCTTTGAATTCGGCGGTGAGCAGTGTGCCCCGCCCTCCCGAGCCGATGATGCCTCCTCTCGGCTGGCTTTGCATAGCGACGGCCATGGGCGGGGCGACCAGAAAAGAACGTCTTTGCATACGCCGCATCATACCGCAAGCGATTATGATGAGGACGATGCTGACTTTACTGCTATTCATCGCCCAAGCCATGCCCGGTACACAACTGCTGGAACCAGGGGCCGACCCGGCGGTGCGGATGCTCGACGGTTTACATGCCTACGCCGACGCGCGACTCCTCACGGCTCCCGAGCGCCGGGCGCTTGCCCCACCCAGCCGTGAGAAATTGCGCGAGTTGATTGGGGCGATTGACCCGAGAAGTCCCGCCACAGAGTTCGTCAAGCATGGTGATGGTATTCAATGGCCTGTCGTCGAGGGAGTGATGGCCGAAGGCACTCTGGTGGAACCCAAGGGCGAGGCGCAGTGCTATCACATTTGGTTGACGATTGGGCCGGAACCCAACTCCGGCTGCCTCCAGATTGTGCCGGCCGTATTCGACTCAAGCTCGCAGCTCTCAGGCAACCCGCGACTGGGGAAAGTAACCCCCCAGCCACAGCGTGAGTTTCTTTATCGCATGGCCTATCCGATGGGCCGCCATCCCATTGGATACGAGGTGCAGACGGTGCTGGCGGCGGTCGACATTCTGGCGAAGCGCCAGCCGCGCCTGCCGATTCGTTTAACGGGAGTCGGTGCCACGGGGATCGTGGCCTTACTGGCTTGCGCACTCGACACGCGTATCGACGTCTGTCACGTCGCGAACATCGGCGTAGACTTGAACGATCTGAGCCGAAGTCCGGTGGAATTCAATATCTGGCAGTGGGCGGAGCATTTTGATGGCAATCGCCTCGCCGCGCTGGTGCGGCCGCGGAGCCTCACCTTCGCCGACTGGAACATACTCCTTACGCCCGCAAATCCTGCTGAGGATCTACGGCGGGAGCGGGTTTTTCAGCAGTGGGTGAATTTCACGCAACGTCTGATTCGCGAGACCACATGGCAGCGCCCGGCCTGGTTCGCGGCGCAGCCCCGTGAACAAGCCCGCTTGTCCCTCGCTCAGGTTTGGGGCGAGTTACCAGAAACCTTGGTTCCGCTACGAGTCGAAACAACACTGCGGTACGATCAACCCACTTACACCGGTTACGAGGTACGCTTGCCGGTCACCGGGTCTGTAGAAGCTTACGGGCACTTACTCATCCCCAAAGGCATGAAACCTGGCGAACGGCGCGCTTTGATCGTCACGCAACACGGGCTGGAGGGCAGGCCCGAGGACACCATCCTGCCCGAGAAGACTCGCATCGTCTATGACGAATTTGCGCGTAAGTTAGTGGAGCAGGGTTACATCGTTTATTCGCCCCAAAATCCTTATATTCTAGGCGAACGCTTCCGGACGTTGCAGCGTAAGGCCAATCCGCTGGGCCTATCGATGTTCAGTTTCATCATCGCCCAACATCGTCAAACCCTCAATTGGCTGGAGACCCTGCCTTTCGTCGACGCGGCCCGCATCGGCTACTACGGCTTGAGTTACGGCGGCGTTACCGCATTACGAGTGCCGCCGCTGGAACCCCGCTACAAGGTAGTGGTTTGCTCAGGAAACTTTAATGAATGGCTCTGGAAACTGACAAGCATTGAAGACTCGTTCAGCTTCATGTTTACCAAAGAGTACGAGGCGGTCGATTGGAATTTAGGGCCACGATTTGGCCATGCAGAAATGGCCGCGCTGATCGCCCCGCGACCGTTTCTAGTGGAACGCGGGCATTCCGACGGAGTCGGTATTGATGAATGGGTAGCTTATGAGTTTGCCAAGGCGAAACGTTACTACGCCCAAGCCGGCGTACCGGACTTAGCGGAGATCACTTACTTCGACGGCCCGCACCGAATTCACGGCGACTATGCTTACGCCTTCTTGCGCAAGCACCTAGGGGAACCAGTTACCAGATAGAGCTTTTAACACCGCAAGAGCCGGTTGCTCTCCATGAGGCATACCCGTAAGTCCTTTAATTTCAGGAAAACTGGAGAAGCACTCGAGCCGCGACCGGAGGAAGCGGGCCACGGCAAAGTTGGCCAACTATTCTCGGGGAGCTTAGTCGTGGCC
>JANLPT010000185.1:0-55160 GCA_031367405.1 Bryobacteraceae bacterium
GCTAGCGCGGATCAAAGATACTTTGTCATTAGGTGCCATCGCCCTGAATGTCCCAATACCGCATGCCATCGGTTGAACTTGCCGCGTCAACCCGGCCCAAATGTTGAACAATGCCGCAATTGACAACTTCTTGATAAGTCCTGAATAGCTCCTAACAATTTCATGAGGACTCTCCCCTCGCATGTGACAACTTCCAGAGGACTCCTTGCGCTACCTGCCGTAAGCTCCTAACTGACCCCATTATTTGAGAGGGGTCCTTCGGAGTTCACTATATGCAACAGAAACGAAAAGAACTGTGGAGCGCGCGACTCGGCTTGATCGCGATGACTGTCTTACTGGCCGTGGCTTATGCCGTCGTCCAGCAGGAATCGGCTATCGCTCAGGCCCCGGTCTCCCGCTTCGCCGGCCCCACCTCTTCCCAACCGATTGCCCTCGATGCTGCGGGTAGCATCATGGTAGTCGCCAACCCCGATACCAATTCCATCTCGCTCTTTGAAGTGGGCGCGGACCGGAATCGCAAAATCATTGAGCAATCCACCGGCGAGGAGCCCAATGGCGTCGCGATTTCGCCCGATGGCAGCCGCGTCTATGTCGCCAATACGGTGTCGGGCACGGTGTCCATCTTTGCCGTCAACCGCCTCAAAGTCATCTGGCTCAAGCGCGTCGGCGACATCCCCGTCGGCACCGAGCCGTATGGCTTGGCACTTACTCCGAATGGCAAGAAACTCTATGTGACCAATTCCCGTTCGAATACAGTTTCGGTGATCGATACGGCCACCAGCCGTGTCATCAAAACCATCACCGATGTGGGATTTGAACCGCGCGGTATCGCCATCACGAATGACAATGACGAAAATGATGACGACGAGATTGTGTATGTCACGCAATTCCTCGCGTTGCCCGTGGGCGGAAATAAGCCCGATGGCGAGGATGACTCAAAGAGCGGCCGGGTTACCGTGCTGCGTACTTCCGACGACACCGTCGTGGCGGCGGTGGAAATGAAGCCGCTGCGCGACACTGGTTTCAAAGCTGCGGGCGACGCCATTGCGCGGATCGCTCCGCCGGCCGTCATCAACGAAGAAGATCTCAAGTTCGCCACGGGTGCCTATCCCAATCAGTTGAATAGCATCGCCGTCAAGAATACCTTTGCTTACGTTCCCAGCACGGGCGCTTCGCCGAATGGCCCGGTCCGCTTCGACGTCAATACGCAATCGCTGCTCGGCATCATCGACGGAAATTACAAAGACACGGGCGCGACGGTGAACATGCACCTCGCCGTGAAAAATCAGAAAAATGCCACCAAGCTTTTCTTGACGGTGCCGTGGTCCATTGCCTTCAAGAACCGGCTCAACGAAGGCTATGTTTTAAGCGCCGCCAGCAACGTCGTCGCCAAAGTGAGCGTCGACCCCACCACTGGCGTGCCGACGGTGCTGAGCGACCTCACCGATCCGGCACGGGTGCTCGAAATCCCGGCCGGGCGCAATCCGCGCGGCATCGTCATCAACTCCGCCGACACGCGCGCTTACGTGATGAATTACATCTCGCGCGACGTCACCGTGATCGACATTAACAAGGACATCGTGCTGGCCACGCTACGCTCCACCGCGCTGCCTGAGTCCGGCACCTTCGAGGACATCATCCACGTCGGCAAGGAGCTGTACAACACCTCCGTGGGCACCTTCGATCCGCGCCAGCCCTTCGAACCGCCCATCGTCGGCCGGATGTCGAACAATGGCTGGGGCTCTTGCTCCTCCTGCCATCCGAATGGCCTCAGCGACAACGTGGTGTGGATTTTCGGTGCCGGCCCGCGGCGGACGATTCCGCAGCACCAGGACTTCGACCCCACCGACGTCAGCCAGATGCGCGCCCTCAACTGGTCTGGCATCTTTGACGAGCAAGAAGACTTCGAAGCCAACATCCGCGGCGCTTCCGGTGGACGCGGCATCATCGTCGGTGCCGACAACACCACGCCCGACCCCACCTTGGCGGCCTTTGTGCCCGCCAACGGCGATCGCCGGCAACTGCGCGTGCGCGGCGTCGGTGGCTGGGACGCCATCAAGACCTACATTCAGTTCGGCATTCGCGCGCCCCTCTCACCCGTCAAAAAGGACGAAGCCGATGTCCTCGACGGCGAAGAGTACTTCAAGGTGGCCAAGTGCCAAACCTGCCACGGTGGCCCGAACTGGACCGTGAGCCGCATCAAGTTCACACCGGCACCGGCCACGAACCTGATCGTCAACGCTCAGGTGATCAGTGAGCTGACGCAAGTGGGTACGTTCGATGCGACGCTCAAAACCGAGGTCCGGCAGAATGCCGCCGCTCCGCTGGGCGCGCAAGGATATGTGCCGCCCTCGCTCATGTCGCTGCACGCCTTCCCGCAGACTTTCTATCACAACGGCTCCGTCAATACACTTGAGCAAGTGATGGACAACGTCACCCACCGGGCCGCCGGTACCAAGGGTGTCGATACGCTGGCCGACAACGAACAGCGCCGCAAGTTGATCCGGTTCCTGCTGTCGATCGATGGCAACTCGCAGCCGATCGCGCCGTAACCTTACTCAGATTGTTCTCTACTCTCTCAGGCGTCGCTCTCACGGGCGGCGCCGTTTTTTTACGCACCCCTCGCCGTCAGGCACGGAATAGGCACCTCTTTTACGAACCCTGACTGTAAGGGAGGGGATGCTGGGCTCAATAAATCTTGATACTTTCTTAATCCCTCAACCCACCCTCTTTGCACGGCCTTGATACCCGCTTTCCTAA
The DNA here is from genome assembly GCA_031367405.1 of Bryobacteraceae bacterium. Classification (GTDB taxonomy): domain Bacteria; phylum Acidobacteriota; class Terriglobia; order Bryobacterales; family Bryobacteraceae; genus JALHNI01. The sequence goes on from JANLPT010000185.1 coordinate 2,761, forward strand.
TGTAAGAAGTAGCCGGTGACAAAGGACGCCGTCTTCATGGATCTCGGATATCTCGCCCTTGTGGCGGCCCTATTTGCTCTCACTTACTATTGCATCCGCCTGGCGGGTAAACCCTCATGAACCCCCTTTACATCGCGGGAGGGGCCGTCGCCGTCCTGCTGTTGCTTTACCTTTTCGTCGCCTTGCTGATGCCGGAGAAATTCTAATGACCGCCAACTCGTTCCTTCAACTCAGCTTCTATCTCGTGATCCTCGTGCTCTGTGTCAAACCGCTCGGGCGCTACATGGCCGGCGTACTCGAAGGCACGCGCACGTTTCTCTTCGGCCCGGTCGAGCGATTGATTTACCGCCTGGCCGGTGTCGACCCCAACGTTGGCATGCCCTGGACCACCTATGCCGGTGCCTTCCTGCTCTTCAACCTTCTTGGCACCTTGGCCGTCTACGGCATCCTGCGCGTGCAGCAATTATTGCCCCTGAACCCGCAAGGTTTCGTCGCACTCGATCCGCACACCGCTTTCAATATCGCGATCAGTTTCGCCACCAATACTAACTGGCAGAACTACGCCGGCGAAAGCACTCTGAGTTACTTGGCGCAGATGGTGGGCTTGACGGTGCAGAACTTTGTTTCGGCCGCCTCCGGCATCGCCGTGGTGGCCGCCCTGGCGCGGGGTCTGGCTTCTAAAAACACTAACTCTATCGGTAACTTCTGGGCCGACATGGTTCGTAGCACGCTTTATATTCTGTTGCCTCTCTCGATCGTCCTGGCGATTTTTCTGGTGTCGCAAGGCGTCATTCAGAACTTCGACTCTTACGTGCCGGTGGCCGATTCCAAACAGGTGATTGCGATGGGCCCGGCCGCCTCGCAGGTGGCGATTAAGCAACTGGGCACCAATGGCGGCGGCTTCTTTAATGTCAACTCCGCCCACCCGTTTGAGAATCCGACGCCCCTCTCGAATTTCTTCCAGGTGCTCTCGATTTTGCTGATTCCTGCTGCCCTCTGTTACACCTTCGGCCAAATGGTAAAAGACAAGCGGCAAGGATGGGCGCTGCTCGCCGCCATGTTACTCATCTTCGTGCCCCTGCTATTCATGGAGGCGCATGTGGAGGTGGGCAACATGGAGGGCAAGGATGTGCGCTTCGGCACCGCTAACTCCGCCTTGTGGGCCGTGGCGACCACCGCCGCTTCCAATGGATCGGTCAATGCCATGCATGACTCGTTTACGCCCATCGGCGGACTAATTCCGCTGTTTCTGATGCAATTAGGCGAAGTGGTCTTCGGCGGGGCAGGCTCCGGGCTTTACGGCATGGTGATCTTCGCCATGATTGCTGTCTTTCTGGCCGGCTTAATGGTCGGCCGCACGCCTGAGTATCTCGGCAAAAAGATCGAAGCCTTCGAGATGAAAATGGCGTCCATCGCCATCCTGGTGCCGCCCGTGTGCGTCTTACTCGGCACAGCCATTGCGGTGGTTACTCCGATGGGGCTCAGTGGCTTGCAGGATCGCGGAGCCCATGGCTTCAGCGAGATCCTCTACGCTTTCTCGTCGATGGGGAATAACAACGGCAGCGCCTTTGGCGGTTATAGCGCGAATAACCCGCTCGTCAATATAACGGGAGGCGTGGCCATGTTCTTTGCGCGCTATTGGGTGGCCTGGCCGGTGCTGGCCATTGCGGGATCCATGGCGCGGAAAAAGACGGTGCCGGCCGGCCCGGGCACCCTTCCCACTCATACGCCCTTGTTTGTGGGTTTGTTAGTGGGCGCGGTTCTGATCGTCGGCGTGCTGGCCTTTATTCCGGCACTGGCTTTGGGTCCGATTGTGGAGGCGTTGCAATGAGTAAGAATGCGAGAGCGTTATTTGAGCCGCACATTATCCGCGGCGCGCTGATCGATGCGGTGCGGAAGCTGGATCCGCGGCATCAGGCGAAGAATCCGGTGATGTTCGTGGTGCTGGCCGGCAGCGTTTTTACCACCGTGCTCTGGGTGCAAGCGTTGATGGGCAAGGGCGAAGCGGCACCTGGCTTTATTCTGTGGATCAGTATCTGGCTTTGGTTTACGGTGCTGTTCGGTAACTTCGCTGAGGCGATGGCCGAAGGGCGCGGCAAAGCGCAAGCGGATACTCTCCGCAAGAGCCGTCGCGACGTGAGCGCGAAGAAAGTCAGCGAGCCGCGCTACGGCAGTGCCTTTGTAACGGTGTCCGGTGCGGACTTACACAAGGGCGATGTCGTGGTGGTGGAAGCCGGCGAATACATCCCCATGGACGGCGAAGTAATTGAGGGCGCGGCCTCGGTGGATGAAAGCGCGATCACGGGCGAAAGTGCCCCGGTGATTCGGGAAAGTGGCGGTGACCGGTCCAGCGTGACGGGTGGTACGCGCGTGCTTTCCGATTGGCTACTGGTGCGCGTAACCGCCGAAGCCGGCGAGAGTTTTCTGGAACGCATGATCGCCATGGTAGAAGGTGCCAAGCGGCAAAAGACTCCGAATGAAATCGCGCTCAACATTCTTTTGGCGGCCTTAACGATTGTCTTCCTGATGGCGACGGCCACGCTGTTGCCATTCTCTATCTTCGCCGTCAACGAAGCTGGCAAAGGCCATCCCGTTACGGTTACGGTGTTAGTCGCCTTGTTAGTCTGCCTGATCCCAACCACCATCGGGGCCTTGCTATCCGCCATCGGCATTGCGGGTATGGACCGGATGTTACAAGCCAATGTGCTCGCCATGTCAGGACGGGCCGTGGAAGCTGCGGGCGATGTCGACGTGTTACTCCTCGATAAGACCGGTACTATCACGCTCGGCAATCGCCAAGCCACGGCTTTTGTCCCGGCCGACGGTGTAACTGAAGCACAGCTGGCCGGTGCCGCCCAACTCGCTTCACTCGCTGACGAAACTCCTGAAGGCCGCAGTGTCGTCGTGCTTGCCAAGGAAAAATTTCAAATCCGTGAGCGCGACTTACACCACCTAGGGGCGGTCTTCGTACCCTTCACAGCGCGCACCCGCATGAGCGGCGTCGACTTGGACGGCCGGCAAATCCGCAAAGGCGCGGCTGACTCGATTGAAGCTTATATTACTTCTCTCGGCGGCAGCTTTCCGCCCAATGTCCGGCAATCCGTCGAAGCCATCGCCCGTCAGGGCGGCACGCCGCTCGCCGTGGCCGAAGGCAACAAGGTATTGGGTGTCATTCAACTGAAGGACATCGTCAAGGGTGGTATTAAAGAGCGCTTCGCCGAACTGCGTCGTTCGGGCATCAAAACCATCATGATCACCGGCGACAATCCGTTAACCGCCGCCGCCATTGCCGCCGAAGCCGGCGTGGACGAGTTTCTGGCCGAAGCCACTCCCGAACGTAAGTTACAATTGATTCGCGAGCATCAGGCCGAGGGCCGCTTAGTCGCGATGACGGGCGATGGCACCAATGACGCGCCCGCCTTGGCCCAAGCTGACGTCGCCGTGGCCATGAACACCGGCACCCAAGCCGCCAAAGAAGCCGGTAATATGGTGGACCTTGACTCGAACCCCACCAAGCTCATTGAAATCGTGCAAATCGGTAAACAGATGCTGATGACGCGCGGCGCTTTGACGACGTTCTCCACTGCCAACGACGTCGCCAAATACTTCGCCATCATTCCGGCCGCCTTTGCCACCACTTACCCGCAGTTAGGAGCGCTCAACGTGATGCATCTGGCCTCGCCCGAAAGCGCGATCCTCTCGGCCGTCATCTTCAACGCATTAATTATCGTCGCGCTAATCCCTCTCGCTCTCCGCGGCATCCAGTACCGGCCCGTCCCGGCGGCGATCCTCTTACAGCGGCACTTACTCATTTACGGCGTGGGTGGAGTGTTATTGCCGTTTGCCGGCATTAAATTAATTGACATGATTCTCGCTGGAATGGGATGGGTATAACCATGATTCGCGCTGCATTCACAATGTTGTTGACGTTAACTGTGGTGACGGGCATACTGTACCCGTTAGCCATCACCGGCATCGCCAAAGTGCTCTTCCCGGCCCAAGCCGCCGGCAGCCTGATCGTCGAAGGCGGCAAGGTGAAAGGGTCGGAGTTGATCGGCCAAAGCTTTGAGGAGCCGAAGTACTTCTGGTCAAGGCTCTCCGCCACCGGACCCTTCCCTTATAACGCCGCCTCCTCTTCCGGTTCAAACTATGGCCCCCATAACGCGGACCTCAAAAAAGCGACTGGCGCCCGCCGCGCCGCCCTGCAAGCCGCCGACCCCCAAAACCAAACGTCGCCGCCCATCGACTTAATCACCGCCTCCGCCAGCGGACTCGACCCGCACATCAGCCCCGAAGCCGCCGCCTACCAAGCCGCCCGCGTCGCCCGCGTCCGAAATCTGCCAATCGAAAAAATAAACCAGCTCATCGGCGCCCACACCACCGGCCGCCCACTGGGCTTCCTCGGCGAACCCACCGTCAACGTCCTGATGCTCAATCGTGCCCTGGACCGCTAACCTAGGATGATGCCGCCCAACCGGCCCAATCCGGATGAACTGCTGCAGCGCGTGGTGCAGGAAGACCGCCAGCAGACACGCGGCCATCTGAAGGTATTCTTCGGCTCTTCGCCCGGCGTCGGCAAGACCTACGCCATGCTCGAAGCCGCCCATCGCCAGCAGGACGCAGGCCGCGAAGTGTTGGTGGGCCTGGTGGAAACCCATCGCCGCGCCGAGACCAACGCGTTGCTCGACGGGCTGGAGGTGCTGCCTCGCCGCCCCACCGCCCATCGCGGCGTCACCGCCGGCGAGTTCGACCTCGATGGCGCGCTCGCCCGCCGGCCGGAGCTGTTGCTGGTGGACGAACTCGCCCACACCAACTCCCCCGGCTCCCGCCACGTGAAGCGTTGGCAGGACGTGCTCGAATTGGTGGAAGCCGGCATCAACGTCTACACCACGCTCAACGTCCAGCACCTCGATAGCGCCAACGACGTCGTCGCCCAAGTCACCGGCATCATCGTGCGCGAAACCATCCCGGACTCCGTGCTCGATCAAGCCGACGAAATCGAGCTCGTCGATCTGCCCGTCGAAGAACTGCTGCGGCGTTTGGACGAAGGCAAGGTCTACATTGCTGACCAAGCCCACCGCGCCCGCCAAAGCTTCTTCCGCCCGGGTAATTTGAACGCTCTGCGCGAGATGGCCTTACGCCGCACCGCTGATCGCGTCGATGCGCAAATGCGCTCCTACCGCACCGGTCATTCCATCGAGTCCACTTGGCCGGTGATGGAACGGCTACTGGTTTGCATTGGGCCGAGCCCATTTTCGGCCAAGCTGATCCGCGCGTCGAAGCGCATGGCCGACCGTTTGCATGCCGAGTGGATCGTCGCCTTCGTTGAGACGCCGGCCTACTCCGGCATGTCCGGCGGCCGGCGCGCCAGCTTGCTCGCCTCGCTACGCCTGGCCGAGCAATTGGGTGCCAAAACCGTTACTCTCACCGGCTCCCGCGTGGCGGTCGCGCTGCTGCAATACGCGCGATCGAAGAACGTTTCCAAAATCGTCATCGGCAAGCAGGCCGCCCCTCTCTGGAAGCGGCTGTGGCGTGGCTCCGTATTGGACGACCTGATCGAGTTAAGCGGCGAAGTGGAAATCTATGCGATCTCCGGCGAGCCCGGCGCGCCTGAACCCGCTGGCCGCAATGCGCCAACCATCGCGCCCACTTGGCAGGAATGGGCTTGGGCCGCCACCGTCGTGGCCGGATGCAGCGCCATCGCCATCCTGCTGCGCCCCTTGCTCGCGCCCACCAATCTGGCGATGCTGTTTCTCTTGGGGATCATCGCGGTGGCCATGCGCTCCTCCCGCCGCGTCTCTTTTCTCACCGCCTTCTTAAGCGTCGCGGCATTTGACTTTTTCTGCGTGCCGCCTTACTTCACGTTGGGGGTGACCGACTACGAATACGTCGTCACTTTTGCCGTCATGCTCGTCGTCGGATTGATCATCAGCGGCCTCACCGTCCGCATCCGGCAGCAAGCGGAGCACGCCGTGGAACGCGAAGCGCAAACCCAGGCCCTTTACCAACTCACGCGAGAGCTGGCCGGCCAAACGCGCCTCTTCGAAGTGGCCCGCCTCGCTGGCCGCATCACCAGCGAAATCTTCGGCGGCCAAGTCGTCATCTTTCTGCCCGACGAGGCCGGCAAGATCTCGTTCAAACGCCGCACGACTGACCATTTGCCCTTGCCCGCCAGTGAAGAGGGCATCGCCCAATGGGTGTTTGACCATGCTCAGAAAGCCGGCCAAGGCATGGACACCTTGCCGGGCGCTACCGCAATTTACCTGCCGCTCGGCATTCCCCGCAAGGTCTTCGGCGTGATGGCCGTCATACCCGCCCGCGCCGGTACGCCCGAAAGCCAGCACCTGCTGGACGTCTTTGCCAGCCAAACCACGCTCGCCCTCGAACGGGCCGCCGCCGCCGCTTCCGCCAGGGACGCGGCCCTGAAGATGGAGTCCGAGCAGATGCGCAACTCGCTGCTCTCGGCCGTCTCGCATGACCTCCGCACGCCCCTCGCTTCCATCACCGGCGCCGCCACCAGCCTACTTTCCCGCGGCGATCACTTCGACGCCGAAACGCGCCAGGGCTTGCTCGAAAGTATCGCCGGCGAAGCCGCGCGCCTGGGCCGCCTCGTGAATAACTTACTCGAAATGACGAAACTCGAGGCGGGTGCCGACGTAAACCGCGAATGGCATCCTCTCGAAGAGATTGTGGGCGCGGCTCTCACCCGCCTTGAACCGGTCTTCACCGGACGCGCCATCAGGACCGATCTGCCCGACGACTTGCCCATGCTCTCCGTCGATGATGTACTACTGGAACAGGTGCTCATCAACTTACTCGAAAATGCCGTCAAATATACGCCCGCCGGCTCGCCCATTGAGATAGCCGCCACCCGCGATGGCGAGCAAGTTGTCGTGGAAGTGCGCGACCGTGGCCCGGGCTTACCTTGGGGCGAAGAGCAGCGCGTTTTCGAGAAGTTCTTCCGCGGTCAAATTGAGGGCGCGCGCGGCGCTGGGCTCGGTTTGGCCATCTGCCGCGCCATCGTCCTGGCGCACGGCGGCACCATCGAAGCGCTGCAACGCGATGGCGGTGGTGCCGTGATGCGGCTACGGCTGCCCATCGGCGGCACTCCGCCCCGGGTGCCCACCCTTGCTTAACGCGCCGCAGATTCTCGTCATTGAAGACGACCCCCAAATCCGCCGCTTCCTCCGCGCCTCGCTCACCGCCGACGAGTACCACCTCCACGAAGCAGAAACCGCCCACGATGGGCTCGCCCAAGCCGCCGCCCGGCAGCCTGACCTCATCGTGCTCGACCTCGGCCTGCCCGATGCCGATGGCCTCGACGTCATCCGTCAAGTCCGCGCGTGGTCCCAACTGCCCATCATCGTCCTCTCCGCCCGTGGACAAGAGCGCGTGAAGATCGAAGCCCTCGACGCCGGTGCCGACGACTTTGTCAGTAAGCCGTTCGCCGTCGGCGAATTGATCGCCCGCATTCGTGCCGCCTTGCGCCGCTCCGCCCTCATTTCGAGTGGCGCCGAAGGCAGCGTCTTTCGCGCCGGCCGCATTGATGTCGATCTCGAAAAGCGCGTCGTGCTCGTGGCCGGTGAAGAGGTCCATCTCACGCCCATTGAGTTCAAGCTGCTGCGCACTCTCATTCGCCACACCGGCCGCGTCATCACCCAACGCCAATTGCTCGGCGAAGTCTGGGGGCCGAACCACACTGAGCAAGCCCAATACCTGCGCGTCTACATGGCTCAACTGCGGCGCAAGCTTGAGTTGGAGCCCGCCCGCCCCAAACATCTGCTCACTGAGCCCGGCGTAGGCTATCGCTTAGTGGGCGATCCTGTTCCATAAACCTAAGGCCCTTGGCGTGCCCTATCATTAAGAGTAGACTCAAAGTACTAGGCCGATAGGCAACTTATGCCGGAACAATTCAGGTAATCCTGAGGCCGGTGGAGGTCGATATATGCAACATATGCACGATAGGCGAACCAAATCCCGGATGCTCTGCGCTGATCTGGTGGAGATCAAATACCAGAGTCCCCTGGGCACCGCACAAGAGATCACCGCGAATCTGGAGGACATTTCCACCAACGGCGTCTGCCTGCAAACCGAAGAGGCCTTCCCCATCGGCACCAGGCTCGAAATCAAACATAGCCGCGGCCAATTCTCCGGCGAAGTCCGCTACTGCAAATTCTGTGAGCCCGTTGGCTATTTCCTGGGCGTCGAGTTCATCGGCGATTGCCACTGGACCCAAAAAGAATATAAGCCCATGCACATGCTCGATCCGCGACGCCTGGTGCAGCGCAGCGTCGCCCGCGCCAACAAGAGCGTCAGCGTCTCTTAGCGATTCTGCATCGGCTACCCACCCGCAATCGCACCCACAATCAAAAATGGCTCCATCGCCGCCAGTACTGCCGCTGGCACTTCGGTTTCCACCGGTTCATGTGACCAATCTTCGGCGCACGCAAAGAACCGGACGAACGGCCGGCGCTGTCCCGTCACGTGGTCCCGGATCGTTCCGCGCAACGCCGGGAACCTCGCTTCGAGCGCATCGAGAATGGCCCTGATGGTTACCGGCGGCGCGACCTCCAATTCCACCTCGCCCGTTACCTTCGCAATCGTGCGCAGATGCGCCGGCAGCACTACGCGAATCATCGTAGCGTCTGCACCTCAACGGACAGCACCGGCGGCAGGTCGCGCGCGATCGCCGTCCAGCTGTCCCCCGCGTCAGGCGACGCGTACACTTGCCCGCCGGTCGTGCCGAAGTAAATGCCGCAGGATTCCAGCTGGTCGGCCGCCATGGCTTCGCGCAGAATATTCACGTAGCAGTCGCTCTGCGGCAGGCCGTTGGTCAGCGCCTCCCACTCGTTGCCGCCCGTCCGGCTGCGATAAACGCGCAGCTTGCCCTCGGGAGGGTAGTGCAGCGAATCGCTCTTGATCGGCACCACGTAAATCGTCTCCGGCTCGTGCGCATGCACCAGGATGGGGAAGCCGAAATCGGTCGGCAGATTGCCACTCACCTCATGCCAATTGTCCCCGCCGTTGTCGCTCCGCATGACGTCCCAATGCTTTTGCATAAAGAGCGTTTGGGGGCGCGAAGGGTGCATCGCAATGCGGTGTACGCAGTGCCCGGCTTCCGCCGCCGGGTCAGGAATTTGGTCTGAGCGCAGGCCCTGGTTGATCGCCGTCCATGCAACGCCACCGTCGTCGGTGCGGAACGCGCCCGCCGCCGAGATCGCGATGAACATCCGCTTTTCGTTCGTAGGATCGATGACGATGGTGTGGAGGCACATGCCACCGGCACCGGGCTGCCAGCGAGAGCCGGAGCCATGTTTCCTTAGCCCCGACAGTTCCACCCAGCCTTTGCCGCCATCCGTCGTCTGGAAGATGGCCGCGTCTTCCACGCCCGCGTAAACCGTGTCCGGATCCGACAGCGACGGCTCCAGGTGCCACACCCGCTTAAACTCCCACGGATGAGCCGTGCCGTCGTACCCTTGATGCGTGCCCGGAACGCCGTCATAAACGAACTTGTTATCCACCGGTTCCCAAGTCTGCCCCCCGTCATTCGAACGCTGGATCATCTGCCCAAACCACCCGCTCGATTGGGAAGCATAAAGACGATTCGCATCCACCGGCGAAGCCTTCACATGATAAATCTCCCAGCCAGCAAAGTGCGGGCCACTCATGCTCCAACTCTTGCGCCCGCCATCGGACTCCAAAATAAAAGCACCCTTGCGCGTCCCCACCAATACCCTTACCTTGCTCATATTTCTTCCTTTCGCCTGGCAAACATTTCATCACATCTTCGCTCACCGTTACCAAGCACAGCGTCTCAGACCTAACCAACCCCGACCGTAAGGGAGAGGATGCTGAGTTTCATCCCCACCCGGTCACAATAATTTCCAAACCCCCATCTAACCCCATAAACCACTCAACAATAAAGACTTATCAGTATCGCCCGCCAAGCGATCCTACACAATCCTAGGTCGCCTCCGTCATCCTATATGCAGGACACACCCCGCATGCCAACCGTCGCCACGCCCAAAATTCCACCGCACCCCACAAGAGCCCTCCAACCACCACAATCCAAACAGAAAACTCCCCATTTGGCTCTGTTTCGTAAAACCGGCTATCTCGCCGCGAAACGGCGAACCCGGAAGGTGCAAAAATAGAAGCATGGCCAACAAAATTCTCCCGCTCATCTTCGCCGCCCTCCCTTTGTTCGCCGTCGACGCGACTTTTCCTGATCCCCTCGTCGATGCCAAACCCACCGCCGCTAAACAGACCGTTGTGTTGGCGGGCGGCTGTTTCTGGTGCGTCGAAGCGGTCTTCGAGATCATGGAGGGCGTGGACGACGTCATCTCCGGCTACTCCGGCGATACGAAAGAAACGGCCAAGTACGACATCGTTTCGGGCGGTGGCACCAAGCACGCCGAATCCGTACTGATCACCTTCGATTCAGCCAAAACCAGCTACGGCCAATTGCTGAAAATCTTCTTCAGCGTCGCGCACGATCCCACGTCCCTCAATCGCCAAGGGCCCGACTCTGGCCCACAATATCGCAGCGCCATCTTTTACACCAACGAGGAACAGAAGAAGGTCGCCGAGGCCTACATCCGGCAGTTGAACGAGGCGCACGTCTTCAAAAAGCCGATCGTCACCCAGCTCGTACCGCTCGACAAATTCTACACGGCCGAGAATTATCATCAGAACTACTCCGTGCAAAACCGGTCGAACCCCTACATCGTCAACGTCTCTGACCCCAAGGTCGAGAAGCTCAAGAAACTTTTTCCGGGCTGCGTCCGCAAGCGGAAGTAGCCGCCGGCCCAGGGCACCCCATTGCGTTCGGGTTCGAAATTCGATACGATTCCGTACACTCAGTAGTTGATCGAGTTGATTTTGTGCTTACCACAAAGGGGTCCTCCATGAAGAGAGTAGTAGTCTTGTCTTTTGTCCTGCTTGCCGTCTCAGCTTTGAGCTACGGGCAAGCCGTCTATGGCAGCATCGTCGGCAGTGTCACCGACAGCACTTCGGCCGCCGTCTCGGGTGCCAAAGTAACCATCACTGACATTGGCCGCGATGTCGTCACCTCAACGACCACCAACGAATCCGGCAATTTTAACCAACGGTTTCTGATTGTGGGCCGGTACCGCGTGCGCATTGAAGCGCCGGGATTTAAAGCGGTCTTGCAGGATAACGTCGGTGTCTCCGTCGACACGGAGACGCGCCTGGAACTGCAAATGCAAGTGGGCGACGTCACGCAGACCATGGAAGTAAGTTCCGAGGCGGGCATCCTCAAAACTGAGCGCAGCGATGTCGCCACCACTTACAGTGAAAAGACGATTACCAACCTGCCGATTCTTAGCCGCCGCTTCACCAACTTCCAATTGATGACACCGGGCGTCGTGGCCTTTCCCACGTCATTAACCGCCGCCTCCGCTGAGAACCCGCAAGGCTCCTACCGCATGCTGGTGAACGGCCAGAGCTTCGCCGGCACTAGCCATTTGCTTGACGGCACCGATAACCATGACGCGGTGCTGGGTTGGATCGTCATTAACCCCACGCTCGAGTCGGTCACCGAAGCCAAGATCACCACCGCCAACTACGACGCCGAGTTCGGTGTGGCGAGCGCGGGTGTCGTCAGCGCGCAAACCAAGTCCGGCACCAACGCCATGCACGGTAGTGCGTTCTGGTTCCTGCGCAACGACCACATGCAGGCGCGCAATCCTTTCACGCAATCCAAGCAGATTCCGAACTCGAGCAAAGTGATTCCGCTCACCCAGTGGAACCAGTTCGGCGCTTCAATCGGCGGACCCATCAAGCGCAACAAGCTCTTCTTCTTCGGTGACGTCCTACTCACCCGGCGCAACACCGGCGGCGGCGCGCTGCTGCGGGTTCCCACCGCCGCTGAACGCTCCGGCGACCTTACCCAACTCGGTTTAAATGTCTTCGACCCGGCCAGCGGTGCCACGCCCGGCACCCGCACCCAGTTCCCCGGCAACATCATCCCCAGCAGCCGGCTTTCTCCCCAAGCCCAGGCCCTGCTCCGCTTGATTCCCTTGCCCACCAGCGTCGTCAATCTCGACGCGCCGAACTTCGCTTCCTCGGGCGGCGTGAAGAGCGACGACGACGCATTCAACACGCGCGTCGATCACTACACCACGGACAAGCTGCACATCTTCGGCCGCTACAGCCTGCAACAATTCCGCGTACTGGCACCCGGCTCCTTCGGCCTGGTGGCCGGTGGCGGCGGGCTGGATGCTTCCGGTTCCACCACCGCTTACGCCGGCAAATCGGATTCGCGCAATCATTCCATCGCCGGTGGCTTCGACTATTCGCTCAAGCCAACCTTATTGACTGACTTCCGTTTCGGCTACTTCCGCTATAAGGTCTTCGGCCAGCCCAATGGCATTGGCACCGCTCCGGCGAAGGATGCCGGCATCCCCGGTTTGAATGTTGACGATAACTTCAATTCCGGCATGCCTGCCTTCTTTATTAACGGCTACGCGAGTAACTTGTTTAAGTTCGGTTACGCCCTGGGCGTCAACGGCTGTAACTGCCCCCTGATTCAGAATGAGAGCCAATACCAGTTCGTGAATAACTGGACCAAGATTCAAGGCAATCATACTTTCAAATTCGGAGGCGACATTCGCCACGCGATCAACTTACGCGTGCCAAGTGACCGCCACCGGTCGGGCGAACTGAATTTCGATTCCGCTCGTACGCAAGGCCCCACCGGCGGCGGCAGCGGCCTCGCTTCGTTCCTAGTCGGCGATGTCTCCAGCTTCGCGCGGTATGTTTCCAACTCGCTTAACGCCGGTGAAACCCAGAATCGCTGGTTCTTTTTCGCACAAGATTCCTGGCGCATCACCAAGAAGTTGACCATCAACTATGGCCTCCGCTGGGAGATTTATCGTCCGCAGAAGGTCTCTGGCACCGGACAGGGCGGCTTCCTGAACTCCACCACCGGCGAGATCATGGTGGCTGGCCAGAACGGCGTCGGGCTCGACTTGAACGTCACTTCGCCGCTCACCAACTTCGCTCCCCGGCTGGGCGTCGCCTACCAGCTCAATCAGAAGACCGTCATCCGCGCCGGTTACGGCCGGGGCTATAACCTCGGAGTCTTCGGCTCCATCTTTGGCCACAATGTCACGCAGAACTTGCCCGTGCTCGGCATTCAATCCAACCAGCCGGCCAATAACTTCGATAACGTTTTCGCACTCTCGAAGGGCCCCACCTCGCTTGACCCCGCGCAGATTCTGGCCAGCCAGCCGCTGGGGCCCAACGGCAATCGTCTGCTACCGAACGGCGTCACGGCTTTCATGATCACTAACCCGATTCGCTTCCCCACCGTCGATGCCTGGAACTTTACCGTTCAGCGCCAGTTAGGCCGCAGCATGTCGATGGAAGCCGCCTATGTCGGCACCAAGGGTACCCACGTCTTCGCCGGTACGGGCGGCGATTATGATCCCAATCAGGCCAGCATCAACGGCTTCGGTACGCTCACCACCAACCAACGGAAGCCGTTCTTCCAGAAGTTCGGCTGGTCGCAAAACCTACGTTATTTCGCCAGCGATGCTTCGAATAACTACCATTCGCTCCAACTACGTTTCGACAAGCGCTTTGAAAGCGGTCTTTCGATCATGTCGCACTACACTTTCTCGAAAAATATCGACTACGACGGCACTTACTATCCGCAGGATGCCAAGCTCGCGCGCGGCGTCTCGAGTAACAACCGTCCGAACGTCGTCTTCATCGGATCGCTTTATGAGATCCCGGTCGGCAAGGGCCGTAAGTATCTGGCCAGCGGTGCGAAGGCGGCCGAGTTCTTCCTCGGTGGATGGCAAGTCAACGGCACTTACAACTGGATGAGCGGCCAACCGTTTACACCCAGTTATCGCGACTGCAACGCCGATCGCGATACAGGCTGGTGCCGCCCCGACTTGATCGGCGACTACAGCGTGCCCCACCCCGACCAATACGGCTGGTTCAAAACCACCTCCACCGCATTGGTCGCCAATGGCCAAATCGATGGCCCGTGGCAACGGCCGCAGCGCGGCAAGTTTGGCACCGTCGGACGCAACGAAATCTTCGGACCTTCGTTCGTCCAGATGGATATGTCTTTCTTCAAGACCTTCCGGATCGCCGAAGGCAAAACGGTGCAGTTCCGGGCGGAGAGCTTCAACTTTTTGAACCACACCAACCTGGCCAACCCCAACACCTCCGTCGATTCCCCGGGCACCGCCGGAAGAATCTTCGGCGCTTTTGCCGCCTATGTTCCGCGCCAGTGGCAGATGGCCCTAAAGTTCGCCTTCTAGCCAGTTCAAACCGCCTCAAACGAACCCCGACCGTAAGGGAGGGGATGTTTGGCTAGTCTCGAGGCTCAATGACCTTCAACGCCTGATTGGCTTCGACGCCCATCAGGCGTTGTTGTTTTCCGGTCGGCCAGCGGATCTCTAAGTCTGCGGTTTCCGATAAGCCCAGTCCGAAATGTAACCGTAAGTCGGATTGCGAAAGGTAACTGCCTCCCGAACGGACCTCGTTCATCTGCCGCCGTCCACCGGCCAGGCAAGTGACGCGCGCGCCAATGGCGGAGCGGTTCGATACCGTGCCGGTCAGTTTCACTTGTAGCCAACGCCGGCCCGTGCGATTGTCGCAACGCAAGAGTTGTGGCACGTCGTTCATGCAGTTCACAACGACGTCCAGGTCGCCGTCGTTGTCGAAGTCGCCGACGGCTAGCCCCCGCGCGGAAACCTGCTCCAGAATGCCCGGGCCCGCCTGGAGCGAGACATCGGCGAACCGTGAATTGCCCAGGTTGCGATACAGCACCTTGCGCTGCCGGTAGCCGGCTTCAGCATCGGTGTTGCCCACCTCCGGATAGACGTGGCCATTGGCCAGTAAGATATCCGGTAGGCCGTCGTTGTCGAAGTCGAGGAACGCCGCGCCCCAGCCAAGGAAGCGGGTGTTTCTTCCGAGGCCGGCCTGAAAGGTCTGGTCCTCAAAGAGGTTATCGCCTAAGTTGCGATACAAGCTGGACGTATCGCCGGCGAAATTCGTCTTCACGATATCGAGGAGTCCATCGCCGTCGAAGTCCGCCGTTGAGACGCCCATCCCGGCTTGCGACTTACCGTCGGCTGAGTAAGCCACGCCGGCCTGGATCCCCAAATCGGTGAACGTGCCATCGTGGTTATTGCGGTAAAGGGCCGACGAAGTGGAGTCATTAGCCACGTAGATATCGGGCCAACCGTCGTTGTCGAAGTCAGCGACTAAGACGCCCAGCCCGTAAGTGCCAGGGGTCTTCAGAATGCCTGCCTCCTGGGAGACATCGGCGAACGTGCCATCGCCGTTGTTGCGGAAGAGAATATTCTTAGCGCCAGGCAGCCCCGGCGGACCACAGGCCACTGGTAGACCCTTGTAGCGGCAAGTGCCATTCTCCGGCACGGGGACGGTCTTCAGGTCGAAATCGATATAGTTGGCAACAAAGAGGTCCAGCAGCCCATCGCGGTTATAGTCGAGGAAGGCGCAGCCCGTATTCCAACGCGGTATCTTACCGCCGCCGGTAGTAATTCCGGCCTTGCGTGACACGTCTTCGAACGTCCCGTCGCCGCGATTGCGATAGAGCTTATTCTCGCCCCAGTAACTCACGAATAAGTCATCGAAGCCGTCGTTATCGTAGTCGCCGACGCAGACGCCCTGGCCCCAGCCATGGTGGACCAGGCCGGACTTCTGAGTAACGTCGGTGAACGTGCCGTCGCGGTTGTTTTTGTAGAGACGATTCGTGGGCGGGCCGCTGGGAAAGGTAGCTTGGAAGCGCGAGCCATTCACGAAAAACAGGTCGAGCCACCCGTCGTGATCGTAGTCATAGAAGGCCACACCGCAGCCGGTGGTCTCCACTAAGTAACGGTTCTTGCGTTCATCGCCGAAGGTGGTTTTCTCGCGCAATCCAGCCTCCCGCGCCACGTTGACGAAGCTCACCGGCAGGGGTTGGGCGGCGACTAACTGGTCGAAAGAATAGACGGCGGCCGTCCGGCTTAATGACTTTAGAAAATGGCGCCGGCTCTTCATTGGATCGCCTTGGGGCGCAGAGCGCTCGACCGGTCGAACATCTCTTTCTGCATCGCTTCTTTGGCCGCCTTGCGCGTCGCCGCTTCGGTAAGGTACTTACGGGCGCCCTCAGTATCGCCTTGGGTCCGGAGTAACTGGGCCAATTGTGAATACGGCCCCGGATCCTCGGGCTTCAACCGGATGGCCTGCTCCAGGGCGGGCTGGGCTTGGTCCAGCAGGCCACGCTGCCGCAGGACGGTGCCGTACATCGCCCAGGCATCGGCATAGTCCGGTGCTTGCTTCACCGCCGCAGCAAAGTGTTGGCTGGCCTCCTCGAAGTCGCCGTTCTGCCATTGCACGATCCCGAGCGTGTAGTGAGCTTCGATCAATTGAGGGTCGAGCTCAATGGCCCGGGCCAAGTGCGTTCGCGCCGCTTCCAGATCGTCTTTTTGCTTGTAAGATAGGCCCAAGTTATAGTGCATCACGGCGGAGCCCGGGGCCATGGCTAGGGCGCGCTGATACACGCCCATGGCCTTGGCCAGTTCGTTCTGCTGTAAGTAGGCGAAACCCAAGTTACTCAGGGCCGCGAGATTCTTAGGCTCGCGGGCCAGCACCCATTGCGCCTCCGCTTCACCCTTCGCCGCGAAGCCCTGGTCGACGAGCAGAAAGCTGAGCGAATTGCGGCAATCGAGGCAAGTGGGCTTGAGGGCCACCACCCGCCGGTAAGCGGTAAGCGCCCGCGCGCGGTCTCCCATTTCGTTCGCCGCGACCGCGTAGCGCTGCCAATACTCGCCGTTGCCCGGCGCGCGCACGGTGGATTCGGCCAACGACAGCAGAGCGTTCTCGCGATCGCCATCGAGCCACAACGCCACGCCCAGATGGTAGTGCGCTGCGGCATTGGCGGGCGACAAGCGGATCGCTTCCCGGAACCGCGCGATCGCCTCGCTGCGGCGCTGCAAAGTGGCCAACAGGAAACCCGTCTCGTCCTCCAGGGCGGACGAACGGACGGGTTGCTTTTGGACCAGATCGAGCGCGCCGGCCGCATCGCCCGCCGCTTTGCGCCGGTCCACTTCGACGCGCCAATCCGCCTGCGCAAGCAGCAGTAAGAACAAGGCTCGGCTGAGAAGCGTGACCATACTTACATGACTAAGGCATCGCCAAAAGCGTCGTCATGGTGACAATGCCGTCCCATAGATTGGCGAGGCGCAGATTTTCGTTGAAACTATGTTGGTTGTTATCGTGATTTGCAATCGGCACGCCGATTAAGGGCGTGTGTAACTCCTGCTCGAAAACCCAGAGCGGTACGCTGCCGCCGAGCGCGGGGATCAGCACCAGATTCGGGTAAGTCTTTTTCATAGTGGCAATCACCTCCCGTGCGATGGGCAGGTCCATACTGGTGCGGACGGCGTTGTAGCCCTCGCGGGCCGTAAGCCGGGCGATTTTCGAGTATTTGTGGCGCTCTTCATCGGTCGGCTCCTGGTTGGTTAAGTAGTAACCTTGTTGGCGGATGTGGGCCCGCAGTTTCTCAACCTGACGCAGATGATCGTTGCCTTTTACAAGCCGCAGATCGAGCGAGGCAATGGCCTTGGCGGGGACGATGTTGCGAGCGTTGGCACCGGTGCCCGCACTTTCTAAACCTCGCACGTTCAGGCTAGGCAGCATGATCCGTTCCACTAAGCGGGCTCCGTTGCCGTCGGTGTTTACCAGCCCCAGCTCTTCCTTTAATTGATCGTCGACGGCGGGCACGGCGAGTAAAGCCTTCCGTTCCGCAGCGTTCATCGGGACTACGTCGTCATAGAAGCCCGCCACTAACACTTTGCCCTCGCCGTCCGTCATGGTGGCCAGCAAACGGGAGAGCATCATGGCCGGGTTCGGGGCCCAGTTGCCGTAGTGGCCGCTGTGTAACTCACGCTTCGGCCCATAGACGGTAAGTTCAACGGCAGTTACTCCGCGCACGCCAAAGTAGAGGGAGGGCTGCCGGTTCTGATGGACCGGCCCATCGCAGATCAGCCAGACGTCTCCGGCCAGTAACTCTTTGTAAGTCTTGGCGAATTGTTCCAGATGAGGCGAGCCGGCTTCTTCCTCTCCTTCGAAGAAAAACTTCAGATTAGCCTGGTGCGGAATGCCGAGGGCCTTCATGGCATCGATCGCGGCGAGCATCGCCATGATAGGGGCCTTGTCATCGGATACGGAGCGGGCATAAAGGCGCGACTCGCGGTCGAATGGGCCAGCCAAGTCAATCGTCTGCCCTTTCGCGTCGCGCAGGACGGCCTTCCACGGGGGCGAAGTCCACTCGCGGGGGTCGACAGGCTGGCCGTCGTAGTGGGCGTAGAAGATGAGCGTACGCTTCGCGCCTGGGGTTTTGATTTCGCCAAAGACGACGGGCGGCGCGCCATCGAGTTCCAGCAGCCGGGTGGCGATGCCGCGCTGGTTCATCATGCGGCGGACCAGCTCCGCGTTACGGCGGATGTTGGGCTGATCGGGTGCCCGGTTGGGTATCTCAATGAGCGGGATAAATTCGCGCAGGATCTCTTTCTCATGCGCCTGCCGCCAAGCATTAATGGCCCCCGTGTCAACTTGGGCCACCAGCGGGGCGAGCGTGCAAAGGGCGACGATGAAGTTCAAGATGATTTCAGACTAGCAGGCAGAGCAAGATGATTACAGAAACACGCCTTTGAGGCAGCGGTCGTGATACCTTACTCCCATGCGAATTCTGCTGCTCGCCATGGCGATGATTCTTCTGTGTACCTGCCAGCAGCGCAGCGAAGAAGAGTACGACCTAATCATTGCGGGAGGGGCGGTGCTGGATGGCGAAAACCACCCGGCCGTCAACACCGATATTGGCATCCGCCATGGGCGGATCGCGAAGATCGGACCCATGGGCAGCGCTTCGGCGAAGGAGCGCATCGATGCCCGCGGTCTGACGGTGGCGCCTGGTTTTATCGATGGCCACTCGCACTCGGACTATTCCATGCTGCGCGAGCCCAAGGGCGAGAGCATGATCCGGCAGGGAGTCACCACGCAAATCCTCGGGGAAGGCCCTTCCGCCGGGCCGGTGACACCGGAAAAGCGGGGCCAG
Source organism: Bryobacteraceae bacterium (assembly GCA_031367405.1). Taxonomy (GTDB): domain Bacteria; phylum Acidobacteriota; class Terriglobia; order Bryobacterales; family Bryobacteraceae; genus JALHNI01. Next base: position 21,866 of record JANLPT010000185.1, read on the forward strand.
GAGATCGAAGGCGTCAAGGTGGATTGGAGTACGTTGGGGGGCTATTTCGCACGGCTCGAAAAGCAAGGCATCGCTACCAACATTGGCTCTTACGTCGGGCAAGGACAGGTTTGGAACTACGTGCTGGGCGATACGTTCCGCACGGCCACGAAGCAAGATCTGGAGTCGATGAAGGGTCTGATTGCGCAGGCCATGGACGAGGGCGCGCTGGGGCTTTCTTCGATGCTGATGCTGCCTCCGGCCAACCTCGCGCATGTGCCGGAGCTGGCCGAACTCGCGTCGGCCGTCGCCCCGGGCCATGGCATTTACTCCTCGCACATTCGCGATGAGGGCGAAGGGGTGTTCCAGGCGGTGCATGAAGCAATCGAAGTAGGCCGGCGAGCCAAGGTGCCGGTGGATATTATCCATCTTAAAATCGCGCACAAGAATCTATGGGGACGGATGAACGAGGTAATCGCGGTGATTAATCAGGCGCGGAGCGAAGGCCTGACGGTCACGGCGAATGTCTACCCTTACACCGCCGGCCAAAATAGTTTGGTATCGATCGTGCCGCCTTGGGCGCACGAAGGCGGCCGCGAGAAGTTACTGGCCCGCTTACGGAATCCGGTGGACCGGGCCCGCATGCACCGCGAAGTGCTGAGCGGTTTGCCTAACTGGTATAACCACTATCTGGCCACCGGCGGCGGGGATGAGGGTTGGACGCGCATGTTACTGGTCTCATTGAAGAGCGAACGTTTCAAGAAGTTTCAAGGCAAGCGCATGAGCGACTTGATCGCCGCCGAGCGAAAGGATCCGGTGGAGACGATGTTCGATGTGATTCTCGAAGAGAAAGGCCAAACGCCGACGGTCTTCTTCCATCACAGCGAAGCCGATATGCGCCTGGCGCTGAAACAGCCGTGGACGTCAATCGGGTCGGATGGCGCGGCGGTGAATCCCGATGGACCCACCGGAGTGCCGCACCACCATCCCCGTTACTACGGCACCTTTCCGCGCATTTTGGGGCGTTATGTGCGCGAAGAGAAGGTGCTTGAGTTACCGGAGGCAGTGTATAAAATGACGGCGCTGAATGCGGATAAATTGGGCATTCGCGACCGGGGCCGTTTGAAGGAAGGGAACTGGGCAGATATCACGCTATTCAATGCGCGGATGGTGATCGATCAGGCCACGTTTGAGAAACCGAAGCAGTATCCGATCGGCATTCCCTATGTGATCGTCAATGGCAAGATCGTGCTGGACCGCGGGCGGCATACGGGCAATCTGCCGGGGCGGATTGTGTATGGCGGGGGAAAGAAATAGGCGAAGAAATAGAAAAGAAGGTGGGCCGCCGGAAGGACCGTTGGGTTAACGGAACCGACCGCCGCCCACCTGAGAGTCCGGCGGGCCAGATGCGAAGCCGGCGGCCGGGGAGGACTACTTGCTACTAATAAGTGGATTCCAGACGGCATTCCTCTCACTTATTTTTCATTTATTTTTTTGCCGCGACAAAGTCGCTGGTAGTTTAGAGCCAGTAGAGTAACGCTTAGTAGCAGCAAGTCAGAATGCGAACTAAACCGGGCGAGTGGCCTCCCGAGGGTAAAGTCAATCCCCTCCGTTAGCTGGCCAAGCCCGAACAGTCGCCGGGGCCGGGGTAAAAGCCGAGCCCGAATCCCGGGAACGCGCACGGCCGTCCAACAGGCGAGGTAGAAAATAGCGCGAATCGCGCTGCGGCTTCCGCGAATATGGCGCTTGCCTTGGTCATAGCCGCTGTCGACCCAATCTGGGGATACGTCGATTCCTACCCAGCGTTCTGCGATATTCTTTGATGGCACGGTCCGATAGCGCTAAGGAGGCGTCGCAAATGCGTCAAATCTGGTACTGCGTTGCCATGAGCCTTGATGGATTCATCGGCGGACCGAATGGCGAGTACGACTGGATCCCTGCGGAGCCGGAAATCGATTGGGGCGCATTCATGAGCCGGTTTGACACCGTGCTCATGGGAAGGCGATCATACGAAGCCGCACTTACCGGGCCGGGTGAAATACCTGTACCGGGCATGCGCACTTACGTTTTCTCGCGCACCCTGCGACCGCAGGATCACCCCTGCGTGACGATTGTCAGCGGTCATGATGTCGCCAGTACCCTCGCGTCGCTTAGGCAAGCCGCAGGCAAGGATATCTGGCTATTCGGCGGTGGCGAACTCTTCCGCAGCCTGCTGCAACTGGGTGAGGTCGACAAGATTGAGGTGGGGCTGGTTCCCGCACTCGTCGGCCGGGGAATTCGGTTCCTCCCGGGCCTCGACCAGCTCGCAAGGCTGTGCCTCACCGGCACCCGCCGTTACCCCTCGGGCATCATGATGCTGACTTACGACGTGGCCAAGCCCTAAAGTCAGCGGACCAGAATCGATGGCTTAGACGGGTTGAGGTACTCCCGAAGAAATCTTCGAGCTACCCTCTCGGCCGCGTCGGTGGTGGAATTGCGATTCTTTCCTCCAGTGCTGTCCCAGGAACCCGCCCAAATGACCGTCCCGTCGCTCTTCGTTACACGAGCTGTAACCGTCGTCTCGTTTCGGGTTTCTGCCGACGCAAGTTGTTCCTCGCTGCCAATCGCCAGGCCACCGATTGCCGCTCCGGTTCGGGTGGCGACTCCGGCCACGGACGCATGTTGCGTCGATTCGCCTTCTGACCGGCTCCTCTTCAGAGTCTTCGACATGGCGGAGCCTCTTACGATCAGGTCGGCACCCTCGCATTGCTCCGAAAGAAACAAGCGCGGTGAGGATAATAATACTTCGAAAATCACATCCCGGGCTGCTTCGCCCTCTGCGTCGCCGCGGAAATTGGCAATGCAGATCTTGATCTTCGAGGGTTGAACCGGTTGAGCCAATGCGGCAAGCGCGGCGAGGCACAACAACCCGATCCGTCTAACCATGAACATGTTTCCTGGCTTCTTCCGACTCGTACTCGCAACGAACGCCACTCTTCGCCTCGAGAATCATGATCATCGACTTGGGCATGCCTTTAGGCAGTTCCAGCACCACTCCGTTTTGAGAGCCCGCCGTGTCTTTGTAGCCGATGGTGAGGAAGTGTTTCCGCTTTTTCGAAAGCAAGAAAACCGGATTCACCAATATGGCCACTCCGAGACGGCGACCTGATTTCTGGCCATACTCGATCGTTCGAATCGTGTCATAAGGGATGTCGAACGACCCCTTCTTACAGCGAAACGAGAGTAAAGTCTGGTCCGAAGCCTCAAGTTCTCCTTCAACTCCTTGTGGCAAACCTGAAATCGTTCCGCCGACGTACTTAACTTCGTTGCCTCGCACAGCACCTAACAGCGCCGTGGTCGAAGCCGCAGCCAACACGGCCAAGGCTCCTCTCCGATTGATGGGTGTCTTCATTCTAGTGAAGAGATCGTCATGGGAAGGGCATTTCTTTAGAGACCAAGGACGATTACCACGCTTAGGCCGCCTCCAATTCCCGAGATTCATCGCTTTCACAATCAGTCAGTAGGTCATCGAAGTGAATTTTAGTTGCCCCGCGGAGCGCGATTGGGTTTACTCGAGTTACTGGGGATAGTTTTGTACTCTTGACTGTCGCCACGCACTCGACCTTTTCAGAGGCCTTCTGGTCCTTAAGCTCCTGAGCCAATCGGTCAACCTCGCTCGAGAATAACCAACTCCTATAGACTTGGGCGGTGATGGTTCCCAAGGCGTGCGTAATCTTTCCATCTGGTCTGGCCTGACAATGGGACACTAGATTCGGTTTGAGCATCTCGAGTTCCATATCGATCAGCCTCTTCTGAATTTGAAGCCTGATGAATCTTTCAACCTCCTGGTCAGGCGACAGGCCGAAAGCAATGGTGGGAAGCTCTGGATGATTCATCCGGTCATTAATCGGCGGCTGGAAGAACTTAATGCACTTTCGCTCAAGCTCTTTGCGAGTCGAGTCAGAACTGCACTCACTCCATGCGATGTTCTCTACCCCATTCCCACGGCATGCTTCTAGGTGCTCATGAGCTCGCCAACGTTGTCGTAAACTCATGGCGAGCCCAACGTACCAAACTCGTTCGCCTTGATCAAGGGCAAAGTAAACTCCTCCCGTATCGGGCAGACCACTTAACGCCAGCAATGGAAGCCTTGGTAGCTTGCCAATGGAAACGGGGGACTCCAATAGCCTCTCGAGTTCAACCATATCAATCACCTCAAGGCCAAGATCGGCCAAATTGGTGTCGCGCCGCATAGGAAGGATGGGCTAAGTGGAATCATTGACCACTGAGTTAGGTTCGCTTGGTGCTTTGATGTCGTTTGGGAACTTTACGCTTTGTCGTTGCCCTACGCCAATTGCTCGTAAGCCGGCAGGGTCAAGAAATCGATGAAGCGCTCCGTGGCAATCAGCGTGTCGAAGATCCGCGCGGCTTCATTCTTGGCCGGGGTGCCGGGATTGGCTGCTAACTCTGCCGCCATGATTTCGCGGACTAAGTCCATCGTCACGTGGCGGCCATCGGTTAGAGTGACTCTGTGACGCACCCACTGCCACACCTGCGCGCGCGAGATCTCGGCAGTCGCCGCATCTTCCATCAAGTTATAGATCGGCACGCACCCATTGCCGTTCAGCCAGCTTTCGAGATACTGCAAGCCGATATCGACATTCATGCGCAAACCGCGTTCGGTGATGTCGCCCACGGTGGGCTTCAATAGCTGCTCGGCGGTCACGACATCGTCGCGCTGCTTAGACACCTGGTTCGGCGTGGGCATGTGCTCATTGAAGACGGCCATGGCCACCGGCACCAAACCCGGATGCGCCGCCCAGGTGCCATCGTGACCAGCTAACACTTCGCGTAACTTGTCGAGCCGCACTTTCTCAAAGGCCGCCGCATTGGCCTCGGGATTATTTTTGATCGGAATCTGCGCGGCCATGCCGCCCATGGCATGAATGCCGCGGCGATGGCAGGTTCTAATCAGCAGCCGGACATAGGCATCCAGAAAGTCGCGATCCATGGTGACTTGGGCGCGATCGGGCAGAATCTTATCCACGCGGTGGCCGAGTTTCTTGATGTAACTGAAAATGTAATCCCAACGGCCGCAATTCAAGCCCGCCGAGTGGTCGCGTAACTCCCACAGAATCTCATCCATCTCAAAGGCGGCGAGAATCGTCTCGATCAGCACGGTGGCGCGGACGCTGCCTTGCGGTACGCCGCAATGCTCCTGGGCGAAGACGAAGACGTCGTTCCAGAGGCGCGCTTCCAAGTGGCTCTCCATCTTCGGCAGATAAAAATACGGCCCCGCGCCCTTGGCGAGTAAGTTCTTGGCGTTGTGAAAGAAGTACAAGCCAAAGTCGAAAAGCGAGCCGGAGATAGGCGCGCCATTCACCCAAAAATGCTTCTCCACTAAGTGCCATCCACGCGGGCGCACGATGAGGACGGCCGGCTTGTCGTTCAGCTGGTAGACCTTACCCTCAGGGCTGGTAAAGCCGATGGTGCCGGCGACGGCATCGCGCAGGTTGATCTGTCCGTCGATGGCATTGGTCCAGGTGGGTGAGTTCGAATCCTCGAAGTCAGCCATAAAGGTGGGCGCACCGCAATTGAGCGCGTTGATCACCATCTTGCGCTCCACGGGGCCGGTGATCTCGACGCGCCGATCCTGCAGCGCCGCCGGAATGGCGGCGACCGTCCAGACGGATTCACGAATAGCGCGGGTGCTTTCGAGGAAGTCCGGCAGTACACCCGCTTCGAGTTCCAGACGCCGTACGTCGCGCTTCGCCAGCAGTTCGAGACGCCGTGGGCCAAAGCGGGTTTCAAGACCCACCAGGAAAGCAATCGCTTCAGGCGTCAAGATCGCTTCATATCCAGGCTTCAACGGCGCAAGTATTTGGTGGTTCATGGGCTGAGATTCTACTTTACCCTGCTGCTCAAGCCATCGCGAAGAGCCGCGCTGCTCACTAACGGCGAACCACAAACCTGAGACGCGTAGCGGCCTCACGGTCATCAATCGTGGTGACGCGGCCACCAGGGTCCACATCGAAAGCGCGATTGACGCGGTTACCGGCCACATCCTCCAACAAAGGGTTCACTTCAATCGTGTAAGTGCCCGGCAGCCACGGCCGGCTCGGCCGGAAACTGAAACGCGACTCGTACCGTTCGAGGCGCGCGCTGCCGGCGACCGCGTGTTCACCGGAATCGAGCACGCGAATTAGCCGGACGGCCAGCGCAGAGTCAACCGGCTCACCGAAATCGATCATGAGCGGCTGTGCAGAAGTAGGGGCCGTAATGCGCCACAGCTTCGGACGCAGCGGCGTACGGGCGGCCAGCCCGGCAGTAAAGTCGTGCTGGAAGCCGCGCGCCAGCGGTTGGCCGAAGGCGTCCGGCCAGCCGCCGTCAATCACGAGGCTATAGCGTTCGCCCGGGATCAACGCGCCACCGGCTTCCTCACGCGATCGCAGCCCGCGTTTGATGCGGCCCGGGTCAAACAGCAGCGTCAAGCGCCGGCCGTCCGGGTCCCAGAGCTCTTCATCGATTTCGAGAAAAGGCTCAGTGACCTCCGCACCGCTCGCCCGCCGCAACCGAACGCGGCGAACGGCCTCGCCCCGGCTCATGGGTGCGGAAAAATGCAGGTACAGCTTGAGTTGATTCTCGGGAAGCACCGGCCCGGTGGGATAGACGGCAGTCACCGTGGCAGGCGCGCGAGCCGGGCGATCAGGAATACGAATCACCACACCCGCCGCCCGATAGCTGGCCCCGGGCTGCACCGGATAGCGCGGCGTGAAGACAGTCTCGTTGCCTCGGCGTTCATAGGTGCCAGCCAAAGCGGGTGCGCCGGCTTGATCCAGCGACACGGTAAAGGTCGTAGCAGAAACGACAAACACTCCGTCGCGGTAGGTCACTTCGGGCGAGGCGGCCAGCATGACGCCGGCCGCCACCCACAGGCAAAGTCCCAAGCTAGCTAGTAATTGGTCGCGCTTCTCGATTAGACGATTACGGCTTCTGCTTGGCGCTGAAGTACTTTTGAAACTTGGCGATTTTGGGAGCGACCACCGCCTGGCAATACGGCGCGCCACCATTGTGGACGAAGTATTCCTGATGGGACTCTTCGGCCATAAAGAAGCGCGTCGAGGCCGTGATGCTCGTGACGATGGGCGAGGCAAACGCCGGCGTCAGCTCCTGGATCACTGAGCGCGCGGTGGCCACCTGTGCCGCCGTGTTGTAGAAAATGACGCTGCGGTATTGCGTGCCGACATCGGCACCTTGGCTGTTTAACGTCGTCGGGTCATGGATGGCGAAGAAGACCTCGAGCAGTTCGCGAAAAGTGATCACGTCCGGATCGAAGTGGATCTGCACCACTTCGGCATGGCCGGTGTTGCCGCCGCAAACCTGCCGGTAAGTGGGCTGGTCGACGTGGCCGCCCATGTAGCCCGACTCCACCGCTTCCACGCCCTTCACTTGGTCGAAGACGGCCTCCAAACACCAAAAACATCCGCCGCCCAAAGTAGCCAATTCGCTAGTTGCCATCTCCTCTAGCATGCCTTACAAATGGGAATCGGGCGAGTCTTTTGGTAAAGCCCTGCCATAATTTTGCCGCGCATCACCCGGTGACCCCGAATCGAACAGAGCCGGGTATTTTGCGAAACAGAGCCAATTTCTGAGTTATCGTTTTCTTCTGATGGGGTTACGAGCAGGTGATTGCGCTCGGGAGCACGGAGGGAGCGCTGGAAGTCGTGGTGGACCAGGGGCTCTGGACGAAGGGCTCGACGAGGATCTGCTGAGAGATGCCTTGAGGCTGGAGGTCGTCGAGAACGGGATTGCTGCGTCGGGTTCGAAGGGGAGGCCGCGCTTTAGGGGTTGAGCCGGGTTTTGGCTTTGCCTGCGAGGGCCGATGCATTTTTGCGAGTAGCGGCGGTTGGCCGCGATTTGCTTGGGGGTGGACAATGGTTCCTCCACTTTCAGGATGTCATGCGGGTGCAAGAAGTTGGGTTGGTTTTGAGGTGAATTTTGCGGGAAATGGTTTGTTTTTAATGGGTTGGGGATTTTTTTGTTTTTCGTGACTGGGTATGTTGGAAACGTGGCGAGGTCTTGCCCAAAAGATGCAGGAAAATGCGCGCCGGCCATTTTGTTGAGGGATTAAGTGTTTTTGTTTGAGTGGGTTCGGGGGAAACTCAGGGATACTAGTAGCGGCGGGGTCGAGAGTTTTCAGGTCCTCGTAGACTTGGCGGATGGCCGGCAACCCGGAGTCCGTGAGGGTTGGCCATTCAGGGGACAGGTCCTCGATAGGTTTCCACTGGTAGTCACTGGGTTTTTGTGGCCTAGCGTGAGCCGCTTACTTCGTGCGCGGCTGGAAGGCGGTGGCGACTTCGGGCATAGCGGTGGGTTGCCAGTCGGCTAGGCGCCCGGTGAGCAGGGACGCGACGTAGGCGACGCCCACGGCGGCGAAAACGTCGACGGCGTAGTGGTAGCGGCCGTAAATGGTGGCGAGCAGCAGCAGGCCGGCATAAATCGATAGGCTGCGGAGGAGCTGGGTTCGATCGGGCATGACGCGCTTGATGCCCAGCAGGCAGGCGATGGCCACCGTGACGTGGCCGCTGGGGAAGACGCCGGTGGTGATGTCGGCGCCGTTCTGCAACCACAAATTGAGGCGGCGCAGGGCGGAGAGGTAAAGCGGCAGGTCATCGCGAGGGAACTCGAGGTGCGGCGGGGCCGAGGGCAGCAGCGGAATCAGGGCGTACGTCAGTAGAGCGCTCGCGAAGAGCACTTCGAGGAAGCTCTCGAGCCGATCGCGGCGGCGCTGCCAATAGAACCAGCCGATGAGCACGGTGGGTAAGCCGTAGAGCAACAGATAAACAAACTCGAGCGAAGCGGGCAGCAGCGGCCCGGCGCTCTCGATCATTTGCCGCAGACCCAAGTCATGCAACAACACGCGATCCCACTGCACCCAATGGGCGTCGAAGAGTCGCGCTTCCTGGCCGCGAGCCAATGGGGCGAGGCTCCAATAAGCGGCGAGCACGTAGCCGGGCGACATCCAGTCGCGCAGCGCGCGGCTCCCAGGGCGCGCGATTACCGCATCGATACGGGCAATGCCCACCACCAAGGTCAACCCCGCGACGGCGGCGGCGATGCCGACGGGTCTCCAGAATACGACGGCGAGGCTGGCGATATAAACAAAGAATGCGACGAGAATCCATTCGTAACGGCGCAGCGGCGCACTCATTGGGCCAGCGTACCCTGAACCGAGGCGACCGGCCCGGCGGGCACCGCAAAGCGCTCGGCCGTGGAGAACGAACGCTGGGGCATTGGCTCCGCCTGAGTCCGTCCGGCCTTGCCCACGATGAACCAGACCAAGCGCGCCGCGTCGTAGGCGCGAAAGGCAATGTTTTCACGCAAGACGTAATTGCGGGCCGTTAGGGTGATGCGGCGCGTGACGCGAGTGGCCCGGTTCGGCTGCGGAATGCGCAGCGCTTCATCCACCGGCACAGGTAAGGGAGCCCGGCATTCATTCAAACGGATAATCACCACGGCTTCGTCGGTGGAAAGGTGCTTGGTGGAACGAAGCTGAGATTCGGCGGCGGTGGCGCGGTCGACAATGCCATGCGAAGCGACGCAGCCGGTGAGGATCAAATCATGCAGCACCTTCTGGCGCTCGAGATCCACTTTGGCTTCAATGTGGTGCGAAAAGCCCAGCGGCCTAAAGGTAGGGCAGACCGAGGTGTCGTGGGTAGCGGCACCGAGCCACAGCTCTTCCCCATCGACGGTTTCCGGCTGGTGCCAGATGCGGACGTGATGGCGCTTGGTGAACGTATTGAGGCCACGTTGGCGCAGGATATCCGGCGTGCGGCCGGCGAGTTGCATGGGGCTCATGGGAGCGTCGCGGTAAGGGCGGGATTCGGCCACGGCGCGAATCGACTGCAGGCGGCTGCGGCCAGTAATGCGGTCGGCAGGATCCCAGCCGGCGGCGGCGAAGGCGCGCTCCAGCCGTTGGCGATCGCCGACGAACAGCAGATTGGTGGGGTCAATCGGTTTGGTAGAGAGAGGCCGGTGGGTCCATTCGGGCATGTTGGCCACGGCTTCGGCGAAGCTGGTGCCTTCGGCGGTGGTAAGGTCGCGGGCTTGGTCAAGCGATTCGGGCACCGGGTCGAGGGAGAGCGGTTGCTCCAGCCGGGCGTGTAGTTCGGTGCCCGGAAGATAATTGATTTCGGGCTCAGGGAACTTGAACAGGATGTTGGCGGCGATCGCGGCGGAGACGCCGACGATGGGATGCCACGTCATCAGGCCCAACGCACGGCGGTGGAGCCGATGCGCCATGCTGGCGGTGGCGCGAATGCCGTGGATGGTGCCCAGACGGTCGACTTTTTCGCGGGCATTGTCGACGGAGAGGAGGCGGGTCTCGATCAGTTGGGGATCGTGATTCCTGGTGAGCACTTCATCCATCCGCAGACGCAGCGAAGCCGTTTCATGGATGAGGCCGAGACCCACGCGGTGAACCCGTTCGACGCGGCCCTGGACGATGGTGCCGACGGGCAACAAGAGATCGCCGTTGGCAGAGCGCACGGGTACGACGGTGAGACCGCGCACCAAGTCACCGCGTTTAGCGTCGTGCGACGACACAGCGGTGAGTAGACGAATTTCGAGTATCGTGCCAGCGGGCAACTCCGCCGCCGTCAGCTCCGCCCAAATCAGCGGGAGCAGGAAGAAGGCATTTAGCAAACTCACCATCCTTAACCCATACCAACGGAATAGCAACAGTATATTCTACTTCACCCTATCGGCGGGAATCAAAATTTCAATTGCCTTCATCGGCCAGCTTGCGAAGATAGGTCCAGGAATAAATACCGGTACTGTGGCCGTCGTTCCAGGCGATCTTGATGGCGTAGTTGCCGATGGGTTCGACGCCGTCCATGCGCAAGCGGGGCTTGTACATTTGAAAGGCGGGGGCTTGTGGGGACGAGTAGCTTGTCTTTTGCGGCTCCGTGCCGTGGGCACCCGTGCAGACCGCGCACGGGCACTGGTCGCGCAGGAGCTCGATGGAAAAAGAGGAATGTTGGCCATCCTGCCAATCGATGTCGATGCCTTTCGACTTCGAGATGGCGATGTGTTGCGGGTCACTGGATGCGGTCGACATGGCGGACTCCGGAGATGCGGCGCAAGGTGGCCGTGATTTTTTCGAGCTGCTTCTTGTCGCGCACGTCGGTGGAGACGTCAACGATCTTTCCTTCGCCGCGCTCGGCGTCTTCGCGGGTCTCGAGGCTTTGAATATTCGAGTTTTCGGCGAACAGGATGGAGGTGATCTGGTTCAGCATGCCGAGCCGGTCATCGGAATAGACGGTGAGCCGCACCCGGTAGGTGCGCCCGGTGTTGCGCGTCCAATCGACATGAATGCGGCGTTCCGCTTCGTACATCAGGTTATCGACGTTCTTACAATCCTTGGCATGCACCATGACGCCTTTGCCGCGGGTGATGTAGCCGACGATGGGCTCGCCCTTGATCGGGTTGCAGCACCTGGCCAGATTGATCATCAGATCGTTCATGCCGTCGACGGTGAGGACGAGGTCCTGGTCTTCAGCGGCGGCAGTGGGCTTGGCCGGAACGGCGGGCTCAGTCTTGGGCGGCTCCACCGTCTCAGTGACTAACTCCGGCACCAGCTTGTGCAGCACCTGACGCGCCGAATACTTACCGTAGCCGAGCGCGGCGTGTAGGTCTTCGATCTTGGGATAGCCATACTCCGTGGCGACGGCTTCGAATTGCTCTTTGGTGATTCGCGAGAGCGCCACGCCCAAGCGGCGCGCCTCTTTCTCAAGATACTTTTCGCCAATTTCAATGGCTTTCACGCGTTCCACGGCGTTGATGACGTGCTTGATGCGATTGCGCGCCTTCGACGACTTGACGAAACTAAGCCAATCTTTGCTGGGCGAGTGGGCCGTCTGCGTGAGGATCTCTACAACATCGCCATTCTTGAGCTCGTACTTGAGGGGGACGATGCGGCCATTCACTTTAGCGCCGACGCAGGAGTGGCCAATGTCGGAGTGTACGGCGTAGGCGAAGTCGACCGGGCAGCCGCCCTGGGCCAGCATGATCACCTTGCCGCCCGGCGTGAAGCAGTACACTTCCTCGGTGTTCAGGTCCCGCTTGAGGGTGGACATGAAGTCGGCTGGGTCGCGCATCTCCTTTTGCCATTCGACGAGTTGGCGCATCCAGGCGACGCGCTCGTCACCGGCGTGGCCGCGCTTGCCCTCTTTATACTTCCAGTGCGCGGCGATGCCTTCTTCGGCGACGCGGTGCATCTCTTCAGTCCGGAACTGCACTTCAAAAGGCTGGCCTTCGGGCCCCATCACCGAAGTGTGGAGGCTTTGATAAAGGTTGGGCCGGGGGATGGCGATAAAATCTTTGATGCGGCCGGGGATCGGGTGCCACTCGTTGTGCATGACGCCGAGCGCGGCGTAGCAGTTCTTCACCGAATCGGTGATGATGCGCAGGGCCAGCAAATCGTACACCTGGTCAATGCCGATGCGCTGCTTCTGCAGCTTGACGTGAACGGAATAGGGCCGCTTCATCCGGGCTTCGACGCGCGCGGGAATCCCGTTTTCGCGCAGCTTACTTTCGACGATCTGCTTGATCTTGGCGAGGAACTCTTCACTGGCTTGACGGGTGGTCTCAATCTCGTGGATCACCTGCGCGTGAGCTTCAGGATCGAGATGGCGGAAAGCCAGGTCCTCCAGTTCGCCGCGGACTTTGCCCATGCCTAGCCGGTTGGCGATGGGCGCGTAGATCTCGATCGTCTCCTGGGCGATGCGCTGGCGCCGCTCCGGATCCTTGATGCCGTCCAGCGTGCGGCAATTGTGAATGCGGTCGGCCATTTTGACAATGATGACGCGGACGTCCGAAACCATGGCCAGCAGCATCTTACGCACGCTCTCCGATTGCCGGTCTTCGCGGGAGTAGAACTGGATCTTGGAAAGCTTGGTGACGCCATCGACGATGCGGGCTACGTCTTCGCCGAAACGCTTCTTGATCTCGTCGATTTTGACGGGCGTATCTTCGACGACGTCATGGAGAATGCCGGAGATCAGCGTCGCTTGGTCCATCATCATGCCAGCCAGGATGAGGGTGACTTCGAGCGGGTGCGCCATATAGGGCTCGCCGGAGTCGCGCCGTTGTCCGGCGTGGAGGTGCAGGGCGAATTCGAAGGCTTTGCGAAGAGGGTCGAGGTCTTCTTGCGGACGCGTCTGACGGACTAGCGCTTCCAGCCGCTGATAGAGCGCTTCCAACTGGCCGTCGCCGTCACTCGGGAGTGGGGGGACAACTAGCGCCGGAATGTCTTTGGAGGGAATCGCCATGCGGGAACCTGGACCTTGAACTTCTAGTATAGGGTCGTATACTGAGGTTTATGGTGATGGTGCCAGAAACCTACCTGCCGGTGACCCTCTTTGTGCCGGACATCTCCGACGCGCAGTTCCAGGAATTCTGCGAGCAGTACGCCGATTTTCGTTTGGAGTACACCGCCGAAGGGGAACTGATCATTATGCCTCCCACGGATGCTGAGACCGGTTACCGCAACGCCATCATCACCGCAAGCCTCTTCAATTGGTCAAGGATCGCGGGCACCGGCAGAGTGACTGACTCCAGTGCTGGGTTCGCCCTCCCGAATGGTGCGCGGCTTTCGCCTGACGCGGCCTGGAGTTCATTGGAGCGATTCGCAAGACACGCCTGCCCCGAGTTTGTGATCGAACTGCTCTCGCCGTTCGACCGGCCCAAAGTCACGCGCGCCAAAATGCACGAGTGGACCCAAAACGGTGCGGAATTGGCCTGGATGATCGCTCCCGCGACCCGCACCGTTACCGTATTCCGGCCAGGGCGGGAGCCTCAAGAGCAGGCCGGCCTCGACTCCATTACTGGCGAGGGGCCCGTCGCTGGTTTCGTGCTGAATCTGCGCGATATCTGGGCGATTTGACTACTGAGTGCTGAACCGGTAAACCGTCGTGGACTTTCGGGTCTCTCCTGCCTTGATCACCGTCGACGGGAACTTGGGTTGATTGGGCGAATCAGGGAAATGCTGCGTTTCGAGGCAAAACGCCGCGCGACGGCCATAGCTGCGGGCACCTTTACCCTTGAGCGAGCCGTCAAGGAAATTGCCGGTGTAGAACTGCACGCCGGGCTCAGTGGTGAGCACTTCCATCACGCGGCCGCTGGTGGATTCTGTCACCTTCGCGACGAGATTCAATTTCCCATCCTGTTTGGTGAAGACGAAGTTATGGTCGTAGCCGCCCCCGAGCTTGATCTGCTCGTCCTTGGCATCGATGCGTTCGCCGATCGCGTGCGGCGCGGTGAAGTCAAAGGGCGTCCCTTTCACGGGGCGTAGCTCGCCGGTGGGGATGAGTCCGGCGTCAACGGGGGTGAAGCGGTCGGCGTAGATCTCGATCTGGTGACTCAGGTTGTCCGCCAACCCGGCCAGATTGAAATAGCTGTGATTGGTAAGGTTGGCGACGGTGTCGGCGTCCGTAGTGGCGGTATAGTCGAGGCGCAGCTCGTTGGCCGGGGTAAGCGTGTAGCGCACGGTGGCGGTGAGCGTGCCGGGATAGCCCTCCTCGCCATCCTTGCTGATGTAAGTGAGTTCTAAAGCGTTGTCGCCCACCTCCTTCGCCCGCCACACTTGGCGGCTGAAGCCTTTGATCCCGCCATGCAGATGATTGGGGCCATTGTTTACCGCGAGCGTGTAGGGCTTGCCGTTGAGGGTGAACTTGCCCTTGGCGATGCGATTGCCGTAACGGCCGATCAGCGCGCCGAAGTACGGGTGCTCACTCTCGTAGCCGGTGAGGGAATCGAAGCCGAGGACTACATCGCCGAGCATGCCGGAGCGGTCTTTGACGTTGAGCGCCTGGACGGTGCCGCCATAAGTGCTGATGGAGACGCTGGTGCCTTTCGGGTTCGTCATGGTGTAAAGGTCAACCGGCAGGCCCTCTTTGGTTTGGCCAAAGGATTGTTTCTGAATGCTTTTCATAAGGTTGGAAGACATGACCTCCGGCGGGGTTCTCGAACACGAAGTGTAGAGAAATAAGGCTAGGATCGGGGCACCGGAGAACATTGATTTCATCGGCCTAATGATGACACGAACGGCGAGGGGCAAGCGCGAGCGTAGTGTTCGCAACGCAAACAGCGAGGCCCTTCGCGCAGCGGAAAGCTCTCGTTGACGAAGGCCTGCTTCCAGCTTTCTACTAGCGGCGCGGGGTCCGCAAGGTTGATTTCGAGGGTGTGGTTCAGCCGGGCGAAGTAAAGGTAGGCGCGCGCTTTCATTCCGAGGTGGCGCCCGATGATGGAGGCGTACAGGCGCACCTGCCAGGCATATTCTTCCGAAACGGCTTCGCCGGTTTTGTAGTCGACCACGACGAGTTCGCCGCCTTCAATAAACCAAAGGTCGATGGCGCCGCGAACGATGACACCCGCGATTTCAACGGTGAAGTCATACTCTCTTTCGGCGGAAGAAGCCCGCGCCGCGCGAAGGCCGAGTTCGCTCGCATGGAACGAGGCGGCGAGCTGATGTGCGAGGGGAGGAGCCGTGAAATTCTCGCCCGCTAGCAGACGATGGACGGCGATGCCGAGCTCACGGGCACCGGTATGGGGCCCGGCACCGGCTACTGCGGGCGGTTCGCCATCGCGGTCAAGCCAGTGTTTCTGCGGGCACTGGGCAAATCGAGTCAGCGCGGTCACTGTAACGGCGGTATCCCAAGGTTCGCCGCTCGCAATGGGCTTCAGCAGCAAGCCGGGCGGGCTTCCTGGCGCGGGGAAGCTGGAACTGCCGATATCCCAACGCGGGGGCGGCTCGATCACCAGGCGGGCGGCGAAACAGCGGCGGACCATCTCCGGCCACTTCGATCGCTGCTGCTTGCTCTCCGCCCAACTGAAATGGAGGCGATGTTCGGCGCGCGTCATGCCGACGTAGAAGAGCCGGTTCGCTTCCGCCTTTTCGCGTTCCGCCTCCGCGTCGAGATTGAGTTGGTGGATGGCATCGTGAAAGGCGTCGCCGGTGGCCGGGTCACGCCAGCTGATGCCGAGCCCGTGGTGAGGGTGAAAGCTGAGAGGTGCGGAGCGTCCACCGCCGCCGGAGCGTTGCAGCCCGCAAAGGAAGACTATAGGGAACTCGAGGCCCTTCGCGCCGTGCATGGTCATGATGTTCACGGCGTCGCCGCTCACGCCGCTGGGGGCGTTAGGCTCACGCTCAAGCGCGCGTTCGTCGAGCCGTCTGACTAAGCCGGCCAGCGGGCGGGGATCGGCGTGCCACCAATCGCGAACCATCGTGAGTAACTTGTCTACGTTGGCGCGCGCCGGGGCATCGAGGCCGAGCGCGTAACCCGACTCGTCGATGGCGCACGCGAGTAAGCGGTCGGGCGAGACTTGGCCGGCCAGGGCGCGGTGGGTTCTTAGCCGTGCGGCGAAGTGAGCGGGCAGAGCATCGACGAGAGATCCGGTGGCCGTGGCTGGCTGCCGCCGCATGGCGTAGATCTCTTCGTCGCTATAGCCGGCCAAAGGCGAACGCAGCACGGCGACTAACGCAATTTCATGCAGCGGGTTCGCCACCATGCGCAGCCAGTTCACCAGATCAGTTACTTCGGCGGCTTCAAAAAAGCCGCGGCCCAGGTTCATGGCGAAGGGCACATTGAAGGCATGGAGAGCTTTCTCAAAGACGGCGAGCCCGGTGGTTTGACGAAAAAGTAAGGCGATGGAAGAGTAAGCGATGCCCTCGGCGTGTAACTCCTGAATGCGGCGGGCGGCATGCTCAGCTTCAAGCTGTTCACGCTCAGCGGGTGTGCCGCCCTCGGCCGCCAGTGCTTCAATGACGGTGCCATCCGCCGTAGGGAAGGTCTTGCGCGCTTCGAGTAAGGGTGGCTCGAGCCCCGGCGCACCGGAGACGATGTCCATGGCGGCACGCAGGATCTCCGGGCGGCTGCGATAGTTGCCGCGTAACTCGTCAACCACCTGCAAGGAATCCAGCAATCCTTGGCGATACTGGCGAAAACTTTCGGGAGTCGCGTGACGAAAGCCAAAGATGGATTGGTTTAAATCGCCTACGCCAAAGAAGCGACCTTCGCGGCGGACTAAGTTCATCAGCCGCCATTGCAGCGGGTTAGTGTCCTGTAACTCATCCATTAGAATCGCTTCGTATTCCTGCTGGACCCGGGCGCGGATGTCCGGGTGCGACTCCAGTAGAGTAATCGTGCGCGATTCCAAGTCGCCAAAGTCGAGCACGCCGCGCTCAAACTTGCGGCGCTCAATATCGCGGACTAACTGCGCGAATACTTCTACCAGTAAGTCTCGCACAGGAGCGTAATAGCGAGCCAAGGCGGCGATGCGATATTGCTCAAAGCAGGCCCGCCAGTGCTTGGCCGCCGCACCACGTGTACCCTTAATCAGCGATGCCCCTTGGTCAAGTAAGACGAAATCGTGGGCTTCGAGCGCTTCAGGAAGTCGCGCCATGGCCGCCCGCCAGTCACGCCAGCCGGACTTAGCGGCTAGCAAGTCATCGGTCGCCTGCAGGAGGCGCGACCGGTCAACGCGGCTGGATCCGGTGGGTGTCAGTTGAGCCAGCGTACCCCCGCTCGAGCGCCAAGCCTCATATAATTCCGCTAAGTGCTCCACCGGCTGATCGGTATTCCAAGCGGAGAGCAGCAGGCGTAACTCGCCGCGCCGTTCCGCCGCCAGTTGGTCCAGCGTGGCTTTAATCGAAGCTTGTAACTCGGCCCGCATTTCGGCTTCATCCAGAATCGTGAAGCGAGGGTCGAGCGCCGCTGGAATTGCATAGCGGCGCAGCAGCCGCGCGCCGAAGCCGTGGATCGTCAGCACCGGAGCCCGTTCAAGCTCCTGACGAATGGAGACTTGGCCGCCGAAGCGCAAGGTCAGCCGTTGCCTGATCTCTTGCGCGGCTTTCTCAGTAAAGGTAATCGCCAGCACTTGGCTCGGGCGGAATCCGCGTTCGTTGATCAACCACGCGTAGCGCTCGACCAGGACGGTGGATTTGCCCGAGCCCGGACCGGCCACCACACAGACGTCTTGCCCCCAACGCTCGACCGCCGCTCGTTGTTCGGGAGTCAGACTCAGGTGGCCACCTGCGCCAGCTGGTCTTGCGTGCGGATGCGGCAGGCCGTTTCAAAATCACAATACTGGCAAAGATCGCGATCAGCCGGGGCGACAGCGATTTCACCATCGCGCACCCGTCCGATCACTTCCTTGGTCAACCCGGTGGCGCGGCGCATCATCTCACCCAACGAGGCGGGGTCATCCCATCCAGAAATTCTGGCTGAATCGCGCAGGGCGACATAGTGAAAGCTGCGAGGAACCAGATGGTGCACGCGTTCCAGACCGAGTAAGTAAAGCCCGCCTTGTACATACTGCTCACTATCCTGACGTTTTGTCACATTTGCCGCCTTCGAATACTTATAGTCATAGGCGGCGACGGTGCCTTCCGGAAACACGTCGTAACGATCAATGCGCGCTTTGATTTGTAAGCCGGGCCCGCACGGGAATTCGAGCCGCTCTTCGAGATGGGGAACGCCTCCGGGGGCCGGCTTAAAGTCCCGCTCGAAGGTGCGTAAGTCGCGCAACATTTTAAGCCGCTCCACCTCGGCCTGATAGCCGGGCGGAATGTTCCGTTCGCGGCACACGCGTTCGTACACCTCGTCGAACAACTCTTCCATCGGGCAATGGCCGCGACCGGCGAGGCGCGCGAGTAAGTCATGCACAATGCTACCTTGCACCAGGGCGTCGAGGCGCTCACTGGGCTCGCGAGGCGCGTCCTTCAGCTTCAAAGTATAGCGGGCGAAGAACTGGAACGGGCAATGAAGAAATGACTCGATCCCCGAAGGGCTGGCTGACCCATGGCGCAAGGCTAGTTCCTCACGCAAACGTTCATCGACAATGCGACTGGCACGGGCCGGCGCATATCGATGGTCAACAAACGGCAGAATCGCCTGGCTATCCCAGTCGATCACCGGCCACCCGGCTAGAGCGAAAGCGGGCAGGGTCCGCTCGCCCGCGCGGTCGAAGCGGGGGTAACTGAGGTTGAGCGCCGCCGTGGCGCGGGTGGTGGCGACCGTAAAGAGAAAACGCTCTTCGGCTTGACGACCGGCCATGGTGGGCAGGGCTAAACCCAATTCGTTCAATTGGCGGCGAACGAGGTCTGGGAAGAGGGCGTCTTCAGAAGGATGCTGAGGAAATGTGCCTTCGAGTAAGCCGGCACAGAATACGACGGGCAGGTGCCATTGGCGCGCCTCATGGGCGTCAATGATGGGGACCGCGTCACGCCGGCGATCCTCTTCGCGAATGGCCGTTTCGGCGGCCATGGCGCGGACATCCGCCCAGTAAGTGGCCAAAGAAATTGGCCGGTCTGGCAGGATAGCCGTCACGGAAGCGAGTAAGCCCGCCAGCTCTAGCGATTCGGCGGCAAATACCGTCTCCCAAATGGGTGGACGCAGCGATCGCTCGCGCTGTATTTCAAGACGTTCCAATGTCTCAAGAAATGGCGTGAACATCAGTAAGTCGGCGAGGTTAGGAATGCCGCTCGACGGAATGCGCCTGCGTAACTCGAAATCGATCTCGTCGCGCCGTCCGCCCAAGGCGGCGGATTCACAGCGGTGGACACAAGTAAGCAGTAGCCGCTGATCCCAGTTACCGATGGCGGCGTTGGCTAAAGCGTCCAGATATTGGAAGGCGGGCGTACTGGAGAGGGGGCGAGCGAAGTAAAAGCGCGCCGGGATGCCGAAGCGTTCGCAAGCCGTGCGGAGCGCGGGCACATAAGGATGAGCCGCGCGGACAATTACGCCGATTTCGCGATAGGGCCGGCCAGTGGCACGGACAGCGAGAATGCCGCGCGCGATTTGTGTAACTTCGTTCTCAAATGAATGCGCGGTCGCCACCGTCGTCGGAGCCGCCGGAGTTACGAATGTGCAGCGCTCGATTTCAAAGCCGCGTTGCTCGAGCAAACGGCGCGCGCGCGCAGAGGGTGCGGCATCGGGCAAGGTAATCGTCACCGGCACATGGCGGCGGGCGGCATCGAGCAAAGCGATTTCGCCTTCCGTGAGGGTGAAGAAACCGTCGCAAAGCCAAGCGGCAGCCGGGCAACCTTCGCGATAAAGCCGAGTGGTGGCGGCCGTGATCCGCCAGCCTCGCAACGCCCGGCCCGCTTGCTTCACATCTAATTCGACTTGTTGGTAGAAACGGACAAACTCCCCGGCATCAGGATGCATGCGGCGCAGCAGATCGGCCGTAGCCGCCAGATCCTGGCTGCTGTAACCAGCCGCGTCGATTTCGCTGGTGATCGAGGCCAGCGTGGCGGCAAAGCCAGGGGTGGCCAACAGCGGTTGCCAGCGGCGGCTGCGGAAACGCGCGAGCGTGCGCCGGACAAGAATGTGGAGTTCGCCGGACGAGACTTGAGGGTCATCCGCCGGCGCAAATTCATTGACGAGCGTAGCCAGCGTGACCACTTGCTTGTCGCGGACCAGGTGCCCTTCGCGCGCCAGTTGATGCCGAAGATGCTCGGCCATGGTGGCCGTGGGCACGATGATGCGGGAAGGGGTGGCCCGGAACATTTCGAGCAGGCGGGTGGACTTGCCCGAGCCCACGGGGCCCAGCAAAATGCGGCCATGCTGCATCAGCGGAAGGTCACTCTACTTCCTAGTGTAATGGTCTTACTAGTGTCGCGGGACGGGCTCAGAACTGGAAGCGGGCGACCATCTGGACGATGCGGGGGTTGCTCTGGAAAGCGAGGTCCGGCGCGCGTCAACGCGGTACTAACGGTAAACTTGCATAGACGGCGACGGGCCCTTCAATATCCTTACGATGCAGCCTCCATTCGAACCTCTTTTCCGCAACGCTCACCTCTCCACCATCGCCGCCAACTTTTGGCAGCGGCCCCGCCTCGTTACTCCCCAGCAGGCCACTTACTTTGACACCGAGCGCGACGTGCGGGTGATGGCGATCAGTCAGTGGCCCCAAGAGGCCCAAGGCGAGTTGATCATTCTGCACGGGCTTGAGGGTTCACATGATTCCGGTTACATGCGCAGCCTGGCCCACGCGGCGCTGGCGCAGGGTTATGCCACTCATCGCCTGAATATGCGCGGCTGCGGCGGCACGGAGCAGCTCTCGCAAACCCTTTATCATGCGGGACTCACCAGCGATTTACGCTTCATCCTGCAGCAGTTTCAGCGCGAAGGGCGAGGGCCCATTTTCCTGGCGGGTTTCTCACTCGGCGGCAACGTGGTGTTGAAGCTACTCGGCGAATTGGGAGAGACGCCGCTGGTGGCCGGCGCGGCCGTAGTATCGACACCCATTGACCTGGAAGCTTGTTGCCGCCGCATGATGGAGCCACAAAATTGGCTTTACGGAAACCGCTTCGTCACTCGCTTGAAGCAGCGCTACGCGGAGCGTCATCGGCTGCATCCGGACCACTACCGGACGCATCAGGACCGGCTCGCCGCGCTGAGCCAGGTGCGTACCGTGATGGACTTTGACGACCAAATCACGGCACCCTATTTTGGATTTGGAAATGCCGGGAGTTACTATGCCTCGCAGTCCGCAGGGCAGTTTCTACCGGCCATTCGCGTGCCGGCCCTGGTGGTGCAAGCGCAGGACGATCCACTCATTCCGTTTGCCGTCTATCAGCGTCACGATTGGGCTCAGTATCCGAAGCTGGCGTTACTCGCCCCAGCCTGCGGTGGGCACGTTGGATTTCTCGCCAAAAAGAACCCGCGTTTTTGGGTGGATGAGGCAATTACCAACTTTTTCGGCCCGTTACGGAACAAATAGCCCCCTTCGGTCGTCTTCGGTTCAGTGACATCTCCGCGAAACACTGCATCCTTCGGCGAGGCCGTCCGCGTCGCCGCGCATTCCTTACGCTCGAGTAAGCTGCGGAGTTTTCTCACTCTGCTGGGAATTATCCTCTCCACCACCACCCTCATTGCCGTGATGAGCGTGATCCACGGCATGGACCGGTACATTGCCGAAAGCGTTTCCGACATGGGCTCGGATGGCTTTCGCGTCGTCCGCTTCGCCTTTACCGGCAACTGGGATCCCAAGAAATTTCTGGAATTGCAGCGTAAGAATCCTTGGCTCAATCGCGAGGAGTACAACTTCGTAAGGCAGCGGGCGCAACTCATTTCGGATATTGGTTTGCAAAGCGGCCGTCAAGCCGATTTGCGTTTCGGGAATGAGCGGCTGGACGGCGCGCGCATTGAGGGTGTGACGCCCAACGTAGGGGCCATGAGTAACTACCAAGCAGCTCAGGGGCGATTCCTGACGGATGTCGACAACGACAAGAAGCTCTGGCGCTGCTTTATCGGCAACGATGTCAAGGAGCGCTTCTTCCCTAACATTGACGCGGTAGGTAAATCGCTCAAGGTGAACGGGCGATCCTTCGAGGTGGTGGGAGTGTCTAAGCCGCTGGGGAGTGTGTTCGGCCAATCGCGTGACTCGTTTGTCGTCGTACCCATCGAAGTCTTCTTTCAGATTTTCGGCCGTCGTGTGCAAATGGCCTATCTAGCCAAAGCGATCGATCAGGGGCACCACTTACAGGCTCAAGATGAGATTCGCGCTCTGCTGCGCGGATACCGGCACTTACGCCCTGCTGCCGATGACTCGTTCGCCATCATTAGTTCAGATTCACTATCCGGAGCCTGGGCCAGCATGACGGGGGCGATTGCCGCTACGGCCATTGCCATCGTCAGCGTCTTTATGGTGGTGGGCGGCGTGGTGATCATGAATATCATGCTGGCCGTAGTCTCGGAGCGCACGCAGGAGATTGGGATTCGTAAGTCACTAGGCGCCCGCAAACGGGACATACTGAATCAATTTTTGGCGGAGAGCTCGATGCTATCTGGCTCCGGCGGACTTATCGGGGTTGGCCTGGCTTGGATGATCACGATCGCCGTAAGTCAACTGACACCGATACCCATGTCGATGCCCCTTTCCGCCGTGTTACTGGCATTGACCATGTCCGTCGCCGTGGGCCTCTTCTTTGGAATTTACCCGGCGCGGCGGGCGGCCCAGTTGGACCCGATTGAGGCTTTGCGGGTGGAACGATGACCAACGGCCCTTTCTGGAACGCCGTGAAATTGGCGTTCGACACCATTCGCGCTTACAAGCTGCGCGCCTTTCTTACCGTACTCGGCGTCATCATCGGCACCGGCACCATCATCGGCGTAGGCTCCATCCTGACGGGGCTCGATGGAGCCATTAGCAGCGTACTTTCCAGCTTCGGCACCAATACGATTCTGGCCTTCAGATTTCAGGTGGGCTTCCGTTTTGGGAATCTGACTCCTGAGGAGAGGCTCCGCAAACCACTTACTTTTGAGAATGCGCGAGCCATCGCGGAGCGCTGCCCCAGCGTGGAGCATGTAAGTCCTATTCTTTTCCCCAATATGGGCATCGTGAAGGCACGTTACAAGGCTAACGAGTTTTATCAGCTCGACTTTAGCGGCGCGCAGGAGGGCTATATCTTCGGCGGTAACGCGGAGATGAAATATGGCCGATTCTTTTCCGACGCCGAGGGCGAGCACCGCCGCCCCGTAGTGGTGATTGGCGAGGACGTCTACAAAGGCCTATTTGCCTCGGGCGACCCCACCGGCAAATGGATCGAGGTGGCGGGCCATATGTTTGAAGTGATCGGCGTGATGAACCGGCCTTCGTCCTCGATCCCCGGCGACAATGACGGACGGGTGATCGTGCCTTACTTCACCATGCGTAAGATGTTTCCAAACTCGCGTGAGCATCTGTTGCTGGTGGTCGCCAAGCCGGGCCAGTTGCATGCGGCGCTCGACGAAGTGCGCGTGGTGTTGCGGCAGGAGCGTCGCGTGCCGCATGACAAGCCGGACAATTTCGGCTTGTCGACGGCCGAGCAAATGGTGGAGCAGTTCCGCAAGATGACGGCCATGACGGCCGTGGTGATGGTGGTACTCAGCTCGATTGGGCTGCTGGTGGGCGGCATCGGCGTGATGAACATCATGCTGGTTTCGGTTACTGAACGTACGCGCGAGATCGGCGTGCGCAAGGCACTGGGCGCGCGCCGCATCGACATCGTCGTGCAATTTCTGATTGAGGCGGCGGCGCTTACCGGGCTCGGCGGCCTGCTGGGCATGCTGATGGGTTGGGCGCTGTCGATGGCGACGCACATCGTCTTCCCCAACCTTCCCACCACCGTGCCGCTTTGGGCGGCGGCCGCCGGGCTCGTGGTGTCGATCGGCGTAGGACTCTTCTTTGGCATTTGGCCCGCCAGCAAAGCGGCGCGTCTCGACCCCGTGGTGGCCCTGCGATACGAGTAAGCTGATCAGAGTGCTGCTGTTTCCCGTTACTATTTTCCTCAGCGCCTTTCTGCTGTTCTCTATCCAACCGATTGTGGCGCGGCAACTGTTGCCGCTCTACGGCGGCACACCTGCTTTGTGGACCGCGTGTTTGTTGTTCTTTCAAGCCGCGCTGATCGCCGGCTACCAGTACGCTCATCGCCTGTCGCGGGTGACGATCGGCACCCAGCGAATGAACCATACGTTGCTCTTACTGCTACCCTTGCTGACTCAGGTGTTCGCGAGCGGAGCGGAGCTGAGTGAGGGGGGCGACCCGACGCTGAGCGTCATGAAGCGTCTGCTGCTAACGTGCGGGCTCGAAGCCATCATTCTTTCGGCTACCAGCCCCCTTCTGCAGCAATGGTATGAGTCGGCCACGGGGCGCGCGCCTTACCGGCTCTACGCGCTATCGAATGCGGGCAGTCTGCTGGCACTGCTGGCCTATCCCGTGCTGATTGAGCCGTGGGTGCCGTTGCGATGGCAGTTAGCCGGCTGGCGGCTTGGTTACTGGATATTCGCCGCCCTCGGCGCGACTCTCGCCTGGCGGTTCGCGGCGTCGCGCGAGCAGACCGAAGCCGTAAGAGTTCCGGCTGGACAATTTGCCTTATGGATACTGCTTTCCGGGCTCGGAGCCATGTTACTCGCAGCGACGACCAATCAACTTACGCTCGAAGTTGCGGTGAGCCCATTTCTGTGGGTGCTACCGCTGGCTATTTACTTAGCCTGCTTCATCCTCGTTTTCGAAAGCGACCGCTGGTATCAACCGCATATCTTCGGCTCGGTAGCCGCGCTGGCTGTGATGATGGCGGTGATGGCGCAGGTCGCCGGCGTTGCCTTGCCTTGGTGGGCACGGCTGGGTATTTACTGCCTGGCGCTATTCACGGGTTGCATGATTTGCTTCGGCGAGTTAGTGGCGCGTAAGCCTGAAACGGGTGCCCTGACTAAGTTCTATCTAGGCATCGCGCTGGGCGGCGCGGCGGGCACCGCCTTTGTGGCCTTGGTGGCACCGCGCATATTTACGAACTATACGGAGTTCCCTTTAGCGCTGATGGGTTGCATGGCCGTGCGTTACTTAGGCTGGAGGAATGAACCC
Organism: Bryobacteraceae bacterium; assembly: GCA_031367405.1. Classification (GTDB taxonomy): domain Bacteria; phylum Acidobacteriota; class Terriglobia; order Bryobacterales; family Bryobacteraceae; genus JALHNI01. The sequence goes on from JANLPT010000185.1 coordinate 47,231, forward strand.
GGCATCGGTGTAGCCCGTTATGCGATTCCAGCCATCGCCATTGTGGCCGCGCTGGTGTTACTCGCGCGGCAGGATACGGAGGGTGTGTTGGAGCGACGCCGCAATTTTTTCGGCATCCTGCGGGTCGCCCTGTCGAAAGATGGGGTGGGCCCAATGAAGGAGTTACACAACGGAACGATTCTGCATGGCTTTCAATATCTTGATGCCGATAAGCGCCGGGTGCCTACGGCTTACTATGGTCCGAATGCCGGGGCCGGAGCGGTGCTGGCGCGATTGGGCTTGCCACAAGCCCGGGTAGGCATTGTGGGGCTCGGGGTGGGCACGTTGGCGCGCTACGGGCGCGAGGGCGACGTCTATCGCTTCTATGAAATCAACCCCGACGTCGTAGACATTGCCCGGACTCAATTCTCGTTTCTGCGCGACTCCGCCGCGCGCGTCGAGATCGTGGTGGGCGATGCCCGCCGGATGTTGGAACGGGAACGTGAGCCATTTGACGTGCTAGTGATCGACGCCTTTTCGAGCGATGCTATTCCGACGCACTTACTCACCCAGGAATGCGCCCGGCTATACAAGGCCAAGCTGAAGCCAGGCGGGGCGCTCTTAATTCACATTTCGAACAAGTCAGTTGATTTGGCACCTATCGTTCGCGGCTTTAGTCAACCGCTAGGCTGGCCGGCGGTCCGGCTACACACGAAGGGACTATATGGCTCCACGTGGATGTTGATGACGGGGAACAACGACCTGCTCGCGCTGCCCGCGATTCAGGAAATGACCACGGTCTATACGGCCCGCGATCCCGCTCCGCTCACCTGGACCGACGACTTCGCGAGCCTCTGGCGAGTGCTACGTTTCTAGCGAATGGCAACGAACTGGGATTGCTTACGCCAAAATCTCGCTGACCACGCGCGCTGGAAATTGGTCGGTCAGACGCTCCTGCAAGCCGTTACGGCCGTACACCAAGTCCCGATGATTCATGCCCAGTTGGTTTAGGATGGTCGCGTGGAAATCGTGGACGCTGACGCGGTCCTCGGCGGACTTAAAGCCCAGGTCGTCGGTTTGGCCGTGGGCGTACCCGCGCTTGATGCCGCCGCCGGCCATCCAGACGCTGAAGCCGTGGGGACCGTGGTCGCGGCCGGCCGCTTTGCCGGCACCTTGCGAAATGGGAAGGCGGCCGAATTCGCCGCCCCAAATAACTAGCGTCGAATCCAGCAGGCCGCGCTCTTTCAAGTCGCGGACCAAAGCGGCGGCCGGCTTGTCTGTCTTGCCGCAAGCATAGCGCAGGCTGCCTTCCAGGTCGCCGTGCGAGTCGAAGATCTGGGTCTCGATGTAGAGCTGAACAAACCGCACGCCGCGTTCAATCAGGCGGCGGGCCATCAGGCAGCGCTTGCCATAGGAGGCGGTGGCCGGGTCATTCAGGCCATACGCTTCGCGGGTCGCTGCGCTTTCTTTCATAACGTCCAAGGCATCGGAGGCGGCAAGTTGCATGCGAGCCGCCAGTTCATAGCTCGAGATGCGGGCATCGAGTTCAGGCTGCTCGGGACGGGCCAAACGATGGGCCGCGTCGAGCTTACGCAGCAGGCCGCGTTCGGCTTCCACGAGTGGCGCGGGAATTTCGGCGCGGGGCTCCAAGTTCAACACCGGCGGGCCTTCGGTGCGGAAGCGCGTGCCTTGATAGAGCGGCGGCAGCCAAGCCGATTGCCAGTTCGAGATGCCGTTGATGGGCAGGCCCTTGGGGTCGTCGAGCACCACATACGCCGGCAGGTTCTGGTTCTCCGTGCCTAACCCATAGCTCACCCAGGAGCCGATGGCCGGGCGGCTGGCGATGGTGCGGCCGGAGTGCATCAGAAACAGCGCGGGCTCATGGTTGGCGTGTTCGCCATACATGGAGCGAATGATGGTGATGTCGTCGGCCACCGTTTGTAAGTGGGGCAAGGCGTCGGAGATATCGAGGCCCGCTTGGCCGCACTTCTTAAAGTTGAAGGGCGAAGGCATCAGCATGCCAGGGATGTCGCCATTGGAGATGGCAAAGCTCAGCTCGCGGCTGGGAGCGGTGCCGGCCAGCTTGGTCAGCATCGGTTTGGGGTCGAAGAGATCTACTTGGCTGGGTCCGCCATTCATGAACAGTTGAATGACGGCTTTGGCCTTGGGGGCGAAGTGGGTGGGCTTGGGCTTCAGGTCATACGAGGCGGCGGCCAGCAGGTCCTGGCCGAGGAGCGAGGCCAAGGCGGCACCATGGAGACCGTCAGCAACGTTACGGAAAAAATCGCGACGAGTTTTCATATGTTAGTCGATAAAGCTGAATTCGGCGGAGTTGAGGATAGCGTGGCAATAGTTGGCGAGCGCGAGCCAGTTGGCGCTGGCACCGCGCGGGGCTTCGCTGCCGTCCGTCGAGAGGCGGGCGGGCCATTGCTTACGAAAATCGGCGATCGCTTCGCGGCCGAGTTGCTTTTCGGGCGAAGAAGCCGGGCGGCCATAAGCGCGCAGATATACAAGGTCAATTTCCTTTTCGCGATCGCCGTCGGCCTCGTCGATCGCGCGGCCGGCCATGTACTTCGAAAGCTCCCAAGTCATCGAACCATTCATCATGTGCAGCGCCTGGGTGGCGACGTTCGATTGGCGGCGCTCGGTGCAGTTGGGCGTCATGGCCGGTTGATCGAAAGCGTCCATCAGCGAGACCGGAGTTTGGCGGCGGCGTAAGGTATAAATACTGCGGCGGTAGCCGGCGGACGTCGATTTCACGGTCACCTCTTTATCGTTGCCGATGACGACGTCGTCCGCCGGGCCATAGGGCTTCAAGTTAAGCCGTCCGGCGGCGGTGATCAGCGAATCGTAGAGCGTTTCGGCGTCCATGCGGCGCAGCGGCATGCGCGAGAGCAGAACGTTATCCGGGTCGGCGGCAACGCCCTTGGCGTCCACTTGGGAAGATTGCTGATAGGCCTCGGAGGTCATCATCAAGCGGTGCATGGTCTTCAAGCTCCAACCCTTTTGGACGAATTCCGTGGCGAGCCAATCGAGGAGTTCAGGGTGCGACGGCGCGACGCCGGAACGGCCAAAGTTAGAGACGCTGGCAACGATGCCGCGGCCGAAGTGGCGCATCCATAGTTGGTTCACCGCAACCCGCGCGGTGAGCGGATGATTGGGCTGCGTCAGCCAATTGGCGAGGGCGAGCCGCCGTCCGCTGGTGCCGGCGAAGGGCGGGAGAATCGCCAGCGGCTTCAACGCCGCATTCTGCAGCACCATCGGTACGTTGGGCTCCACGGGGTCACCGAAGTTGACTGGATCGCCGCGGCGCATCAGGTAAGATTGCGACGGCTGTTCGTTGTCCATCAGCACGCGGACATGGGGCTTGGGCTTCATCTTGCCTCGAATGGCTTGCAACTCGGCCTCTTGGGCGCGGGTGAGCCGGACGGTCTCGGGGAACTTCCTGGCGACCTCCTGATCGCTGGCCTCCAGCGTCGATTTGAACTTTTCGGCGAGGTACTTTTGCCCTTCGTTGCGGTCGGCTTCTTTCACCTTGAGGTCCGTGCGAACGGCCTCGGGAAGCGCTTGCAGCTTTTCGTCGAGCAGCTTTTGGCGGAAGGGTTCAAGGGCCGTCTTGATCTGCTCCTTCAGTTTGTCCTGTTCAATCTTCAAAGGCGCGTTGTGTTGTTCGGCTTCATCGCGTTCGGAGGCCAGCGCCAAGTCAAATTCGCGCTTATTGGGCGACTTCCACTCGTAAGGATCATAGGCCCCCTGCAGCACCGCGCTCAGGCGGTAGTAGTCACGCTGCGGAATCGGATCGTACTTATGATTGTGGCAACGCGCGCAGGTCATGGTGACGCCCATCACCGACGAGGCGAGCACTTCCACTTCGTCGGCGACAATGTTCATGCGCTCGGCGATCAAGCCGCGCTCGGCCGAATTCGTGGGGTCGGGCGTGGTCCGCAAGAAGCCGGTGGCGGCGAGGCGGTCGAGCATTTCCTGCGTGGCGATACCTTTGGCCTTCTTCCAGTCATCGGACATTTCGTCGCCTGCGATCTGCTCCTTTAAGAAAAGATCATAGGGTTTGTCAGCATTTAAGGACCGTACGACGTAATCGCGATAGCGCCAGGCGAAGCGGCGTACACCGTCATCCTGGCCGAAGCCTTCTGAGTCGGCGTAACCGGCCAAGTCGAGCCAGTGTTGGCCCCAACGCTCGCCATAACGGGGCGAGGCGAGCAGGCTATCGATCAGGCGGGCGTAGGCGTTTGGAGTTTTGTCGGCGAGGTAGGCGTCGATTTCGGCTTTGGTGGGCGGCAAGCCGGTAAGGTCGAGGTGCGCGCGGCGCAGAAGCGTCAAACGGTCAGCCGGCTTGTTGTACGCGAGGCCTTTCGCTCGCAGCTTTTGCCCGATGAAGGCGTCGATGGGGTTGCCTTTCGGCGAGGGAACGGCCGGTCGCACCGGCGGTTGAAAGCTCCAAAACTTGCGGTCGGCATCCGTGACGATGGCATCGGGAGTAGCCGTGATCGGGACGGCATCCGGCGCGCCACCCGCGATCCAGGCGCGGATTTTTTGGGTCTCGCTATCCGTGGGGAGCTCAATGGCCAACTCCTTCGCGCCCTTGTCCGGAGGCATGGTGCCGGCGACAATTCGCTTCAGCATCAGACTCTCGCCGGGCTTACCAGCCACCAGCGCGGGACCGGATTTGCCACCCTTCAACCGCGAGGCGTTCGTACGCAGGTCGAGCCCGCCCTTCTTTTGGCCAGCGCCATGGCAGACCACACAACGAGCCTGCAAAATGCCACGGATTTCGTGCTCGGCCGGAATCACGGCGGCGACGGGTGCCTGCAAGCCTTTGTCGATCCAAGCTCTGACGATGTCCATTTCGGCGGCCGTCAGCTTCACCTTGCCAGGCGGCATCTGCCCGGTAACCACCTTATCCATCAGCAGACTCTTGGCCGATTCGCCGGGATGGATAGCCGCCCCGGAAGCACCGCCTTTCAAGGCGGATTCGGTGGAGCGCAGGTCGAGCTTGCCCATTGCGGCCGCACCATGGCAAGAGTTACATTTCGCCTGAAAAACGGTGCCCACAGCAGGGTCGACATCGGCGGCGATCAGGAAACCGGCGGCGATGAGGAAGGCGGAAATAATGCGCAGCATACTACTGCGTAGCTTATCGCACCCGTTGCAGCCCCAGATTCCCGGCCTGCCGAGCCCCGCTGCGGCAACACTCGCCCGCGCGTACTTGCCTTCGGTTCACCCCAATGCCGTGCTGGGATCGTACGAACGGATAATATCGCCGCAAAAATTATTCGTCAAACCTCTTGACCCTATACCTGCGTACTGGGTTTACGCTGGGAACAGTTAGATCGTTGGAGAGCGAACCATGGGACTGAAAATTGGCGAAGTAGCAGAGCGCGGAGGAGTCAACCTCCAAACCATCCGCTACTACGAACGGGAAATGCTTTTACCAGACCCGCCCCGGCTGCCATCGGGGTATCGGGTGTACCCAGAACAAACCGTGCGAAGGGTCCGATTCATCAAACGCGCTCAGGAAATCGGTTTTTCGCTGGCAGAGATTCGGGGACTGCTGGCCATCCGTATCGATGCGGACCGGGACAGCTCCGAAGTTCGAACGCTGGCTGAAGCAAAGATAACCGATATCGAAAAGAAGATTCAAACGCTTCGACAAATGAAGAAAGTCCTTAGCCGCATCACCGGGCGCTGTTCTGGTTGTGGGCCCACCAGCGAATGCCCGATTCTCGAAAGCATTGATTCGGACGAGGTGCTGCAATGACGTGGAGAAGTTTTGCGGCGGTACTGCCAGGCGTGGGTGCCTCCCTGCTTCCGAAACTGACGTGTCCGCTGTGCTGGCCTGCTTATGCGGGGCTACTTACGTCGCTGGGGCTTGGATTTCTCATGTCCGAGCGCTACCTCTTCGGGGTCACCACCGTTTTTCTGATCGTATCGGTCGGCGCGCTAGCCTTTCGGCAGCGAGAACGCCGGGGCGTCGCTCCGGCTGCGCTGGGCGTCGCGGGGGCGGCGGTGGTGCTGCTTGGGAAATTTAGATTTGAATCGATGCCGGCGATGTACGCGGGGCTCAGCGTTTTAATCGCCGCATCGCTTTGGAACAGTTGGCCCAGAAAGTCAGCTGAGTTAGTTCAACTGAGTGTAAATGTAAAAAGGAGATAATCATGGAACCGAAACGAAAAGTAGAAGTCTTTAGCGCGGGCTGTCCCGCATGCGAACCCATGGTGCAGCTGGTCAAGAGCATCGCCTGTCCATCGTGCGACGTTCAGGTGCTCGACATGAACAAGCCAGACGTTGCAGCGAAGGCTAAGCAGTACGGTGTGAAGAGTGTACCGGCCGTAGTCATTAACGGAAAACTCGCAGGATGTTGTACCGGGGCCGGGCCTGATGAAGCAACTCTTCGCGCAGAAGGTCTGGGAGTTGCTCTTTAACTGGCGATGGCTGCTAAAGAGCAGGTCCCGTTGACGGGGGCGAATGCTCCCGTCAAGTCTTTCTATACTCTTCAAAGAGTGACAATTTAGTTCGCATCATTTCTCGCCGCGCTTGGTTGCTCCCAGTAATTGGTCGCGCTACTAGGACAGCGACAATAATAGCTTTTCCTTCAAACCGGATCACGCGATGCTCGACTCCAGATTCGGCAAGATTGTTGAATTCGCTCAACCAACACTTTCAGCGATTGACAAAGGCGAAGAAATCTACGTAGAGTCAGAGTATGAGGAAAGGCCGGATCATTTCGACGTTGATCATCGCCGTGATCCTCATTCTGCGTGGTGGCGATTGCGTTCCTCTGCTGTTTGCGAATCAGCAAACCAAGGATTGCTGCACCAAAGGCAAGTGCAGCCGCTCGCAAAAAGCTGACCCGTGCTGCCAAACGAGCAGTTCGGATTCCGTTCAGCACTTCCAGGCGGAAGAGAAGGTTTCCCTGCCTACTTTGGCCCAGGTGGACTCGGCCACGGTGGAGGCTTTCTCATCCAGCCTTCTCACGATCCTGGTCTTTGAACCGGTGCTGATCGATACGTCGCCGCCCTCGTTTCCCGGTCCCATGGCCCGGGTCTCCCTCCCACTGTTGATCTGATGCCCTGATCGTTCTTGGCGCTTTTCGTGTTCCCAGGAAACTATCAGGAGGAAGTGTATGCGCGTACCCATGCGGTCCGGCATGCTCCTATCGTTCCTCGCGCTGAGCTTGGCTTCTCTCAATGGGCAGCAGGCGGCAACGGTGCGTGGGCAGGAGTCTGTCGTCCAACTAGATGATCTGGTGCAGGAGATGTTGAAGAAGAGCCCGGCGATCCGTGGGGCGCAATATCGGGTGGATGCGGCCATGAAGCGGCCATCGCAGGTGAGCACGCTGCCCGACCCTAAATTCAGTGTGAGCAATTTCGGGGTTGGTCATCCGATCTCCCGATTGGGTAACAGCGAATTCGCCTACGTCGGCGTCGGCGTCTCGCAAGAGATTCCTTATCCAGGCAAGCTGGGTCTGGCGGCGGAGGAAGCGCGGCGCGGCGCGGAGGCGGATCGCCAAACGTACCGGGCCATCGTCCTGAGTGCCACCGCGGAACTGAAGGCGCTCTACTATGACTGGTTCGGAACCATCAAGGCCATCGAGATCACCGGTAAGAATCGGGAGTTGCTTCAGCGCTTGGAGCAAATCGCCCGTGTTCGATACTCGGTGGGCAAAGGGCTGCAACAGGACGTGCTGAAGGCGCAGGTAGAACAGTCCACGCTGGCGCAGCAGCAGGAGTTACTAAGTCAGCGTAAGTCAACGATTGAAGCGAGGATCACGTCGATCATCAATTCCGAACGGCCTCTCGGTAGGCCGGCGGAGATTCTCCTCACTCCGCTCACCAGGGGGCTCGACGAAGTGCTGGCCTCGCTCGATGCGCAGTCGCCCCGATTGAAGACGAAGCAAGCGATGATCGATGGGCGGGCGGTGGCCATCGAGCGG
>JANLPT010000208.1:0-11725 GCA_031367405.1 Bryobacteraceae bacterium
AGCCTCCGGCCATCGCCATGGTATCGGTGGAGTCCGGTGAGAAAAAGATGCTCACCACCGCCGATCCGAAGTCCATCGGGGATTCCTGGCCCCTGGTCTCCCCCGATGGCCAGTGGCTCGCGTTCCTGCGCGCAGAAAATATCAGCACCGGCGACTGGTTCCGGCTTCCCTGGGGCGCCGCGCCCTCCACAACGCCCACGCGCATCACCAACACTCACTTGGCCTATAACAATGGTGGGGCTTGGACGGCCGACAGCAAAGAGCTGGTCATCTCCGCTACCTCGGGCATCATCTACCGCGCTGCTATCACCGATGCCGCTACCCCGGCCCCCATCACGAATCTCGGGGCCGACATATATTCCCCCTCCATCGCCCGGCAGGGCGCGCGCCTCGCTTTTCAGCTTTCTTATTCCGATGAAAATCTTTGGCTGGCGGACCTCCAACACCCCGATCTGCCCCCCCAGCGGACCATCGCCTCCACCCGCCGGGAGCTACAGCCCGACTACTCGCCTGATGGCTCCAAAGTCGCCTTTACTTCGAACCGCTCCGGAGAACTGGAAGTGTGGATTGCCGGTGCCGACGGATCGAATCCCGTGCAACTCACCACCCAGGGCGCACGGCCTACGGCGCCTCGTTGGTCGCCCGACGGACGTCGCATCGCGTTTGCCAAGCGGCCCGGCGGGAACACCGATGTCTACGTGGTGGATGCCCAGGGCGGTGCCCCGAAGCGCCTTACCACCAGCCCCGGCAACGATGCCTCCGCTTACTGGTCTCGCGATGGCCGCTGGATTTACTTCGGCTCCAACCGCACCGGCCGCAACGAGGTGTGGAAGATCGCCTCTGACGGCTCGTCGCCCGAGGCCCAACTCACTCACCACGGCGGCTGGCGCAGCGGCGAATCGCCCGATGGCCAGACGCTCTACTATCAGAAGCTCGATCTTCCGGGCACCTTTAAGATGCCGGTGGGCGGCGGCGACGAACAAAAGGTGCTGGACACACCCAACGGCGCAATGTGGCACGTCACCGGCAACAGTATCTTCTGGACCGGCCGTGATAGAAACGACGGCCTCCACCGCTTCGACTTGGCGACCGCTAAAGACAGCGTCGTCCTCAAGCTCCCCCCCGAAACAGCGCGCGGCAACTCGAACTTCGGCGTCACCTCCGATGGCCGCTGGGTGGTCTTTGTCCGCACCGACCAGCAAATCAGCGACCTCATGCTAGTCGAAAACTTCAAGTAGGGTCGGCCTCACGGCCGGTCCAAATCCCAACCCACCTAACCCTTACCGAACGCGGCACACGCCGCCGCCACATCCGCATCGAACGACAGCAACCGCTCCACCTTAGCCAAACCAAAAGTCTTCGCCACCCGGCCCAGCGATCCCGCTACTCGAAACTCACCGCCCGCCGCGTCCATGTCCCCGTAACAGGAAATCAGCATCCCAATCCCCGCGCTGCCGATGTAATCGAGGCCTTCCAGATCGCATTAGTCACGGTCGATCCGCAACGGGACCGGATTCGCCTGCTGCCTCTGTAACTCCATCAACTCCCGACTAATGCAACGAAACCACCGGACCCACCTCGGACGCTGCATCGCCCACTTGTAACACCACCGCCGCCTGACCCGGTGCGGCCTTCAATGGCATCCGGGCATTGATTTGCAGTAACCCCACCTGGCCCGGTGCCGCCCCCGCGTAGAGTAACTCGGCTACCTGGCCGGCAATCCATAAAGTAACTGGCAATCGTGGCTGCGCCAAGGGCGCTGGTGCACCATCCGGTACTTCGATATCCCACAGTCCAGCCCCGGTGGCAAAGAAAGTGACCACCGTGCCGCGCGCCGCTGAATTGGCGAGTAAGTTCACGCCCCCATCCTGATTGAGCGCCGCCACCTGCTTGCCCTCTCCTAAAAACAAAGCCGGCGCGGCCTCGGCGACTTCCACCGTCCGCGTGGCCCGCACATTCCCATTCACCAGCACCACCACCGCTACCCGGGCCCGGGCCGTCACCAGCCGCGGCACTTGTAAGTTGATCTGCTCGTCTTGCACATAGAACAACGGCGCCGGAATCCCGTCAAACCGGACCTCGACACCTTCCAGCGACGTCTCCCAACGCCCCAGTGAATTCACCTTCCCCAAGACCCCCGCCACCGGACCCAACCCCGACCCAAACAGCGTCATCAACCCGCCCGGTACCGCGGGTGCTGCCCGCAAACTCGCCGCATTCACCACCGCCGATACACCCGGCTGCGTCACTGAGAGGGGCAACGTCTGCGATCGCAACAACACTCTTACGCGATGATTTTCCTGGTCCGCAATCACCAGCTCGCCCGACGGGCCTACCGCCAAATCCACCGGCCGGTTCAACATCGCCCGCGCCGCCGATCCATCGTCGCCCGCGAAACCCGCTTCCCCCGTTCCGGCAATCTCTGCCCGCGCCGAATTGGCCGACATCAGATAAACCCGATGACGCCCCGCATCGGCCACATACAATCCATCGCCACTCCAAGCCAGCGCGATGGGCTCAATCAATCCCTCCGACGGAAACCCCAGCATGATGCCTTGCCCATTCACCCAACGGATCCGCTTGTTCCCGCTGTCCATGATGTACAGCAGCCCCTTTGCGTCGAAGGAGACATCGGTAGGCCGCAGTAGCGCCGCCGTCTTCGCCAGTGCGCCATCGCCCGTATTCCCCGGCGTCCCGCGACCTGCCACCACGGTGAACCACCCCAGCGTTGACACCCGCGCCACCCGGTGATTGTCCGTATCGGCAATCGTCAAATTGCCTTCCGGATCCACCGCTAGCCCTTGCGGCCGGTTCAACTGCGCCTTTTTCGCCGCCCCGTTGTCTCCGGCGGAACCAGCGGCACCGGTCCCCGCCCAAGTTTCAATCAGCCCCGCCTTCGTCACCCAACGGACCGCATGATTCCCCGTATCCGCGATATAGACATTGCCCACTGCGTCCACCGCCACCCCCATCGGTGACTTCAACTTCGCCGCAATCGCCAGACTGCCATCCCCGCCATACCCGGCTTCGCCCGTCCCGGCCACGGTCTCAATCCGGCCGTCGAGGCCAATGCGCCGCACGCGATGATTGGCGGTGTCCGCGACATAGACATTGCCCGCCCTATCCACCGCCACGCCCGACGGCGACCTCAGCCGCGCTTCCACCGCCACACCCCCATCGCCCCCAAACTGAAAGTTCCCGGTTCCGGCAATCACCTCCGCCCCCAAATGGCTTAGCTTACGAACGAACGGCCCATCGGCCAGCCAGACTGACCCCGCCGCATCGACGGCCACATCGCGCGCCCCATACCCAAACGCAAACGCTTCCGACGCCGGCGTCATTCGCCGCACCGGCGTATCGCGGCCCTCCGCCACATACAAGTCCCCCGTCGCTCCGTCGATGGCCAAGCCCGTAATCGTCGCAAACTTGATCGCCGGATTCAGGCCTGCCGTCGAGGTCACCCGTCCCAACAAACCGCGCTGCAATCGCCGGATCGCCGCATTGCCCGAATCCGCAATATACAACGCGCCGCCCTTATCCAGCGCCAACGCCGTAGGCGACTTCAGCGGGGCAGTCAAGGCCGTCGCATTGTCGGGCGCATTGCCCGCAAGAAAGGACCCCGCCACATGCGTCAACTGCCCATCGGCCGACAGGCGGTACACGCGGTTCGCCCCAAAATCGGCGATATACACTTGTCCTGACGAGTCAACTGCCAGATTCCGCGGGGCATTGAGCTTCGCCTCCGTCCCCCTCATCGGCGCGCCAAACAACGATACTTCGCCTGCCCCTCCCCCCGCCACGGTCGACATGATTCCGGCCGCTGAAATTCGCCGGACCCGCGCATTTCCCAAATCCGCCACATAAAGATTGCCCACCAGGTCAATCGCGAGGCCGTAGGGCGAGTTCAACTGCGCCGCACTCGCCGGCCCGCCATCGCCCCCCGCGCCGGGCTGCCCATTGCCGGCCATGGTGGTAATCCGGCCCGATGGCTCGATTTTGCGGATGCGATGGTCGGGCGCATCGGCCACATAAACATTGCCCAAACCGTCAATGGCGATCCCCTCGGTGGAGGCGAGCGCCGCCGTTTGCGCCGCCCCTTGCTCAGGTACCGCATCCGACCCCGCCAAGGTCCGGATCGTAAACCCTTGACTCCAAACAAAATCACACCACAGGAAGGCCAGAATAAATTTATGCATTGCACTAAGTAAGTGTGTTCTCGAAGGAAAAATTCTCATTTATTTCACTTCCGCCGATCAGTTTTTTGTCCCCCTCACTGGCCGCCCTAAAACTGAATGCCACGTTTCATCACTTGCAGCCTCCTTCTCGTTTGGCTCATCGCGCTCGACCCTACGGTCGAGACGCAGGACATTCACCTAAAAACGCGTACCTACGATCCGCTGACGGCCCCCGAAAGCAAAGCGAAGGCCCGCCACGCCATCAGGACCGGCCGCCAGCGCCTCCTGGTTCAGTTCACGCGCCCTCTCACTCATGAAGAACTCGACCTGCTCAGCCAGAACGATGCCCGCATCCTCGGCTTCATCCCCGACCAGGCCTACGTGATCTCCACTCCCGAAGCCTTCGATTGGGAGCCCTTCCCGCTCCGCTACCAATCCTCCATCGCCCCTAGCGACAAATGGAGCCCTCTGCTTGACCTTCCGCTCACCCTGAATGACAAAGAACGCCACCCTGACCCGGTCTTTTATCTCGTCCTTTTCCACGAAGACGTCGCGCCCCAGGATGCCCGCAACCTCGCCCTGAACCAACTCCTCGAAGTCCGCGAGCACCCCCATCTCGCGCCCCACCACTTGCTGGTTCAAGGCCCCGAAACGGTCATCCGAGCCCTGACTGAATACGACGAAGTCGCCTATGTCCTTCCCGCTTCCGAGGATTTGGCCAAAGGCTGGCCCGTCGTCGCGTGCGAAAACGGCATCATGGGCAATTACCCATTGAGTCCCCTCGCCGCAACTGCTTCCACCGGACCCGGCTGGGCCGCCAGTGCCCGCACGCCGGTTACTCTCACCACCACCTGGGGAGCGCTGAGCCCCAAGCTTGACTCCGCCGCCACGCGCGCGGAAATCGAACGGGCCCTCGCCGAATGGTCCCGTGTCGTCCGCGTCACCTTCCTCCCTGGCACGTCACCGGCGGCAGCCCGCAACCTGCATATCCTTTTTGGCACCCGCCACCATGGCGATGCTTCCCCCTTCACGGGCACTTCCGGCGTCATCGCTCATGCTTACTTTCCCGCGCCGCCGAACCCTGAGCCCATTGCCGGCGATGTCCACTTTAACGACGACATGCCCTTTCGCATCGGTGCCGATACTGACTTGTTCTCCGTCGCGCTGCACGAAGTCGGCCATGCCCTAGGCCTGCCGCATACCGACTCTGGCAACACCGTCATGTACCCGTATTACCGCAAGTACAACGCTCTCACCAGCGTCGACATCGCCAATATCCGCCAGCTTTATCTCTCCAGCGACGCCGCCACCAGCACGGCCCCCACCGCTACCTTCCGCCTCCTCGTCACTCCCGTTGCCGCTACCGCGCTTGACCTCGCTGACCTCGCCGGCACCGTCGAAAACGGCACGCTCCCTATCCGGGTGCAATGGGCCAACAATCGTGGCGGATCCGGCACAATCCTGGCCGATAGCGCCCGCCGCTGGTCGATTCGCAACGTGCCCCTGCTCACCGGTACCAATCAGTTCACGCTCACCGCTACCGATTCCCTCAATGCCAATGCCCGGGAAACGCTCGCCGTCACTCGCGTCAGCACCACCCCGCCCGCCCCGGCACCTGCACCTACTCCGGAACTCCGCATCTTGGCCCCCAACAACAACGACCGCACCACTGCCGCCACCATCCGCGTCATCGGCACCGCCTCAAGCCCGCAAGGTCTTCGCCGCATTCTTTGGAGTACCCCCACCGCTACCGGCCAAGCCGACGGCCTCACCCAGTGGACCATCCCCGCGCTTCCCCTCGAGCGCGGCGCGAACCTCATCGTCTTGCGCGCCGAAGCACTGGACGCCGCCACCGCGACGGCGACCCTCACCATCGTTCGCGACACTCTATCGGACACCACCGCGCCCTTGCTCACCATCGTCTCCCCCAACGTTCCCAGCGTCGCCACGTCGAACTCCACCATCATCGTCTCAGGCGCGGCCAACGACGCTGGGGGCATCGCCGCCGTCACCTGGAAGTCTTCGAGCGGCCCCACCGGCACCGCCGCCGGCACCAACTCCTGGCGCGCCGAAATCCCCCTCAACCCTGGCTTCAACACCATCGTCATCCGCGCCCACGACACCGCCGGCAACACCGCCTGGCGCAGTCTGACGGTTACGCGGCGTTAGATTATGCCAATTATGTGCTAGATCAGTGCAAGAGGAAATCAACGCCACGTCTCAGCTAACTAACTCCCAAGCTATCCTATAGCTTCGGAGCCCCATGACCACTCTTTTCCTCCTTACCCAAATGCTCGACCTTGCCACCGCCACCCGGCTCGCCGAATTGCCCTTGCGTTGCATCCAACAGGAATACCCCAACAAAACAGCCCATACCATCGAAGGCGAAGCCGACGTCCGGCTCACTCCGCGCCAGTTGCATCCCGCCTTCTACGGCTGCTTCGATTGGCATTCCAGTGTCCATGGCCATTGGATGCTGGTTCGTTTGCTGAAGACCAATCCTGGCCTCGCCCAAGAGCCGGCCATTCGCGCGATTCTCGCCGATAGTCTCAAGCCCGCAGCCATCGCCGGCGAAGTGACTTACTTTAAGACTTACCAACTCGCCAATACTTTCGAGCGCACTTATGGCTGGGCCTGGCTCTTGAAGTTAGACGAAGAACTCCGTACCTGGGACGATCCGCAAGGCCGGCAATGGACCAATCACTTACAACCACTTACTAATACCATCGCCGGTCTTTGGTCAGCCTATCTCCCCAAACAGACTTATCCTAACCGCACCGGCGTCCATCCCAACACCGCCTTCGGGCTCGTCTTCGCGCTCGACTGGGCCCGCGCCGCCAAGGAAAGTAAGTTCGAAGCCCAAATCATTCAGCGCAGTAAAGACTACTACCTCAAGAACCTGGCGATGGCCGCCATTCAGGAGCCCGACGGCACCGACTTCCTTTCCCCAAGTCTCGAAGTCGCCGATCTGATGCGCCGCGTCCTTCCGCCCACCGAATTCCCCGCCTGGTTCAGCCAGTATCTCAGCGCCCCCGGACTCGCCAACCTCATTCAGCCACCCCAAGTCTCTGACCGTGCCGATTACCAAATCGTCCACCTCGACGGCCTGTCCCTCAGCCGCGCCTGGTGCTTACAAGGCATCGCTGGCGCGCTGCCCAAAACGAATCCCCGCCGCCTCCGCCTGATCGCCGCCGCCCAACGGCTCATCGCCGCCGCCTTGCCGCACGTGACGGGCAATTACGGGGGCGAACACTGGCTCGCCTCCTTCGCCGTCTATGCCCTCAGCCAGAATCCAGACGCGACTCGCTCATCAGCTACACTGAAGGCGAAATGACCGCGACTGCGACTATCACCGAAGAGATCCTCGACCTAAAAAGTCAACGGGGAGCCTGCATCCTCGCCCACCACTATCAGGACGCCGAAATTCAGGAACTGGCCGACGTCATCGGTGACTCCCTCGAACTCGCCCGCAAAGCCAAGGACTTCTCCGGGGACGTCATCGCCTTCTGTGGCGTCTGGTTCATGGCCGAAACCGCCAAGGTCTTGAATCCGGAAAAGACGGTCATCGTCCCCGATCACGAGGCCGGTTGCAGCCTAGTCGATTCCTGCCCCACCGAGCAGGTCCGCGCTTTCCGCCGCCGCCACCCCGACCACGTCATCGTCAGTTACATCAATACTTCGGTGGGCGTCAAGACCGAAAGCGACATCATCTGCACCTCGCGCAACGCCGTCAAAGTGGTGCAGTCGATTCCCGCCGATCAGCCGATTCTGTTTTTGCCCGACGTCAACCTCGGCAATTACGTTAAGAAGGAAACGGGCCGCCAGAACATGAAGATCTGGCAGGGTGCCTGCATGGTCCACGCGACTTTTCCGTCGCGCCGTCTCGTGAAGATGAAGGCCGAACATCCCGGCGCGATGATCGTCGCCCATCCCGAGTGCCCCCCCGACGTCCTCGCCTACGCTGACTACATCGGCAGCACCTCCGCCCTCATCGATTGGACCATCGCCCACCCGCACCACGAATTCATCGTCATGACCGAAAGCGGCGTCCGGTTTTCGCTAGAAAAGCGCGCCCCCCACAAGACCTTCTGGTTCGTGAATAACGAGAATTGCAACTGCAGCGAATGCCCCTACATGAAGCGCAACACTCTCGAAAAGCTGCGCGACTGTTTGCGGGATTTGAGCCCCAAGGTGGAATTGTCCGAAGACACCATCAGGCGCGCCCGCCTCCCCATCGAGCGCATGCTGGCGTTGTAGGCCGTTGCGTTTTAGCGGTTCGGAAGGGCTGGGGCGGCAGTTCCGTGGCGACGCTTCACCGTGAGGCAGAAGTGCAAAGCTTCCTTTTGCCCCGGGTCCAACATCCAGTCACATCAAGCTTGCTCAATCCATTCAACCTCTTAGCTCACTTCGCTTGCCACCGCACGCGATAATAGACTCAGAACGTAAGTGAGGGGATCCTGCTCCTATCACCCTGAACCCAAAGGAAAACCTCGAAATTGGCTTCGTTTCGTAACAACACTGATTCAGCACGCCTGGCGCTCCCCTTGGCGTGCCCCGCATTCCCACCGCGCCCACCCTTGTCCCGTCTCTACCGATGTCAGCGGCAAGTGGGGGGACAGCGCAAGGGGACAGCGCTCGCCAGCGCGAGCTAATCACGCGCCTTCAGCGCGACGATGCCGATGGCCGTTGTGTGAAGAAGTGAACGCCAGTAGGCTGCTTGGGATTCCGGCCAACCGTCGCCGGGCGCGGGGTCGGTGTGCCAAGTGCCATGGACGGATTGGGTCGCGAGCCATTGCCGGATTCGCGCGCTGGACGCGGGCCGGGGTGGCCGCAAACGATTCTTCCAGGCTGCGGGAAGCGTCGCTTTGCGGGCCGCCCAACGAGCGGACTGGCGCAAGCCAGGATGCAACTTCCAGCAGGGATGGGCCGCAGCTTCGATGCGGGAGAGCGCGAACAGGATCTCGCGCTCCAGCGTTCCGGGCGGCTCCTGCTCGAGCAAGGGATTCGCGGCGGCGGCGAAGGCCACGAAACGCACGAGCGCTTCGCTGGCCCGCAGCGCCGCATTGAGCATCGGCCGATGCTCCGCCGTGGCCTTCGATGTGAGCCGGGCGATGGCGTCTGCGGTGAGGCTGCGGAAGCGGAGCCCGGCCGGTAAATCCATCAGCGCGGCCCGGCTGGCGACGTAATGCGGATAGTCTCCTCGACGAAAGAGCGGGTGAGGGCCGGACGCAAGATCCGGTGCCAGCGGCGGCCGAGGCTCGGCAAGGCGCAGTAAGCGGGCGTGTTCCGGCGTGCCGGCAAAGCGGAGCCCGGCGTCGTAGGCGTGCAACTGTTCGCCCCACGGGATCGGCCCATACTTCTCTTCGAGCCGGAGCCAAGCCGACGATAGCAGGCGGTTCAGCTTGGCATCGATCGGATCCTGATAGGCCGCCAGATCGAAGGAATGCGCGCCCTCGTTGTTCGCGGCATCGACATCCAGCGCCCGCCGCATTTCCATCCAGAAGGCATACTCCAACTGCACGCTCATGGTGGCGGCGGCCGGATCGACGGGTTCCAGTTGTGCGAGCGCGGCATCCACCGTCCCGGCGGTAATCCCGCCATCGCGCACCAATTCGAACCCATGCGCCTGCAGCGCCGCAATCTCGCCCGTCCACCGCGTCTGGCAGGTATCGAAGTAATACTCGCGGCAGGAAAGCGGCCGGGCCGGGTGTACGCCGCACACCCGCCGGGGAGTGCCATCCGGTTCCCGGATGTAGCGCAAGAACAGGCAGGGGCTGGTGGGGTAATTGGCGCGCCGCCGTAAGTAAGTGACGACGCTCGATTCAGGATCGTCGATCGCCGGGCGCCGCCTCAACTGGCTGTCCTCACCGTCGAAGCGATCTTGCGTGAAGCGCAGCATCCATTGCGCGGGGCTGAGATCGAAATAGGCGGACAGCCGCAGAATGTCGAAGGCGGTGAGATAAATCGGGTCTTCGCTCGAACAACAGGTGCCGCTTAAGCACGCCTGGCAGACGGCCTGGGGGCTGGCGAAGCGCTGGGGCCCCGCCGCTTTGGTGGGATAAATACGAAATGGCGATGGCCCGGGAATCATGCTTGGCTAGCCCAGCGTAACAGCCGCGGCAGCAGGCGTGGGAAGGAGAGGCCGTGTTGGGTCCACTTAAAATCGCGGAGCCCGTCGAGCGCGGCCCAGGTGGCGTGGAAGCGCCGGTAGTCGATGTGTCCTTCGCGGGTGCCCCAACTCCCGTCGGGATTTTGGCTTTCGATCAGATACTCCATGGCGTAACGGATCGCGGGCTCCGCCGTGGTTAAGCCGAAGGCGCGCAGGCTGTCGATGAACTCGCCCGCCATATCGGGGTCGTTGTTTTCGATCGGCGTCATCCAGTGCTGGGCGAGGAAATTGTACTCCTGCGGCAACCAATGTGGCGAAAGGAGCAAACGGCCATAATCGTTCAGCGTATAAACGATGTGCGTGATGGCGTAGACGGAATCGTGAAAGGGAACCACTCCGTGGCGGGGACCACAATAGCGCCTCATCTGCGGTAGCCACTGCAAAGCCTCCGCATAGCGGACGCCGAGGGGCACGCCAAAGCGCTCCCCGCAGTAGGCGGAAGTGAAGCAGGTATACCAGATGCGCATGGCGGGCACGCGTACTAATGGTTGTTCGCACTGCGCGCAACGTCGCGCCCCGCGTCGATTGCCGCTGCCACAAACGCAGGCCTCGGGCACATTCGCCGGCGGTGCCTCCTGGCGGGGATCGAACCAGAAGAAGTCCTCGGGAGCGTGCTGGCGGGCGACGGCGCGCAGTTGTTGTTGAATGCGCGGAAAACGCAGGCCCAAGCGCGATGCGGCATCGTAGCACTGGACGGCGCTCGCCAACGATTCCGCGCTTCCGTCGTAAATGCCTTCCCGGCGATGGCCTTGCCAGGCGCGAAAGCTTTCGAGACTCAGCGCGCGGGCTCGCCGGCGCAGCACCGGGTCACCCGTCGTGGCGGACATGAAGCTGCAGCAATACAACAGGCCGCTGCCGAACATTTCGAGGCCCGCCTGGCGCTCAGCCAGCCGTTCCAGAAAGCCCATCCCGCGATCGATGGCTTGGGCGCGAGCGGTATGGAAGGGGCGTGACATTCGGAAAAGTGCGGACCTTTGTGACATTAGAACCCGAATCGGACTCTAAAACAAAAAACGCTTTGACTGTTTTAGCATAAGAGACTATAAGTGAGTGAGGGCTGGAGAAACGGACTTGAGTTTACGACACATCTCTCGTATCTGGCCAACCCTCTTGGTGAGGGAATGTTCAATGTGAGGAGAATCGAAAATGCCAGCACCCAAGCTGCCTAAACTTATTCCACCGAAGGTCGGGCCGAAGCTGCCGAAGCTGCCGCCGAAGATCGTCAATCCGAAGATCATCAACCCGAAGATCATCAATCCGAAGATCATCAACCCGAAGATCATCAACCCGAAGATCATCAACCCGAAGATCATCAATCCGAAGATCATCAAACCGAAGATCATCAAACCGAAGATCATCAAACCGAAGATCATCAAACCGA